>NZ_JBGCDL010000248.1:0-28290 GCF_045105435.1 Kordia sp. | reverse complement strand
GCGCGATCGTAAATACGTTCGCAACAATCTTTATAGAGTTCTTTGATCACTTTTCGCTTCATTTTCATCGTTGGTGTTAATTCGCCACCATCAATAGACCATACTTTTGGAATGAGTTCAAAACGTTTGATTTGTTCCCACTTTCCAAAGTTACTATTGGCTTCATCGACTTCTTTTTGGATACGAGTTATGATTTCTTCGGAGTCACAGATTTCTTTTTCTGTTTTCCCAATATTTTTTCCTTTCTTTTCTATCCAATCTTTAATGAATTCAAAGTTTGGTTGAATTAAGGCAGCAGGCATTTTTTCTCCTTCACCAATCACCATAATTTGTTCTATGAAACGGGATTGTTTGAATCGGTTTTCAATCAACGCAGGAATAACATATTTTCCTCCCGATGTTTTGAACATATCTTTTTTACGATCGGTAATTTTTAAGAAACCATCGTTGCTTACTTCTCCAATATCTCCTGTATGGAAATATCCATCAGACATTACGCTAGCCGTTTTTTCTGGATCTTTGTAATACCCAAGCATTACATTTGGTCCTTTGGCTAAGATTTCACCGTCGCTAGCAATTTTCACTTCTACATTGTCAATAACACGCCCCACAGTTCCTACTCGGAATCCGCCACCGCGTACATCATTTACAGTAATTACAGGCGATGTTTCTGTTAAACCATAACCTTCCATAATTGGAATTCCTGCCGCAGCAAAAACACGTGTTAGACGTGCTTGTAATGGCGCACTACCAGAAACCATGAGTTCAAGATTTCCACCTAAACCAGCTTGCCATTTACTGAAAATTAATTTTCGAGCAAGCTTTAATTGTGTTTCATACCACCAGCCATTTTGACCATATGGTTCATATTTTAATCCGAGGTCAATTGCCCAGAAGAATAATTTCTTTTTAATTCCTGTTAAATCAGCACCTTTCGCATAAATTTTGTCATATACTTTTTCATACAAACGCGGCACTGCTGTCATTACGTTTGGTTTGACTTCTTTTAGGTTGTCGCTGATTTTTTCAATAGATTCTGCGAAGAAAATTTCAATTCCACAGTATTGATATAGATAAAGAATCATACGTTCAAATACATGACACACTGGTAAAAAGCTCAATGCTCGTGCTTGTCCGTTATGAAGCGGCACACGTTTTTGACTGTCTAATACATTTGTAACTAGGTTGTTGTGAGACAACATTACACCTTTTGGTCTTCCTGTAGTTCCAGAGGTATATATTAAGGTAGCTAAATCTTCAGGAGTTACGGCATCTTTTCTAGCTTGCAATTCGTCATTGTTGCTAGTATCTTCTCCTAGTTTTAAAACCTCGGACCAGTTTGTTTCACCAGTAATCTCATCAAAAGTATAGACACCTTTTAATTTTGTATTTCCTTTAATCGCATTCAGTTTTTCTACAATTTCGTCATCCGAAACAAAACAATAAATTGCTTCTGAGTGATTTAGAATATATTCATAATCTTCTTTGGCAATTGTTGGGTAAATGGGAACATTTTGCGCACCAGTTTGTAAAATACCGATGTCCATAATATTCCATTCCGTTCTGTTTGTGGTAGATATGATAGCAATTTTATCATTTGGTTGTACGCCTAAACGTATTAAACCTCTACTGATGGCATTTGCTTGATCTAAGTATTCTTGTGTTGATGTAGAAATCCATTCCCCATTTTTAAAAGATGTAAGAGATTTAGCTAAAGGATATTTTTCTAATTGGTAGTAAGGAAAATCAAATAGTCGCGTTACATTAGTCATTCTCGTGATTTGGTTTTTTTATGAACCTGCAAAATATGAAAATTGTGAACCATTTTCAAAAGAATGTTAAAAAAGCATTCTATTTTTTGAGAAATTTACAATTAATTGTGATTTATTTTGTGAAGTCATGCAAAAAAAAGACCTATGCATGCACAGGTCTTTTTTTATAAATGTTATTTGATATTGTTTTTTATTGTATATAATTCTTGTATTTCAACAAGCCTTTGTTAAGCATGTCAATGGCTCCTTGACTTGTAATGGTGGCGCCAGTAATGGCGTCAATTTTTTGGTTTCCTCTAATTATAATCTTATCTCTTTTGTACAATGCATAGCTTTTATCTTCCATGCTAATGGTGCTGCCAACAAATTTATTTTCAAACATAGGTTTATTAATTTCAGCGCCCAAACCTGGCGTTTCACCTTTGTGTTCAAAGGCAATTTGTAAGACTTTCATTGTACTTTTGTCAACAACTACTTTTGCCCAAATTTTGTCCCAAAGTCCTGTCCCAAAAACAGGTAAGATAACTTTGGAAGTATTTTTGATTTCAAAAATAGGATACATCGTTGGCGTATAGTCTTTTGTGTTGGAAAGGTACAATTTGAGTGCTTTTTCCAGAGCAATAGGTTTTATGTTTCCTGCTGAATCAATGACTTTAAAATTTATGATTGATTTTAAATCAGAAGAGTCATTGAATGTAGAGTCTGCTAATGTACCAACTTCATTGATGATTAATTGTACCTGAATTCCGTAGTATGGCTTTACAACATTTGTAACGGGTAGTTTTGTGTTTATTAGTTTTTTTGCACAACCAAGTACGAGACTTCCCAATAATACCAGTAAAAGCAATCTTTTCATCAAATGAATTTTAGTTGTTCTTTGCTTCAATCCACACTCTAGCATTTACAAACGCTTCTAACCATGGAGAAACTTGATCTTTTCGTCCTGCGGGATAATTTGCCCAATTCCACTGAAAAGTAGAACGTTCAATATGCGGCATTGTTACTAAATGTCTTCCGGTTGCATCACACAACATGGCAGTATTAAAATCGGAACCATTTGGGTTTGATGGATAGCCTTCATATCCATATTTAGCAACAATTTCATATTTACTTTCTTCATACGGAAGCTTAAATTTCCCTTCTCCATGCGAAATCCAAACACCTAACGTTGTTCCTGCTAAGCTAGAAAGCATCACTGAATTATTCTCTTCAATTTTTACAGAAGTAAAGGCACTTTCGTGTTTTTGAGAATCGTTATAGGTCATTTTTCCATGTTCGTCATGATCTGGATTAATCACTTCCAACTCCATAAATAACTGGCAACCATTACAGATCCCGACAGATAAGGTATCTTCTCGTTTAAAGAAGTTTTTCAACGCTGTATTTGCTTTTTCATTGTACAAAAATGCACCAGCCCAACCTTTTGCCGAACCTAATACATCTGAATTTGAAAATCCGCCAACAGCGCCAATAAATTGAATGTCTTCTAAAGTTTCACGTCCCGAAATCAAATCGGTCATGTGCACATCTTTCACATCAAAACCAGCTAAATACATAGCGTTTGCCATTTCACGTTCAGAGTTTGAACCTTTTTCGCGGATGATGGCGGCAAGCGGTCGTTTTCCGTCATTACGAGGAGTTTGCGACGAAGTAATCTCATTATTTGCAGCAGATTGCTTCACGTTGTTCGCAATGACGTCGCTTAATGTGCCAGTGAAATGTGTTGGAAACACATAAGTTAACGGTTGATTTTTATAATTATCATAACGATCTTGAGCCAAACCATTTGCCGTTTGTTTTTGATCGAGTAGGAAAGAAGTTCTATACCAAACGTCTCTTTTTTCTGCAACATCAAATGTGAAGGTATCTTCGTTATTTTTGATATTTACCGTTGCCGAATCTGTTACATTTCCAATGTTGAAAAATTCAATATCGTTTGCGTTTAGCGTTTCTTCAATTGTCGCAGCTGCTTGAAAAACAATTCCCGCATTTTCTGAGAATAGTACTTTGATTGAATCTTCTTCGCCTAAACCAGTCAAATCTAAGTTTGCGCCTAAATTTACTTCCGCAAAGCACATTTCGAGTAATGTTGTAATTAATCCGCCCGAAGCGACATCGTGTCCAGCAACAATTTTATCTTCTTTAATTAAGTTTTGAATCGTGTTGAAAACATTCTTTACATACGCTGCATCTGTTACGTTTGGCGCTTCATTTCCAATCGTATTTAATGTTTGATTGAACGAACTTCCACCCAATTTAAAGTCGTCTTGCGAGATGTTTATATAGTATATATTTCCGCCATTTTGTTGTAAAACAGGCTCTACTACGTTGCTAATTTCGTTACAATTCGCTGCCGCAGATATGACTACGGTTCCAGGGGAAATGACGTCTCCATCAGGATATTTTTGTTTCATAGACAAGGAATCCTTTCCGGTTGGCACGTTGATTCCTAAATTGATAGAAAACTCAGAAATCGCTTGAACGGCCTCGTATAAACGTGCATCTTCACCTTCATTTTTACAGGGCCACATCCAGTTTGCAGACAACGAAACACTTTGCAAATTGTCTTTTAATGGTGCCCAAATAATATTTGTCAATGCTTCTGTGATTGAATTGCGACTTCCCGCTACAGGATTGATTAATCCAGAAATTGGCGAATGTCCAATAGACGTTGCAATTCCTTCTTTTCCATTATAATCTAGTGCCATCACACCCACATTGTTCAACGGAATTTGTAAGGCACCAACACATTGTTGTTTGGCAACTTTTCCACCAACACAACGGTCTACTTTATTTGTCAACCAGTCTTTACAAGCAACTGCTTCTAGTTGCAATACTTGATTTAGATAGATGTGTATATTTTTAGTTTTGTAACGCGGATTCTTGTAATTACGAGCAATTGTAACATCGTTCATAATCGTTTTTGGCGAACTTCCAAACATGTCGCTAAGTTCTAAATCCATTGGTTTGTCGCCTTTGGTTGCCGATTCAAATGTAAAACGATCATCTCCAGTTACTTCTCCAACGGTATACATTGGCGAACGTTCACGTTCAGCGATTTTATTCAATGTTTCAATATGTTCATCGGCAATCACTAATCCCATTCGTTCTTGTGATTCGTTTCCGATGATTTCTTTAGCAGAAAGTGTTGGATCGCCCACAGGCAATGTATCTAAATCAATTTTTCCACCAGTTTCTTCTACTAGTTCTGACAAGCAGTTTAAATGTCCGCCTGCACCGTGATCGTGAATAGAAACGATATAATTTTCGTCACTTTCAACCATTCCACGAATGGCATTTGCCGCACGTTTTTGCATTTCAGGATTGGAACGTTGCACTGCGTTTAATTCAATTCCTGTTGAAAACGCACCTGTATCTGCGGAAGAAACAGCTGCGCCGCCCATTCCGATTCGGTAATTTTCTCCTCCAAGAATTACGATTTTATCTCCAGTTTTCGGAATATCTTTTATGGCTTGCGATGCTTTTCCGTAGCCAATTCCACCAGCTTGCATAATTACTTTGTCATAGCCAAGTTTTCTAGCTTTTGCAGTGCTTGAAGACGAATTTTCTTCATGTTCGAACGTTAATACTGAACCACAAATTAGCGGTTGGCCAAATTTGTTTCCAAAGTCAGAAGCTCCGTTTGATGCTTTTATCAAAATGTCCATTGGTGTTTGGTACAACCAATTTCTTGCTTTGAATTTTTCTTCCCAATATCTGCCTTTTTCTAAGCGCGAATAGGAAGTCATGTATACCGCAGTTCCTGCTAATGGCAACGAACCTTGTCCGCCAGCAAGTCTATCGCGAATTTCTCCTCCAGAACCTGTTGCGGCGCCATTGAAAGGTTCAACTGTTGTTGGAAAGTTGTGTGTTTCCGCTTTTAGCGAAATGACAGATTCAAATTCTTGTGTTTGGTAAAAGTCTGGCTTGTCTGCCGTTTTTGGTGCAAATTGGGCTACTTTCGGACCTTTTACAAAAGCTACGTTGTCTTTATATGCTGAAACAATATCGTTTGGATGTTGCTTTGATGTTTCCTTGATAAGTTTGAAAAGTGAGGTTGGTTTTTCTTTGCCATCGATCACGAATGTTCCGTTGAAAATCTTGTGACGACAGTGTTCCGAATTTACCTGTGAGAATCCGAATACTTCAGAATCCGTTAATTTTCGACCTAGTTTTTCGGACAGCTTATCTAAATATTCAATTTCTTCTACGTTAAGTGCCAAGCCTTCTTGTTCGTTGTACGCAGCAATATTGTCAATGTCTAGAATGGCTTCTGGTTCAATGTCAATGGTAAACGTATCTTGTTGCAAACCGTTGAATTTTTGAGAAATCATTGGATCAAAATCTAAGAAGTCTTCCGCCACAGCGTTAAATTCTTCAATTCTGATAATGCCTTCAACGCCCATATTTTGGGTAATTTCTACAGCATTTGTACTCCAAGGTGTAATCATTGCGGCTCTTGGACCAACAAAAAAAGCATCCAATGATGCTTGTTCAATTTTAGAAGTGTTGCCAAATAGCCAGTTAAGCTTTGCAACATTTTCTGTTGATAATTCTTTTACTGTTTGTACAGCAAAGACCTTGCTGTGTGCGTTTCCAAAGAAATGAATCATTATGTATTTTTTGTGTGTTGTTGTTTTGAAAAGGCAAATTTAATGTATTTACTTAGATTTTGACTTAATTTTTAGATGATAATTTAGGAGTTATTCACGAGGTTTTGAACAGGTTGTTTTTAGACTCGCTATCGCTGTTAAATTCTTAGAAGCGCTTTGCTTTTAGTTTTGTTGATTTGTTTTTTTTGTCAATTTGTTTTTTATCCCAAAACCCAAACCCCATTCGTTCTATGTTTTTCAGCGTTCATTCTTATAAAATATGCGCTTGCGAATTATTTTCTTACAAATATGATTTTTGAGTTACCTTTATTGAGAAAGTCTAAATGATAAGATTTAGAAATAGTAACTAACCAAGATGATTATAATATGAGTGAAAATTGTAAAGGAAATTTTAAAGATCGTAGCGATTTTAAGAAAATTACAAAACGTTTAGATGCTGGAAATAAACGTTTTATTGATGTTAAGTCTATTCACCCTAATGTAGGAAGGGAACGAAGAAAATGTACTGCTGAAAATGGTCAAAAACCGTATGCTATTGTGTTAAGCTGTGCTGATAGTAGAGTTCCGCCAGAATTGATTTTTGATACTGGAATCGGAGATTTGTTTGTAGTGCGTATCGCCGGAAATATAGCCAATACTTCGGCTATTGCAAGTATTGAGTTTGCAGTAGCAGTTTTAGGATGCCAATATATTTTGGTATTGGGACACGAAAGTTGTGGTGCTGTTCAAGCAGCCATTGATGGAGGAGAACCTGCAAGTCCGAGTTTAGAACATTTAGTTAATCATATAAAACCAGCTGTAAAAGCTTGCGGATGTTGTTCTGATGATGATGAAATAGTTAAAAGTGATTGGAAAACACTTGAAGAAAGTTGCAATTTTGAATCTGCTCCTAAAAAAAGTACCGCTAAGGCTAAGAGATTGAAAAGAGTTACAATTGAAAACGCACATCATAGCGCATCAGAATTATTACATCATTCAGAAATTCTTAGAAGAAGTTTTTTAAGTAATAATCTAGCAATACACACAGGATATTACAATTTAGCCAGTGGAAAAGTAGATTTTGATCTGCCTTCTCAGTGTTAATGTATCCAGTGAATAAAAAGCAAAAACCGCACTAAAAAGGTTTTTAGCGCGGTTTTTATGTTTTGGATTGAAATGCTTATTTCATTGCACCAACCATATTTTCTGGTTTTACCCATTCGTCATATTCTTCAGGAGTTACGTAGCCTAAGTTGACAGCTTCTTCACGTAACGTGGTTCCGTTTTGGTGTGCCGTATTAGCAATTTCAGCTGCTTTGTAATATCCGATTTTGGTATTTAAAGCGGTTACTAACATTAACGAGTTGTTTACCAATTCGGTAATTCTTCCGTGATTTGGTTCAATTCCTGCGACACAGTTTACATCAAAACTTACACATGCATCACCAATTAATTGTGCTGATTGTAATACGTTGGCAATCATCATTGGTTTAAAAACATTGAGTTCATAATGACCTTGTGTTCCACCAACAGTTACAGCAACATCGTTCCCCATTACTTGTGCGCAAACCATCGTAATAGCTTCACATTGTGTTGGGTTTACTTTTCCTGGCATGATAGAACTTCCTGGTTCGTTAGCCGGAATAATTAATTCGCCAATTCCTGAACGCGGTCCAGAAGCCATTAAACGAATGTCATTTGCTATTTTATTGATAGAAACGGCTAATTGCTTTAAAGCACCGTGAGTTTCTACCATTGCATCATGTGCAGCTAAGGCTTCAAATTTATTTTCAGCCGTAATAAAAGGCAATTCCGTAAAACGTGCAATGAATTCAGAAACACGTTTAGCATATCCTTTTGGTGTGTTTAATCCTGTTCCAACAGCAGTTCCGCCTAAAGCTATTTCGCTTAAGTGTGGTAAGGTGTTTTCTAGCGCTTTTAAACCGTGGTTTAATTGTGAAACATATCCTGAGAATTCTTGTCCTAACGTTAATGGAGTTGCATCCATTAAGTGTGTACGTCCAATTTTTACAACATTTTTGAACTCTTCTGATTTCTTTTTTAAGGTATCACGTAATTGAGAAACACTTGGAATTGTGTTTTCTACAATTTTCTTGTAGGCAGCAATGTGCATTCCCGTTGGAAACGTATCGTTTGACGATTGTGACTTATTTACGTCATCATTTGGCTGAATCGTTTTTTCGCCTTCACCAATCTTTTTTCCAGCAATTTGATGTGCTCTGTTGGCAATTACCTCATTCACATTCATGTTAGATTGCGTTCCAGAACCTGTTTGCCAGATGACTAATGGAAACTGATCGTCGTGTTTTCCTGCTAAGATTTCTTCACAAACTGAAGCGATTAAATCTCTTTTTTCAATTGGTAATACACCTAATTCACAGTTTGTAAAAGCCGCAGCTTTTTTTAAATATGCAAAGCCGTATACGACTTCTAGTGGCATACTTGCTGGCGCACCAATTTTGAAGTTATTTCTTGAACGTTCCGTTTGTGCTCCCCAAAGTTTGTCTGAAGGAACTTGTACTTCGCCCATTGTATCTTTTTCAATTCTATATTCCATTGCCCTAATAATTTTTTTCGATGTGCAAATTTAATCGTTTTCCATAACATATAGATTTATTTGTGATGTTTTTATAATTGATGCGAATTATGTTTGCTGACGATTTTTTTTACTTTTTAACTAAGATTTATTTAGAGTTTCTTTTTGCGTAATAAGAAAAAGTACAAAACATTTAGTTTTACATTCAAAATAGAACGAATGAAATATAATTGCTTACTGATTTTTAGTCTACTGTGTTTTTGTTGTGTTGCACAGGAAGTTAATGATGGATATGTAAAGGTGATTTTAGATGGTAAAGAAGTGTACATGTCTATTGAAACAGGAGAAGTTACTTCTGAAATTTCTAAAAAGGAAGATACTGTAATAGAATCTTCGGCAGTGGTCGAAAATTCAAATATGTTGGCACATATTGTTCAAAAAGGGGAAACTTTGTATGCGATTTCAAGAAAATACGATCTGTCAGTTAAGACGTTATTAGATTTAAATGAATTGGAAAGTACGAATTTAGCTGTGGGACAAGTTTTAAAGTTGACAGCTACTACGAAAAAAGCTATATCTACAGCTGTATCTACAAGTGTATATACCGTAAAAAAAGGAGATACATTATATTCAATTGCTAGAAAATTAAACACATCAGTTTCTGCGTTAAAAAAACTCAATAATTTGGAATCTAATAGTTTAGCTGTTGGACAACAATTGGAGACTAAGTAATAGGATCGCTTAGATTAGGTATTTATACGTGTACATGATTGATTGTCTTTTTAGTATCTTGTAGGTTATATCAATATCAATACAATATTTAGAATGAAAACCAATTATTTATACACGTTGTTTATTTGCTTGTTATTTTTTGGCTGTAAACATAATACTTCAGAATGTCCTGAATGTCCAAAAGCTCATGCAGAAGCTGTTGTTACAACTAATACTGCAAAATTTATAGCATTATCTGATGTGCATGTCGATAAATTACTGAAACAAACTCAGTTTCAGGATGCTAATAAAAGCAGTAAAAGTGTTTCTTCTCAGGCACTTTGGCTTCGTGCGAAAGCTAAAATTGAATCAACAGTCAGTGCTGAAAATCCAAAATTTATGGTGTTTTTGGGCGATTTACCTGGCTACGATCATCATTGGCCTGCAACTAAAGCAGATAAGCAACATAGGAGAACCAATACACATTTAATGCTCGAAAATTTAAGAAATTTAAAAATTGATATTCCAATTTTATATTTACCAGGAAATAACGATTCTTTAGAAGGTGATTACCATTCGTTTAGTAACGATTCTACCAATACGGTATTAAAAGCAGATGCTAACAAATCTAATCCGTGGCCAATAATCAATAGTAAATCTACAACTATCACGGTTGGAAAACCAGATTTTAATAGTGAGTTTGGTTATTATGCTGTGGATTTAACAGATTCGAGAAATACACTAAAAGTAATCGCATTAAATACCGTAATTTTTACGCACAGTACGTATACGGATGATGATGATGTTTCTCAACAAAATGCTGCACAACAACAAATGCAATGGTTAGAAACCAAATTGGCTGCTCTTGGAAAAACTGATCGTGTATTACTAATGATGCATATTCCAATTGGGTTAGACGGGTATAAAGGTGATTCAATGTGGAATACAAGCTTGACCTATAATGGCAAAAACTTACACAATAGCTTTTTAAATTTGATTGAAAAATACCAGCCAAATATTGTAGGCTTGCTAAATGGGCATACACATTTGGATGGACTTAGAAGAATTTATAAAACAAAAACGTCATCGAATCCAAGCGCTAGTGATATGATTTCTTTTTCAGTGACAACTCCTGGAATCGCTGTAAATCATGGAAACAATCCTGCTTTTAAAATGTTTACATATAATACAGCAAATTTTGATTTATTAGATTTTAAAACATATTATGCTACGCCAACAGCACATGTGAGGCAACCACATAATCATGGACACAATAATACAGATTTTAAATTCTTTGATGGTTCAACGTATACATTTAAAAATACCTACAAGACTACAGATCCGAATGAAACCATTTTTACCACTTTAAAAGGGCAGTCAGATAGTCAAATTATACGACATATAAATTGCACACTTGGAGCAAATAGTAATAGAGATGTGAAGTTAAGCCATGATGGATTGAAATCGATTAATGTTTTTAAAAACTAAATAGCAATTGTTAATAATTCTACACATTTCAGTATGAATTTTTAATTTAATACAATATCTTTGTAGCTAAATTCGATAAATTCCGGAAAATATGTTTGAATTTGATCAATATTTAGGCTTTTTAGCTTTCCTTACCATCTTAACCATTGGATTTTGGTTGATGATTCTTTTATTAACGTTCATCGTACCTTATTGGGTTGGTGGCGCGTTAAAAGAACGTTTTGATGAGTGGAGAGAAGCAAAAAAAGACTCCTAAATAACAAAAGGACAAAGACAAAAGGGAACTTATATAATATAAGTTCCCTTTTTTAATACAACATATTTAAATCGAGGAAAGGTTTATTTATTTCAACGCTTCTAATAATAATGCGGCCACTTTTTCTGAAGACGCAGGATTTTGTCCTGTAATCAACAATCCATCTTTTACTGCATGTGGATTCCAATCGGCAACTTTAGAATAAATTCCTTCATTCTCTTTCAACATATCTTCCACTAAAAAAGGCACAATAGCTGTTAATTGCACAGCTTCTTCTTCTGTATTTGAAAAACCAGTAACATTTTTGCCTTTTACTAATGGAGTTCCATCGGTATTTCTTGTATTCTTTAAAACTGCTGGCGCATGACAAACTGCAGCTACAGGTTTGTTACTATTATAAAAAGCTTCAATTAATTTGATTGAATTTGGATCTTCTGATAAATCCCATAACGGACCATGTCCGCCAGGATAAAAAACAGCGTCGTAATCTACTTCATTTATATCGGCTAATTTTAATGTATTCGCTAAAAGCGTTTGTGTTTCCTTATCGGTATTGAATCGTTTGGTAGCTGGCGTTTGAAAATCTTCGCCTTCACTTTTAGGATCAATTGGTGGTTGTCCACCTTTTGGCGAAGCAAGCGTTATTAATACATTTTTATCTTTCAGTGCGTAATATGGTGCTGCGAATTCTTCAATCCAAAATCCAGTTTTCTCACCTGTATTTCCTAATTGATCATGACTTGTAAGTACAAATAGTACTTTTTTTATACGTTTTTGTTGCTTTTGAGGTTGTTCTTCGGGTTTGTTGTTTTTCATTGTGCATGCAGTAATCATAATGATTATAGCTAATGCACTCATTATATACTTCATAGAGGGGAATTTTTACTTCACGAAAATACTTTTAATAAGAAAGAAAAAAAATGATGTATGTTAAGAAGACTTTTTGGCAATTTCTTTACGAATTCGGCTCAGACTTTCGTTGGTGATGCCAAGATAAGAAGCTATATGGTAGTTTTTTATATGCTGTTCAATATTTGGATAATCGTGGTTGAAGTTTAAGTAGCGTTCTGTAGCAGTCTGTGATAAATTAGCTAATATTCTTTTTTGAAAATATACAAATGCACGTTCCAATTTTTTACGAATAAAACGTTCTGTTACTGGAACTTGATTGTAAATTTCGCTGACACAATTCCTAGAAACCTTATACAAAGTTGCATCTTCAATACATTCAATATTTAATACGGAATTCGTTTCAGAAAAATAACCAATATAATCGCTAATCCACCAACCTTTTATGGCAAACTGAATGGTGTGTTCTTTTCCAGATTTAGAAATTAAGAACGTTCGCAAACAACCATTAGACACAAAGTATTGATAATCTACTTTTTCATCAACAGAAAGTACAATATCTCCTTTTTTAAAAGAAACTTTTTTATATCTACGCTCAATAAATTCAATATCTTCTTCCGTAAAAGATAGCGAATCATCATGATATATTTTATGAACAATAGAGTTCGGTTTTGACATAACTTCGAGTAAATTCTTGTACTAATGATAAACGAAAAAGTGCTTAACTTTCCTTAAAATACAAATTTATTTTTTAGTGTGAAATAAGTAATCTTTAACTTAGAAAGAAAATACAGTTTCAAAGGTAAGAAAAATACTTTAATAGTTTTATTCAGTCAAATCTTAATTCCAAAAAAAGAAATGTCAATTTTCACGTTATACTGTTTTAGTATATTCTTAAATCCTAATTTGTTATGATACGTTAACTCAATCAAAATTTCGTGTGTTTTTACTTTTAGCACAAACATTTCACGACCTACTTTTTTAAGTTGAATTTTTTCAATGGTTCTCAAATCAATTTCATTAATAATATTCTCATTGGTAATAATCATGCGATTCTCGATAAATTCAAGAGTGCCAGTTCTGATAAAAAGTCCAGCATCTAAAATTGATATGATAAGCAAAAGGAGTACAGGAACACCAAAAAAAATAAAAAAATAGGGTTGAAAAAAATCTAGAGAAAACAACAAGTCAATCAGAAATACTGCAGACGTAACAATGATAATAACATTGTGTGTTTTATAAATAATTTTCCGAAGTCTCGTTTTCTGAAAATATTGATCGTCAATAATATCTATTACCATAATCTCAAAACTAGGTTAAATTTTTAAAAAGTAAAAATGTATGCAAAATGCTACTTGCTTTTTCTTAATTTCGCAATCTCAAAAAATAATAGATGATTAGCGTAGATAATATTGCCGTAGAATTTAGTGGAACAACTTTGTTTAGTGATGTAAATTTTGTCATTAATGAAAATGATAAAATTGCCCTTATGGGGAAAAATGGTGCAGGAAAGTCTACCATGATGAAGATTATTGCGGGTGCACAAAATGCTACGCGTGGAAAAGTAAGTAGTCCAAAAGATACGGTAATTGCCTATTTGCCACAGCATTTATTGACAGAAGATGATTGTACGGTTTTTGATGAAGCTTCAAAAGCGTTTCAGTTGATATTTAAGATGCGCGATCAAATGGATGCGTTGAATAAAGAACTAGAAACACGTACAGATTATGAAAGTGATGCCTACATGAAAATCATTGAAAAAGTTTCGGAACTTGGTGAGCAATTTTATGCGCTAGAAGAAATAAATTATGATGCTGAAGTTGAAAAAGCATTGAAAGGACTTGGTTTTAAACAAGACGATTTTCAACGTTTAACAAGTGAATTTAGTGGTGGATGGCGTATGCGAATTGAACTTGCTAAGATTTTATTGCAAAAACCCGATTTAATTCTGCTTGATGAGCCAACAAATCATATTGATATTGAATCTGTGATTTGGTTGGAAGATTTCTTGGTAAACAAAGCCAATGCAGTCATGGTAATTTCGCACGACAGAGCGTTTATCGACAATATTACCAATCGTACCATAGAAGTGACAATGGGAAGAATTTACGATTATAAAGCCAACTATTCTCACTATTTAGAATTGCGTGCCGATCGTAGAACACATCAAATAAAAGCCTACCAAGAACAACAAAAATATATTGCAGACAATCAAGCGTTTATTGATCGTTTTAAAGGAACATTTTCCAAAACAAATCAAGTTGCTTCACGTGTGCGAATGCTTGAAAAACTACAAATTATTGAAATTGATGAGGTTGATAATTCAGCATTAAAGCTGAAATTTCCGCCTGCACCACGTTCGGGCGATTATCCAGTTATTGTGGAAGAATTGTCTAAAAGTTACGACGATCATAGTGTATTTAAAAATGCAAGTTTCTCTATTGCACGCGGTGAAAAAGTATCGTTTGTGGGACGAAATGGAGAAGGAAAATCGACCATGATTAAATCGATTTTAGGTGAAATTGAACATGAAGGAAACTGCAAGCTAGGTCACAATGTAAAGGTTGGATACTTTGCGCAAAATCAAGCTTCATTATTGGATCAAGATTTAACAATTTTTCAAACAGTTGATGAAGTTGCCAAAGGAGATGTTCGTACACAAATTAAAAATATTCTCGGTCAATTCATGTTCAAAGGAGATGATATTGACAAAAAAGTGAGTGTACTTTCTGGTGGAGAAAAAACACGTTTAGCAATGGTAAAACTATTGCTAGAACCTGTAAACTTGCTTATTCTGGATGAACCAACAAATCATTTAGACTTACGTTCCAAAGATGTTTTAAAAGATGCACTCAAAGCGTTTGACGGAACGTTGATCTTAGTTTCGCATGATCGTGATTTCTTGCAAGGACTTTCGCAAAAAGTATTCGAATTTAAAGAAAAGCGTGTACTCGAACACTTTGAAACTATTGACGCTTTCTTAGAGCGAAATCGCATCAAAAACATCAAAGAAATAGATTTAAAAGCGTAGTTTATAACTTCTACATTGATCCAAAATTATACATTCATAATCTTATTTTAACAAAAATGTTGATGTTATATTTTTTATACTATTTTTAGTTCATGAAAAAAATAATACCAACCATTTTTACGATCCTTTTGCTTTTTATAAGCTGTACAAAAAATACTGAAAATACGTATGCTCATGGTACGTTACCTACTAATTTAGAAGCACAGCGAATTGCAGATACATACGCAATATGGAAAAAGAAATACGTAACTTCTGATGGTTGTCCTGAAGGCGCAAAACGTATTTTATTTGACGATATGTCGCATACAGTAAGTGAAGGAATTGGTTACGGATTGTTAGCTTCTGCAATGATGAAAGACAAAACAACTTTTGATGCTTTCTACAAGTATTACAATGCACATTTAGATGCAAACGGATTGATGAATTGGAAAATTGATTCAACTGGAAAAATGGTAGGTGAAAATGCTGCAACCGACGCAGATGTCGATGTTGCCTATGCGTTATTGCTTGCACACAAGTTGATTGAAGACGAGTACTATCTGGCGGAAGCCAAAAAAATAATAGGATTAATAAAAAAGCACATGGTAGAGCCGGGAACTTATGTTTTAAAGGCAGGAGATGCTTGGGGCGGAAGCATGACAACAAATCCGTCGTACTTTGCACCTGCGTATTTTAAAGTTTTTGCAGAAGTAATGAATGATGATTCTTGGAATAAGGTAAGCGACAAATGTTATGAAATCTTATTTAAAAGTTGGAATCCAGAAACGGGTTTGGTGCCAGATTGGTGTAAAGTAGACGGAACAACGCCAGCCGACAATGTAAGTTGGGCAAAGTATGGCGGAAAAGCATATTATTATGATGCTGCACGAACTCCTTGGCGAATTTCAAAAGATTATGTGTGGTTTGGTGACGTGCGTGCTGAAAAATACTGTAAGACAATTAATGGATTTACAAAGAAAATAGGATTCTCAAATATTACCGACGGTTATAATCTTGATGGAACTACTTTTAGAACAGAGAAAACAAGTGCGTTTGTAGGTTGTTTTGCTACAGCTACAATGACTTCTAATGACCAAGAATTTATCAACGCTGCATACATTGAAAACATAAACACTTTTAATGATAGTTATTTTAATGATATTCTTCGATTGCTAACACTACAAATGCAACACGGAATGTTTGTGAAGTATGAATGAATTCTAGTTTTTATAACTTTTTCATGTAAAACACGTATTTCTGGTTTTCATAAGACGTATTTATACGCTTTCATTTTTGATGTGAATTTGCAAATCTTTGTATCAAACAAAGAAATTATGAAAACTACTACTACAAAAAAACAACAAAATGATGTTGCCACTACAGGTAATGACTGGGATGAAGCCTATGCGTATTCTTTAGGAATACAAGCTTATATTTATGGTTTTCCTTGGGTATATCTTTCTTGGTTAAAATGGTTATGGTCTACTGAAGGCGGAAAAGAATATGCAGAAGCATCTGGAGCAAGTGTCCCTTGGGCGCCTATAAATTCCTTTTTTAAAAGTACTGCATTAGCAACACCCGAAAATACTACTGGCGGATCGCCAAATTGTGATACTTTATATGCAACAGGTTGGTTAGATGTATCTGATGAACCAATGATTTTATCTGTTCCAGCAGTTGATGATCGCTATTATTGTATACAAATGGCGTGTATTGACTCTGACAATTTTGCTTATGTTGGAACCTATGCTACAGGAACAAAAGCTGCAAATTATTTAATTGGCGGTCCAGGATGGAATGGAAAGATTCCTGATAATGTTATGGATGTTTTACCAAGATCAAGAACGCCAGAAATTTTATTAATGGGACGAACTGGTGTGAACGATTCTAATTCGCAAGAAGATCTAGATAAGGCATTAGCGATTCAGGAACAATACATTATTACACCATTATCTAATTGGATTAGCGGAGAACCTTATGTGCCAGTTGCAGAAGCGGCACCAAACATTCCAATAAACCCAACTGTAGAAACGGAAGGTACTTGGGAAGCCATGAATAATGCAATGAATATAAATCCGCCAGGTGTGTTGCCAGGTGTAGATCAATCGCAATTATTAAGTTTATTTGCAACAGTTGGCGTGGGACCAAATCAATTATTATCTGAACAATCAGAAGAAACAATAACTGGATTGAATTCGGCAGCAGAAGATGGTTTGGCTCTTTTAAAAGAAATGGGAAATTCTAGTGCTTCTTCGGCTTTAAACTATTGGTCATATCCGCCAAGAGACATTGGGCAATCTGGGCAAAATGGTGATTTTATTACAAGATCTGCTTTGCAAGCATTGGCCGGAATTACAGCGCATTATCCAGATGAAAATGTGTATATCCATACATCTTTAGATAATAGAGGTGAATCTTTAAGTGGAACTTCTCAATATAAGATGTACTTTGATGAAGATGAATTTCCAACATTCGATGCTAGCTATTTTGGTTTTTGGTCTATTACCATGTATCAGACTAGTGATTTCAATTTGGTAACTGATTCTAACTCGTATACTATAAATAGTTATGACCCGCAATATCAATCAAGAGATGAAAAAGGTGGAATGGCGATCTATTTACAAAGAGACGAACCATCAGATAATGGCGAAGATGGTGTGTATTGGTTGCAAAGTCCTGAAGATGAAGACTTCTATCTAATCTTAAGAGTTTATGTGCCAGGACCGACAATTTGGAATACACAAACGTATGTTCCGCCTGCGTTAGTAATACAATGATTTTGATTGTTTTATAAAGCATTTAAAGATAACAATGACCTGTGCTAAAAAAGGTTATTTAGCACAGGTCAAAATACTGCTGTTATTCTTTACGTATTTTATACGTTTTCGTTTTGTTAGCTATTGTAATTCTTGCAAGATAAAATCCTTTTCTATAAGCGTCCATATTAAAAGTAACTATATTCGTTTGTGAAAATGTCTTTGTAAACATAAGATCTCCATTAAAATTATAAATAGCGATATTTCCTGTTTCATTTTTGCTAAAGCGAATATTTATAAAATCTTTGACAGGATTAGGATAAATTTTCACGGTACTATTTTCGTTGGTATTGTCTGTATCTCTTTGACAGTTTTGAACTCTAAAAAACTGAAATGGCGCCGAATCCCAAATAGGACCTATACTTAGGCTAACGGCATATAATTTTGTGGGATTAAAAGTTCTAGAAGTCCAACCGTTATTGGCAGAAGGCGTTCCAATGAGATTGGTAAGGTCTATATTGCTTGGTGCAACTCCAGGCGCAACCCATCCATCATAATAATCAGTAACAATTGCCCATGGCGACAAGCTAAATTCTGAAATTCGAATGTGATATCCATCTTCGTTTGCACTACAACTACCATCAATTTTAACTTTAGGCAAGCAAAGTTGATTCACGGTTTGTGGCCCATAATAAGAAGCTTCTGTATGAGTAGAAAAAATATTTTTTATTTGAAAACACGCTTCTATTTCTTGACAGTTTTTAACTCTAAAAAACTGGAATGGTGCCGAATCCCAAATAGGACCTACACTTAGGCTAACAGCATATAACTTTGAGGGATCGAACGTTCTAGAAGTCCAACCATTATTGGCAGAAGGCGTTCCAATGAGATTGGTAAGATCTATATTGCTTGGTGCAACTCCAGGCGCAACCCATCCATCATAATAATCAGTAACAATTGCCCATGGTGATAAACTAAATTCTGAAATTCGAATGTGATATCCATCTTCATTTGCACTACAACTTCCATCAATTTCAACTTTAGGCAAGCAAAGTTGATTCACGGTTTGTGGCCCATAATCAGAAGTTTCAGTATGTGTTGAATCAATGTTTTTTATCTCAAAACAAGCTTCGTTTCCTTGACAATTTTCAACTCTAAAAAACTGAAATGGAGCTGAATCCCAAATAGGACCAACACTTAAACTAACGGCATACAGTTTTGTAGGATCGAACGTTCTAGAAGTCCAATCATTATTGGCAGAAGGCGTTCCAATGAGATTTGTAAGATCTATGTTACTTGGCGCAATTCCAGGCGCAACCCATCCGTCATAATAATCGGTAACAATTGCCCATGGTGATAAACTAAATTCTGAAATTCGAATGTGGTATCCATTTTCGTTTGTACTGCAACTTCCATCAATTTCAACTTTAGGCAAACAAAGCTGATTCACGGTTTTTGGACCATAGTCAGAAGCTTCGGTATGTTCTGAATCAATATTTTTTATTTGAAAACAGGCTTTTACCTTTTTCACTTTTTTCAATTCAACATCATCAATAAAAATAGGGTCTAACAAACTTGCCTGTCCTTTAATTCTTATTTCTAACCTGTTATACCCTTTAGCAATGTCTCCTGTGTCTAAATTAAAAGAGCCTTTCTTTTGCCTCCAATCTGTTGATGGATATTTAGGTGCTTTTTCACAGGTGTTAAATTTAAAAACACCTTTTACATACGTGCTGGTATGTACAATTTTTTCTAACTGACAATTATCTTTATTTCTGAGTACAAATTCGAGTTGAAGCGGTGCTTCATATTCGCCATCGTCATCGTCATGAATATTAATTTCTCTCGATACATAACAAGATACCTCATACGAATGTTCTTCGGAAAGCGGTTCTGTTATGGTAGCTTTCACAGATTCTCCAGTAGTAGGATTAGTTGAATTATTAAACATATGTACATATCGTTCATTTAATTCACCATTACTACGAGGCAAAAGCGCTTTTTTTACATAACAGCTACGGTAGCCATTTTTATCATATAAATCGGGAGTGCAATAATCTACAGTTAAAAACTGTATTCTACAACCATTGCTCCAACCTGTAGCATGATCTACTTGATCAATTGTGACAGAAGTTGGACCACTTTCGAATCCGGGGTTTTGAATTAAATTTTGTCCCATTAGTAGATGGGCGTAAATTAAAATAAAAAGTAAAGTACATTTTTTCATGTTGGTTTATTTTGATTTTTATAAAGAATGTTTTTGTATGCTATATACTTGAATTAGTCATCAAGAATTATGAGATAGATTTATATACATGGGAAATTTTAAGAGATTCATTACCCAATAAGAAGGAGAAATAAAATTTGAAAGCCTTTAGAAGAAGTGTTTTTTGAAAATAAATGTTTTAGGCATGATTCTTACAAGTGCAGAGTCTTGATGTATTTAGTTGATTAACTAAAACCAGTTCAGCCCCCTTTTTAGGATTCAGCTTTTTAAACAATTTATTTTAGGCTATTTCTTTATCTCATACTGCCAAGTGAGAATGAAAACGGAATACGAAATGTTTTGATTTTTTTGACTCTAAATTTTCTAAATCTACTTAGGGAAACTAGGGTTTTTCTAAGGTTTCTTTAATTTTTCGTTTCATATTTAGCATACGTATTTTTATAAATACGACTATAAATTTTTGTTTGATTGAATTTATAGTTTGATTTCTATCAACTAATTATAAACTCAATTTATTATGAAAAAAAAGAAAATTAAAAACTAAGAAAGAAATCTATTTCTAACCTTAGTGAATTAAAAGGTGGAGACGTTACTGCTGATAGTTGATGGTATTGTAATACAGAAAGGGCTGGGTGTTATTTTTATACAAGACTGGGCTTTTATTGCCTAGATACTGATGATTATAACTCTAGAGTCTGTGTTGACGAAACTGTTTATGGCTGTGCATAAATAATATTAAAGCGAACTTTGATTCGTTTTTTTTATGTCAACATCGAAAACTCCTTACCAAAAGCTTTTATAGTTAGTTCATACAATAAGCTATTATTAGTCACATATTGCGCAATATTACTATACTGACTAAGCAGACTATGCCTTGATTTCGACTCTTAAATCATCTATTATAAAGCTTTCATAAGCGGTTAATTCAATAACAGAAATATCCGTATCTATATATGCTAAATTTTATGATATAAGGAATTAGATTAGTCGAACTCGTTTTCAATCAGCGACTTCAAGGCTATTCGTAGATGAAAGGTTAATTGAATATTACTAGTAATTAAAAATAGAATAATCGCTCTAATTTGTTTTAGGTATGTTTTAGGAAAGCAAAAAAGCTAAGATTCTAAGTCTTAGCTTTTCCTTTGTTTATTGTTGTAGCGAGAACGAGAATTGAACTCGTGACCTCCGGGTTATGAACACGAATCGATCACCTTTTAAAACATTGATTATCAATTATTTATATTTTAGAGGAGTACTGAAAACCCCCCAATTTACCCCAAAATCGATACTCTAAAACAGTACTCCACAAGAGTCTGAATAATTATTGAAAGTTACTGGTTCTTAAATTTTAGTTTCTTCTCAATAGATTCTATCATAACATTGGCAATATCCAATCCTGTTGCATTTTCAATTCCTTCTAGCCCAGGAGAAGAGTTTACTTCTAACAATAATGGTCCTTTGTTAGAACGAATAATATCAACACCAGCAACTGGCAATCCTAATATTTTAGCTGCTTTTATAGCTAGTTTACGTTCTTCGTTAGTAATTTTAATTTTAGATGCTGTTCCACCTTGATGAATGTTAGCTCTAAATTCTCCTTTGGCAGCTTGTCGTTGCATGGAAGCCACTACTTTTCCGTTCACTACGAAACAACGAATATCTTGTCCGTTGGCTTCTTTGATGAATTCTTGCACTAAAATGTTCGTCTTTACACTTTTAAATGCATTGATTACACTTTCTGCGGCTTTAGTTGTTTCTGCCAAAACCACACCTTTTCCCTGTGTACTTTCTAATAGTTTAATAATTAACGGAGCGCCATTGACCATTTTGATTAAATCTTTAGTGTCTAATGGCGAATTCGCAAATCCTGTGATCGGAATGTTAATATCATGCTTTGCAAATAATTGTGTCGCTTGCAATTTATCTCTTGATTGTGTAATTGCTTGCGCAGAATTTAAACAATACGCGCCCATTGCATCAAATTGACGAATTAAAGCACACGCATAAAACGTTACTGAAGGCTTGATTCTTGGAATAATTGCATCAAATTCATCTACGATATTTCCACCACGATAGCGAACTTGCGGTTCAACTGCATCAAACTTCATATATGCTTGTTCTACATTCAAAAAGACCATTTCGTGTCCTCGTGCAATTCCTGCTTCTATAATTCTCTTGTTGCTGTATAAATCGGGATTGCTTGCTAATAAAGCTATTTTTAATCCTGATTTTTCTTTGATTAAGTGCTTGTATTTTTCACGAATATCTTCCGTTGTAAAGTCAGATTCCATGAATGTTTTAGAAGAATTAATCATGTAAC
This sequence comes from Kordia sp., assembly GCF_045105435.1. Lineage (GTDB taxonomy): Bacteria > Bacteroidota > Bacteroidia > Flavobacteriales > Flavobacteriaceae > Kordia. Next base: position 5,752 of record NZ_JBGCDL010000248.1, on the reverse strand, counting down.
GCTCAGTCAATGCTTCACGTCCAAGTAACATTCTGAATTCCATTGCATCACGATTTGCCAATGTCAATTCTATTTCATAGGTATCATTTCCAATAGTTACAGGTGATTTTATAACATATCGCACCTCTGAAATTCCGCTTGAACTTTTCACCATACGTTTGTCAAAAACCTTTGCCGTACATTTTACAACAAGACTTCGATTTTCCTGTATTGGATTGACCTCAAAACTTACCCAATCTTCATTACCACTTTCAATTAATCTTATATTATTCGCTTGAATCGAAGATGTTTTTGCACCTGAATCTACACGTGCTTTGATAGCTGGAATTGCTAAATCTTCAAAAGTACACCACTCTTCACTACCAATTATTTTTAATGCTGTTTCGATCAATTTTTTTATTTTATGAATGAAATTAATTTTTTTATTACTTTTTTCTGAGTTCGAATAAATCTTTTCTTCGATCTCTTAGGTTTTTACGGTACTAAATTGATTCAATTCTCTTAATAAATCAACATCTGCAATCAGAATCATTTAGATTTAAGAATTGAAGTTCAATGTTTTCTATATCTTTTGCTTTATTTTTTTTTGATGCAACACGATTTTTCATCATGTTGCACTATGTCTTTGAACGTTTGTAAATAATTCGTCTACGTCTTTGAAACTTTTAAATTCTACCTTGTAACCATCCGGATCAGTCACAAAAAACGAAATATGTTCTCCTACTTTATTTTCCAAAAACGTAACTTCTGTTGTTACTTCTATATTCATAGAAAATAGTTTTGTGTAGAGTTTTCCCCAAGTTTCAGTGTCTACAATAATCCCAAAGTGAAATGAAGGCAAAACTTGCCCACTCAATCGATAATTTTTAAAATCGAAGTTAAATGAACCTGCATTGGTGAATGTCAATTGGTTACCATATAAATTGATATCAATCCATGTATCGTTCCCTCTTCCTTGACTTGCACCTAGAATGTCTACATAAAATCCTTTTGTTTTTTGAATGTCATCACATGGTAATGCGAGATGAAATGCTACTTTCATAAGTATATAATTTTGGTTATTTTTTAAATCTATTTTTAAAATACTTTTTCGTCGCTTTTTTGTCTTCTTTGTCTAAATATGGCAATGCATCTTCCCAATAAGTCCAATATACATCCTTGAATTTTTCGGTTTCCAGTACTTTAAATTCATCTGTTTTTAAAGCTAACAAAAAATGATGTTTTATAATAATATAATCTGTTTTTGTAACAACATTTGATATGATGTGTGAAAGTTTATTTGGATTAATTAATAACCCAATTTCTTCTTTAGTTTCACGCACAAGACTTTCTTCTAAAGATTCTTTTCGTTTTTTCACACCACCTGGAAGCGTACATTCTTTTGTATCGCCTATTTTTTCAATCACTAAAAGTTTATCTCCATTGACAGCCAATAATCGTGTTTTATGAATGGTTTTCATTACTATAAATTATTAATAAATGACTACCTAGTAATTATCTTTTTCTTCATTTGGTGCCTGTATTGCATTTGGATCATCATCCTCAAAATTTTCATAATCATTTTCATCGTAATTTTCCATCGTTAGCTCAAGCTTCACACTTACTTTTACTAAGTATTTTGTGTCGCCAGAAATCACTTCTACAGCTTCTATAGCTTCGCCTTTAGCATTTTTAAATTTTATGATATGATCTCTGTCATAGCCGAAACGATATTTATCAACTAATAATCCTAAGATTTCTGGCGTTAATTTTTTAAAATCAACGATGACACGTTTTAAGTTATCTTTTTTTGGTAGCATGGTTTGTTTTTTTAGTTATAAGTTTAATAAGTAGGCAAATATTAAGGGCGCAACAATAGTTGCATCACTTTCTATGATGAATTTTGGAGTATCTATATCTAGTTTTCCCCACGTGATTTTCTCATTTGGCACTGCGCCAGAATACGATCCGTAACTCGTTGTTGAGTCACTAATTTGACAGAAATAGTTCCAAAATGGTGTATCTGTTCGTTCCATATCTTGGTATAACATTGGCACGACACAGATTGGGAAATCGCCAGCAATTCCACCTCCAATTTGGAAGAATCCAATTCCATTTTTAGAATTTTCAGTGTACCAATCTGCTAAAAACGTCATGTATTCAATTCCCGATTTTATCGTACTTGCTTTTAACTCACCTTTCATTACATAGCTTGCAAAGATGTTTCCCATGGTGCTATCTTCCCAACCTGGACAAACAATTGGTAAGTTTTTTTCAGCAGCAGCGTACATCCAAGAATCTTTTAAATCAATTTCATAGTATTCTTCTAAAACGCCCGAAAGCAACATTTTGTACATGTATTCATGTGGCAAATACCGTTCACCATTTGCTTCTGCATCTTTCCATAGTTTATGGATATGACTTTGCAACCTACGAAATGCTTCTTCTTCAGGAATACACGTATCTGTAACACGATTGAGTCCTTTTTCTAATAAATCCCATTCGTCTTGCGGCGTTAAATCCCGATAATTTGGTACACGTTTGTAATGTGAATGTGCGACCAAGTTCATGATGTCTTCTTCTAAGTTTGCACCTGTACATGAAATAATGTGCACTTTATCTTGGCGAATCATTTCTGCAAATATTTTCCCTAATTCAGCTGTACTCATCGCGCCAGCTAAAGAGACTAACATTTTTGACCCTTTTGCTAAGTTTTCTTCATATCCTTTTGCCGCATCAACTACTGACGCTGCATTAAAGTGTAAGAAATATTTTTCTATGAATTCTGTTACTGCACCTTTAGTCTTCATCTTCGTCTACGTTATATTTTAAACGATTGATTTTTTCGTCTTTTGCTGTTTTGTATAGATTTTCGTTTTCTTCATCTTCATCCTTCTCCAAAAATTTATAACTCAACATTTTATAATAGAGTTTAGCAGCTACAAAGTCCGATGATTTGTCATTCGGATTTGGACATAGTTCAACAATATCAAACCCAACTACATTTTTCTCGGTAAATACACGTTTTAGAAAATCAAGTGTTTCATACCAAAACAATCCGCCTGGTTCTGGAGTTCCTGTTGATGGCATAATGGACGAATCAAAACCATCTAAATCAATTGTAATGTATACGTTAGTGCTCATTACATCAATTGCATTGTCTGCCCAATAATCATCATTTACCATATTGTGTGCAAAAAACACATTGTCTTCATTCATTTCTGTACGCTCAATTGCGTCCATACTACGAATTCCAACTTGTACTAAGTTTGTGTTTTGGTTTGCTTCATACAATGCACATGCATGATTGTATTTTGAACCTTCGTACTCTTTACGCAAATCAGCATGCGCATCAATTTGTAAAACTGTTAGGTTGTCAAAACATTCGTTAAAAGCACGCATAGCACCGATTGAGATGGAATGTTCTCCACCAAATAAGGTTACAAATTTGTTCCGTTTTATGTTCGTTTTGGTTAGTTCATGTACGGCGTTTACCATTGCTTCTGGCGATTCGTTAACCGTGATGGGATCTGATAAATAGATTCCTTGCTTGTATACTTCGCTATCGGTTTCGATATCGTAGAGTTCCATGTTCTCAGAAGCATGTAAAAATGCTTCTGGACCTTTGTCTGCGCCTTTTCCCCATGTACTTGTTCCGTCATACGGAACAGGGATTAACATGATTTTTGACTTTTCAAAACTAGCATATTCTTCAGGAATGCCAGCGTACGTTTTTTTGGTTTTCATTTTATTGATTATTAATAATACTTTTTTACGATGTAATTTTTATGTTGGTTGTGTTAATTCTATTGTTTTTTTAAAGTCAATTGCTTTATCAGCTTTTGACAGCGCATTATTGATTCCATAATCATATCCTAAGAGCGAAAGCAAGTTTTCAGAGGTTTGTTGCTGCGCAAATACACGCGTTTCAATTTCTCCAGCTTCGTTACGATCAATTAAGATGTGCTTTGGTTGTGGAATAAGGCAATGCTGCAATCCGCCAAATCCGCCAATGCTTTCTTGATATGCGCCCGTATTGAAAAAACCTATGTATAATGGTTTGTCTTTGGTGTATTTTGGTAGATAGATTGCATTCATGTGTTGTTCACTGTTGTAGTAATCGTCACTATCGCAGGTTAATCCGCCCAATAATACACGTTCATATTCTTTTTGCCAACCATTGATTGGTAACATGACAAATCGTTTGTTGATTGCCCATGTATCTGGCATTGTTGTTATGAAAGATGAATTGATCATGTTCCATTTTTCACGATCGTTTTGTTGTTTTTGGTATAATACTTCGTAAATAGCACCACCACTTTCGCCAACTGTAAAGCTTCCAAACTCTGTAAATATATTTGGAACAGCTACACCAGCTTCGTCACACGTTTGTTTGATTTGTTGAATAATTTCATCAATCATATACGCGTAATCGTAATCAAATGCTAATGAGTTTTTGATCGGAAAACCACCTCCAATATTTAGGCTATCTAGTGATGGACATTCTTTTTTTAGATTGACATATACTTTCAGACATTTAGACAATTCGTTCCAGTAATAAGCTGTATCACGAATTCCAGTGTTGATGAAAAAGTGTAACATTTTTAACGTTACTCTTGGGTTGTCTTTGATTTCTCGATTGTAAAAAGGTACAATGTTTTTATAGCCAATTCCCAAACGAGATGTGTAAAATTCAAATTTTGGTTCTTCTTCTGAAGCTATTCGAATTCCTACATTATAGTTTCCGTTGATTTCTTCACTCAATAAACTGATTTCCTCATAGTTGTCTATAACTGCAATACAGTTTTTGTGTCCATTATTGATCAGTTTTCCAATATTTTTCACATATTGATCACGTTTGAAACCATTACTAATGACAAATGTGTTGTCAGTAATTTTTCCTTGTGCTTTAAGATTTTCAACAATATCAATATCGAAAGCGGATGAAGTTTCTATGTGAATATCATTCGTTAATACTTCATTTAAGACATGATTGAAATGTGAACTTTTAGTACAATAACAGTAATGATACTTACCTGCATACTTATGTTTTTTAATAGCATTTGCAAACCAACCTTTTGCTCGGTTGATATTTTCAGAGATTTTTGGCAGATACGTAAATTTTAAGGGTGCACCATATTGAGCAATGAGCTTTGTAAGATCAATGCCGTGAAATTGTAATTTGTTGTCATCAAGTGTGAATTCTTTTTGTGGAAAATCGAATGTCTGCTCGATGAGATCAATATATTTAGTTTTCATTTTAAATGAATAAAAAAATTAAAGAAATAATGAGAGTCACGCTATGTTAGTAGCTGATAATTAAAAAAAGAGTGTGCATCAAATACGGAAAGCAAATACCGTAAATGGCATGAATGTGCGTTGCGATAAACGCTTGAAGGTATGTTCTATTTTAGAAGTCAGCCTGAGAATTTGGAATCTTATACCTAAGACAGCTTTTGGAGTAGACTTCTTTATCCTCCTAAGCCCAAATCTGAAAATAGTATTCATTTATATAGGCAATGCGTTCTATTAGTGAACTCATTAACAAGACAAACATACTAAAAAAATGAATTTAAAAAACTTTTTTTTTATATATCAATAAATTGTGATGGATTAGCACAAAAACCTAGACTTAAAAATACCGTAATTAGCTATCTATGAATTGGACAAAAACTTAGGTTGAACTTATTACAAAAAGATAAGGATACTAAACTGCTAATTTTTCACTTATTAATCTTATCAAAACTTTCATTTCTAAAGAAATAAGAAATTT
>NZ_JBGCDL010000247.1:0-7577 GCF_045105435.1 Kordia sp. | reverse complement strand
CAGGTGATTCAAATTTTTCTGGAATTGCATCGTCTTCTAATTCGTCTAATAAATCATCTTGTGCATGCATTCCTATGCTGAATAAACAACATATTGCTAATATATAATAGTGTTTCATTTGTGTTATTTTTTGAGAATGATAGCTTTATCGAGTTTTACTTCTTCTAACAAATCATCGTACCCAATAATTCTTCCTTTTATTTTTATTTTTTGACCTTTTGCCAAGTTGTCTGTATTGGTTCCTTTTTCTAATTGAAAATAGATGGTTTCATTTACAGAAACCCCAATAGAATCTTTTGCCGTAATAACACCTGTTACCTCAGCAACTTTATCTCCTTTTATCCATTCATCCACATTTCCTTCCACTTTGCTTAAGAATCCTTGCGAATCGCCTTTGTAAGCAACTTCCATATCATCTAGCGTTTTGTGTGCTTTGTAGATGTATAAATATCCTCCAATACCAACAGCAGTTAATACAACTAAGGCAATGAGTAGTCTTTTCTTATTTTTTTTCGATAAGCTCATAATTCATGCTGATGTTAATTTCTTTTGCTATTTTTTCGCGTACGATACTTGGAATATCAATTCCAAATTCTTGTGGTTTTACAGAAAGTGCAGATGTTACCATTACCTTGTCTCCGTTTTTAGATACGTTGGCAGTTGATGAAACTTGCTTCGTTTCTCCTCTTACTGTTAAGGTTCCTACAAGTTTGTATTCTTTGGCTGTACTTGATAAGTCTGCCATGTTAAAACCTTCTAGTTTTCCTTTGAAAGTCGCTTTTGGAAATTTATCAGAATCCATGTAGTTTTCGTTGAAATGCTCTTCCATCAACGCCACTTTAAAGTGAAATGATTTGATGAATAATAATGCGGCAAATTCACCCGAATCTACTTTTAATACAGCTGTTGTACTGTTACTTTTTGCTTCTACAGGTTCAAATGCTTCTACAGAAGCTTTAAAATTTGTTTCTCCTGTTTTGGTGTAATATTTTTGTGCCGCTACAGTTCCAACTGCAAGAAACATGCACATGTATAATATTTTTTTCATATTGTTTATGTTATTTTAGGTGTTGTTCTTTTTTAATTTTCTAAATATCCATCTGCAACCCATTGATCAATGATTTGGCGCGTTGCTGGTGGTAATTGTCCTGATGGTGGCATTGGGTTAGAACCGTTGTTTATACGGTTTACTAAGTTTCCTTGTTCTGCGGCAGCTCTTACATTTGCATATCCAGTAAGTTGTAAACCTGCATTTGCATTAGGTCCACTATGGCAACCAACACAATTTGTATTGATAATGGCTTCTACGTCATCATCAAAGGTAACCACTTCAACAATTGGAGGTAAATCTTCGATGTCACCTTCGTCAATAGTATTTGTAGTACAGTTGTATAATGTAACAACAACTAATGACAAGGTTAATAATGTTAATTTTCGATACATTGTTTTTAATTTAATTCTTAGTTTAGGTTTATTGTTATATTTTTAAATCAAACGTCTTTTGCTTTTTTGTAATCAACTAATACTTGTAAAATTGAGCTTATTAGATGTATTTATACAATAGTAAAGATATCATTTAAAAGTTGAGTAAATTAACTACTGTTTTTTGAATATACACTTAATAAATTGTGTGAAACGGAAATATCAGCCTTAAAAAGGAAGTTATTTACATGTTGCTATTTGGTTGTATACCCAGCATTTACAAGGCTTTTTCTATTAAATGCTACATTCTTATTGAAAAAGCACTTTGCATGGTAAATGTAACTTCATTTTGGTTGCTTATCTGTAACAATACCGCTTTTTACTGGTAATTTTCCGACATTTTGACGCATTTTTTATAGTGTTATTTTTCTTTTTTTTAGTTACTGAGTAAATGATCTTTAGATAGTGTCCTGTTTTTTTCCTTAAAAATTCACTTATTTATTTTGAACTAAATACTTCCGTTGGACGAATTCCGAATTCTTTTTTGAAACATTTTGAAAAGTACGACGGACTCGAAAATCCAAATTTGAATGCAATTTCCGCCACCGTATCATTGTTTTCTAATAATGCCGTTCTTGCCCTGTTGAGTCTTATAAACATAATGAGTTGACTTGGCGATTTACTCGTTGTTTCTTTAATACGCCTTTGTAATTTTCGTTCGCTTACGCCCGTTTCTCGCGTTAGCATTTCTACACCAAACGAATTGTTGTCTAAATGCTCATCAATAATTTTGAGAACGTCCTCAAGAAAAGAATCATATTTTGAGAAACCATACGGAAATGATGTTTTTACTTCTGTATTCGCTTTATCAGTCACACTGTATAACTTACAAATTTCGTGCGTTTTATAGGTTAAAATAGATGTGTCTTTTGAAAAGTTGAACACAACGCCCGACAGCAAATGTTTGATTGCTTGTGTCACCAAAATTTTGTTTGGTTTTATGAGTGACAAAATTGAAGCAATCATATAATCATCTCTAGTGCTTGTAGGTTCATTATAGTTTTTAATACTATCTTTCATATAAATACCCGCCGAAAATGGTATTTCTTTCGACTTAAAATCGTTCAGCATTTTTATTCCTGAATAAATGGCTTTGCTTGGTACTTCAAAAGCTGCAATGAAAAACTTTTTGTCTTTGCTTATAATGTTCCCTTCATTTTGTAGAATAAACTCTTCTATCATTTGTGGTTTTATGCTGAAATTGGAAGCCGTAATAATTTGTCCGAATAAAATAGTTGATAGCCTTTTTTTATGCACTTCGTCACTCGGTGGAAGTTTATAAATGAACGTTTTCATTTCATCTAATACTTCGCGCGTATTTCCTGCCCAAAAAAGATGATCGTCGCCATCAAATTCTACAAATTTTGAACCTTTGATGCGTTCTGCAATAAATTTACCTTCTTCAATTTTGACATCAATATCGTTGGTTCGTTGCATTAATAATGTCGGAACTTTTATATAACTCAATATATCAATGATGTTTACCTGCGTATTCATTTTGGTGAGTTTTAATGCTGCTCTCGGACTTGCACCAGATCGGAAGTAACTTGCCAACCAACCCATAAATTTTCGATCGTTGGCTTTGGAAGGCACTAACGTTTCAAGGTTCATTTCTCCACTTCCCCAATCATTTTCAATCATGTCATATACCTTTTGACGTTCTTCGTCTGTTGGTGCCCACGGATAATCTTCGGAGTATCTTCGTTTTGCAAAAATTCCGAAGGTCATTAATGCAATGACTCTGTTTGGATAAGTTGCACTGAACAAAGCAGAAACACTTCCACCTTCCGAATGCCCAAAAAGAATGGCTTTTTTAGAATTTGTGGCGTCCATCACAGCTTTGATGTCTTCCATGCGTTCTTCTAGCGTAGAAAGTTCTACAATACGATCCGAAAGTCCTGTTCCTCTTTTATCAAAAAGAATAATACGTACAACTTTGCTTAGTTCTTGAAAAAAATCGACCAATTCAGGGCACGCCCACATCCAATCGATGTTAGAAACCCATCCTGGAATGTATACTAAATCAATTGGTCCTGAACCAAAAACCTGATAGGCAATGTTCAAATTTCCGCTTTTTGTATATTGTATTTTAGGAATCATTACGTATTGTTTAGATATTTTCAGACTTTCTAAAAATCATAGTTTTATGTCTTTTTTGACCTTTATGATTGCGTTTTATTTTCTTGTGAATGAATTCAAATTGACTACAATTAAAAACATTTTAGAATTTACGCAAAATATTTGTATTTAATTGTATTTTATTTGACAGTAAAACCTTTACCAAAATAATAATAGAGGGGCAATTTATTAGTAAAATAGCATATAACTAAAATTATATTATTCTGATAAAGTTTTGTTTTACTATCTGATTGCTTTTATTGTCTGATCAACTTTACAGTTTTACTTGCATTTTCAGCGTATAATCGCATCATATACATTCCGCTTTGCAGTTGATTGATCTGTATTTTTTCTAAATTATTTTCTTCGGATAGTACTAATTGTCCGCTCATCGTATAAATTTCTATTTTTTGCACTTGCGTTTCGCCACTTTGAATGTTTACGATAGTAGTTGCAGGATTTGGATATACAGAAAGGTTTTCTAGCAGCGTTTCATCTACGGAAAGTGTAGAAAAGTCAAACGAAGACATTCCTGATAATCCAGAAGTATTTGGGTCTACCACATTGTTAAATGCAGCCGATCCGTCATCAATCATATCTGCTTGCATAAAACTTTTTAACGGCGTTACGGCATTTGCTAATGCAGAATCGTTTGCTAATATTTCAAGTACTCCGCTTGTTGGCGCACCATTTATTTGAATCGTTACAATTGGCGTCGTGGTTCCTGCGGATGGCGCTGGCAATGTTGCCGGACTTCCTAAGGTTTCAGTAATTAAGTATCCGTCAATAGTTGGTTGTCCAACATCTGATCCATTAAAAAAAGTAGCGCCTGCAGCTCCACCTAACGAAGAGCTTATTGTTGCAGTAACTCCGTCTGGCACTAGAATTGTAAATCCGTAACTTTGTACAGAGGTCGCAAAGTTTGATGCACTTGCGTTTGGAACTGCTGCTATTGAAAAACTGTAATTTCCATTGTCAGTTAGTGTGTACGTGTATCCATCTTGTGCGCTCATTTGTGCTGTGAATAGACAATAGATTGCCAAAAACAGACTTGTTGTCAAGGTAATTTTACTCATAATTTTGAAATTTAATATTTAGTTTCTGATAATTGTTCTTGTTTTTTCTGGTAGTTGTATTTGTAATGTGTTGGTAAAACTATAGTATTTTGTATTTGTTCTTTAGTGATAGCAAAAGCAAAGTCAATTGTCGTTATGACAGGTGACAATCGCTTTGCATTCGCCATCTAAATTCAATTCATTGATCGTGAAAAGAAAATTACAATACGTTTTATTTTTTGTTTTACTTCCATAATTTTTTAATGATAGTACAATGGTACTTATTTGTTATTGTGACACCTATTAAAACTCCCTAAGCGGGAAAAAACTCCTTTAAAAAGGAAAATAATTTTGTTTTAACGACACTTTGTTTAGTTATCATTGGGTAATTGCTCGTGTATTTGAAAGGTGCTAAAGTTTAAGAAGTTTCCTGGATGCGCTAATACGTTTTGTAAAATAAGTGGTGAATCTGCTTCCCCACCTTCGTATTGTGTCGTTCCGCTCATATTTACATCATTATCACTATATCCATTGATGATGAATGTAGAAAAGTTTAAAAAGTTTCCTGGATCGTTTAACGCTGCTGATAAAATCGCAGTCGTATCTGGTGTTCCTCCCAAATATTGTACAAAACTATCTCCGTTTACATTTCCTGACCACATTCCTACGGTATCAGTTGGCATTCCTGCGTCCGTTTGTGCATTGGTACCAAAGGTAATTTGATTGGTTGCGTCTGTAAAGTCGACTGCATTGCGAATTCCTGTTAGTGACAATACGTTTCCTGTCATTATTCCTAAATGGTTTCTGTGTTTTATGGCTACAAAGTAGTTGCCAAGTGGTGATGTAAATTGTAATAAACCTGTTCCGTTTACATCCACTACATCTCCATCGCGTTGGAGTAATGCAGAACGTCCTTCAACTATATTTGTATTATCGGTAGCACTTCGTAGTTCTACAAAAATCCAATCTACAATGGCATCTTCTCCTGTTGCGTTAAATACTGAAACATCAACGGTTACACCATCACCGTACGGCGACGTTGTTGGAATTAGATTTGCAACTCGTAAGTCGTCTCGCATTAGCGTTTCTTCACCTGTATTTGGGTTTAAGCTTGCGCCTTGTAAGTATATTTTTGGTTCTAAGACTAAAGTTCCTGATTCAATAATCGATTTAAAACCTGTCCAATTTGCATCTATATAGGCTTGTGTTGTTCCTTGTGGAATGAATAAATTGATATTACTTCGTCTATTAATAGCACCATTACTTATGGTTGGCGGATTTACACTTTCTGAAATAATTTCAGTTAATCCAGTACTAAAAAAAGCCTCACCTCCAATAGATGTAATATTTGCAGGAATATTTGTACTTCTTAATGAACCATTATCTCTAAATGCACGAAACGCTATTGTAGTAACCGTACTTGGTAAACTTATAGTTTGTACTCCTTGATTTCTAAACGCTGAGTTTCCAATGGTTGTAATGGTAAAATCAACTCCGCCTCTACTTATTAATTCTGGAAATACATAATCGCCATTCGGTACTGTTCCATCTCGTCCAATAGCAGATAATGTATTTGGTGTTAAGGTTAATACTTCATAACGAATTGCATCTACCGTAAATGTATTTCCAACCGCGAGTCCATTCCCATTAATGGTAAAGAATCCGGTCCAACCTGCAGTTGAATAATCAGTTTCATTACCAGAAGGAATTGTTAACGCTATATTTTCACGCGCGCCAAAAGAAGTATCGTCAATAGTTGCTGGTGTGGTTCCTAAAGCTTCTATCTGTTCTAAGGTAACTGTAGAAAATGAATTTATGCCAATTGTAGTTACACTAGCAGGTAGCGTTATACTTGTTATTGGAGCATTTTGAAAAGCATTGTTTCCAATTGTTACAATAGCATTTCCGATAACGACATTTGTAATATCTGTATTTTGAAACGCATTGTTTTCAATAGCAGTTACGTCAAAAGTAGTTCCTGCTGTTGTAACTGTTTCAGGAATACTAATATTTTGTGTTGTAGTTACTCTATTTAAAACTTTAACCGTATTTGGGTTTAATGCTGTTACTTCGTATCGAAGGTCTCCTACTGTAAATTGTGCGCCTATTTGAAATTCTCCATTCACACTTCCAAAACCTGTCCAACCTGCCGCAACATAATCGTCTATAACGGTTTGTTGATCGGGAATAATGGTCACATTAATAGCACCACGCGCACCAAAACTTGAAGCCGTAATGGTAGCTGGTGTTGCGCTATCTGCAATTATGTTGGCTAACGGATTTCCATTAAAAGCATCATTTCCTATACTTGTAATATTTGAAGGAATGGTAACACTTGTTAATAAATTACTATTAAATGTATTTGCTGCTATTGTGGTAATATTTGCAGGAATTGCAACACTTGTTAGTTTATTATTTCGAAAAGAAAAACTTTCTAAAATTGTTAAACTTTCAGGAAAGCTAATAGCTTCTATTTCGTTGTTGCGAAAGGCATCATTTCGTATAATTTGTAGGTTTGCTGGAAGTGTAACACTGACCAAATCGTTGTCTCGAAACGCTACCGAGTTAATTTCTGTTACACCATCAGGAATTACAATAGATGTCAACTGATTGTCTCTGAAAGCACCTGCTCCTATCGTAGTTAAATTTGTAGGTAATGTTATATTTACAAATTGATTGTTACGAAAAGCATCAGTATCAATGGTTTCTACAGTAGCAGGAAATGTAACATTTGTAAGCATATTATCTTGAAAAACACCTCTTCCAATTGTAACAACTCCCGCGGGAATAGCCAAACTCGTTAATTGATTGTTTCTAAAAGCTTCACGATCAATGAGATCTACGGTATTAGGTAGCGTAAGAGTAGCGATTTGATTGCCAAGAAAAGCACCGTTTCCAATAGTTACCGTTCCAGATGGAATG
>NZ_JBGCDL010000246.1:0-13751 GCF_045105435.1 Kordia sp. | reverse complement strand
TTTGTTGATGTTTTTGATGAGTTTTGGACCTTCGTAAATAAATCCTGTGTACAATTGTACTAAGTCTGCGCCTGCATCTAGTTTTTCTAGTGCGTCTTCTGCGGTATGAATTCCTCCTACTCCAATAATTGGAAATGCTTTGTTGCTTTTTTTAGCTAAGAAACGAATGACTTCCGTTGAACGATTGGTTAATGGTTTTCCGCTTAATCCGCCAATTTCGCCTTTGTCTTCGGATTGCAAACCTTCACGGGAAATTGTTGTGTTGGTTGCAATAACACCTGCAATTTTTGTGTCTGCCACAATTTCAATGATATCTTCTAACTGCTCATTCGTTAAATCGGGCGCAATTTTGAGTAGAATTGGTTTTGGTGCTTCTTTCGCACTGTTCATTAATTGTAAAGTTGCGAGTAACTTTGTCAAAGGTTCTTTGTCCTGTAGTTCTCTTAAACCAGGCGTATTTGGCGAACTTACATTCACTACAAAATAATCTACATGAGGAAATAAGGCTTCAAAGCAGATTTTATAATCTTCTACCGCTTCTTCGTTTGGCGTGACTTTGTTTTTACCAATGTTTCCACCAATTAAAACACCTTTGTTCTTTTTTAAACGTGCTACAGCTTCCTGTACGCCTCCGTTATTGAATCCCATACGATTGATAATTGCTTCGTCTTGCTTTAAGCGAAACAATCGTTTTTTAGGATTTCCAACTTGCGGTTTTGGCGTTAAGGTTCCTATTTCTATAAACCCAAATCCGAAGTTAGAGAGTTCGTTGTAGAGTTTTGCATCTTTGTCAAATCCGGCAGCTAAACCCACAGGATTTTTAAATGTTAATCCAAAAACAGTACGTTCTAAGCGTTTGTCATTTACGACATACATTGCTTTGAAAATGCTTGACATAAACGGAATTTTACACAGTGTTCGAATGAGTGAAAAGGTAAAGTGATGTACTTTTTCTGGATCGAATAGAAAAAGAATAGGTTTTACGAGGAATTGGTACATGTTGTATTGTTTGTGCAAAAATAGTTTAATTTTTAGAAGTCCAAATATTTAGTTTCTATTTTTTAATTCAGTATGCTTTTGGACATTAAAATATCATTTATTTACTTTCTAATTCAATATAAAACCCAAAAATTATAGCATAACATTTTATGAGTATTTAAAAATCCGCTATTTTTGAAAAAAAGACTTCACATGCAACATATTATAGATAGGTTTATCAGTTATGTAACGATTGATACAGAATCTGATCCAACTTCCGAAACGACTCCAAGTACAGCAAAACAATGGAATTTAGCCAATTTGTTAGTTGACGAATTAAACCGAATTGGATTGTCTGACGTTACAATTGACGAAAACGCATATATCATGGCAACTTTGCCTAGTAATGTGGATCATGAAGTTCCTACGATTGGATTTGTATCGCATTTTGATACGTCTCCAGATTTTATAGGCGCGAATGTAAAACCGCAAATTGTACCGAATTACGATGGGAAAGATATTATTTTAAATGCTGAAAAAAATATTGTGCTTTCGCCCGATTATTTTGACGATTTACTACTCTATAAAGGAAATACCTTAATTACGACTGATGGTACAACGTTACTTGGCGCAGATGATAAAGCAGGAATTTGCGAGATTGTTTCTGCGATGGAATACTTAATTAATCATCCTGAAATAAAACATGGAAAAATTCGTATTGGCTTTACGCCAGATGAAGAAATTGGTCGTGGTGCACACAAATTTGATGTAGCAAAGTTTGGTGCAGCATGGGCATATACAATGGACGGAAGTCAGATTGGCGAATTAGAATATGAAAATTTTAATGCAGCTGGTGCAGTTGTTACCGTAAAAGGGAAAATTGTACATCCTGGATATGCAAAAGGAAAAATGATCAATTCTATGTTGATCGCCAATGATTTTATTGCTGCGTTGCCTTCAAATGAAATTCCACAAGAAACGACAGGTCGTGAAGGATTTTATCATTTACATACGATGAATGGTAAAGTTGAAGAAACTACATTACAATACATCATTAGAGATCATGATAAGGATAAGTTTGAAGCTAGAAAAGTACTTATGCAACATATTGCTTCAGACATTAATAAAAAATACGCTAGTGATCCGATTTCTATAGAAATTAAAGATCAATATTTTAATATGAAAGAAAAGGTAGAACCTGTTTTTCATATTGTAGAAATTGCCGAAGAAGCAATGAATTCATTAGGAATTACACCATTAATCAAACCAATTCGTGGTGGAACTGATGGTTCGCAATTATCTTTTATGGGATTGCCGTGTCCTAATATTTTTGCTGGCGGACATAATTTTCATGGACGTTACGAATATGTGCCTGTAGAAAGCATTTTAAGTGCCATTGATGTGATTGTCAAAATTACTGAGCTTACTGCTGAAAAGTATAAAAAGTAACTGTAGAATATATTGAAAAGCTTTCTTAAAGTGTTTGAACTGATAAAAAAACTGAATTAAGTTCAGTTAGACGCAGTTTCGATTTAAGAAAGTTTTTTTTAGAGTAAATTCTATCTAAATGAAAAAGTCAACAACTGTTTCAGAGTATGTAAATAGTTTTCCTAAATGGGAAGACAAACTGCGTACGTTACAGCAAATTATTCTTCAAAATTCGGACGTTATAGAAATGCTTAAATGGAATATTCCCGTGTATACGGTAGCAGGGAAAAATGTAATTGGAATTGGTGCATTTAAAACACATGTTGGATTGTGGTTTTTTCAAGGAGCTTTGTTAAAAGATAACGCGAATGTGTTAGTAAATGCACAAGAAGGGAAAACTCAAGCCATGCGGCATTGGAAGTTTACAGTGTCAGATATAATTCCTAAAAATTTAGTAGCAGCATATATTAATGAAGCTATTCAGAACCAAAAAGAAGGGAAAACGGTGACGTTTAAGAAAGAACAAGTTTTGGAGATTCCTGAGGAACTAAAAGTTGTATTTGACTCAGATTCAATATTGTTAGAAGCGTTTCAAAAATTAGCCAATTACAAACAAAAAGAATACATAGAATATATTGCTTCCGCCAAAAAAATAGTTGCCAAGCAAAGTCGTTTGGATAAAATTATTCCTATGATTTTGGATGGGAAAGGCTTGAGTGATCAGTATAAGTAGTTTGTTGTTTGTTGTCTGTTATCTGTTGTCTGTTGTCTGTTGTCTGTTGTCTGTTAAAAAAGTACTTTTCACCTATTCGTTATGAAGCTTTTGTCACGAATTCACTAATGTTTTTGTTCTCTTAAAATAATTTACTCGAATTGGTTGTTTGTTGTCTGTTGTCTGTTGTCTGTTGTCTGTTAAAAAAGTACTTTTCACCTATTCGTTATAAAGCTTTTGTCACGAATTCACTAATATTTTTGTTCTCTTAAAATAATTTACTCGAATTGGTTGGTGGTTGTTTGTTGTGTGAAACTAAAAATTATAAGTATTTGTAAACGTTGTTTCTAATGAGATTTCAGAATGAAATTTTATATCAAGAAGTACTTTATTCGGTTAAGTATATTTTGGATTTTGGATATAAAAAAAGCATCGCTTTCACGATGCTTTTTTCTGTACTTTTTGTAATGTACATTTATTTTTTCTCAGAAGGTGGCTTGTTGAGTCTTGCTGATGCTTCTACTGAAAGCGCAGCGCGTTCGAATTTGATTTTCCCTGCTCCTGTTTCAATAATGCAGGTATAATCTTTATCATTTAGTTCAACAATTTTTCCATGAATTCCGCTTTTGGTGATCACACGATCTCCCTTTTTCACGGCAGCCATGAAATTCTTCTCTTTTTTCTGTTTTTTTAATGATGGTGCTATGATTAAAAAATATAACACAGCAATCATCAATAATAGTGGTAAAAACTGTTCCAATCTTTCTAATGTAATTGATTAATGATTGTGTCCTTCGTGACCTGTTTTCGTTTGCTTAACTGCTGTATTTGCTGTTCCTGCTGCTTTTTGAGCTGCTTGTTGCTTTTTCATTCTAGCTTCTCTTTCAGCTTTAGCTTTGTCTCTTTTTGCCTGTAATTCTGGGCTTGGAGTAGCAAATGCTTTAATGTTTACACGCTCAGAACCTGTTTTTGTATTTGCGGTAATTGTTACCGTATTTGTTTTTAGGTTTGGCTTATTTGTAGAGTTGTACTTTACGGTAAACTGTCCACTAGCTCCTGGTGCAATTGGTTCTCTTGGCCAATCGTTAGGTACAGTACATCCACAGCTTCCTTTGATGTTAGAAATTAATAATGGTGAATTTCCATCATTTGTAAATTTGAATACAGTTTCTACTTGGTCACCTTCGTTGATAATTCCGAAGTCATGCATCTTGTTTTCAAAAGTCATTACTGCAAAATTCTTTGCTGCTTCATCAATTTTTACTGCTTCTTTTTCGATTTTTGCATCTCTATCGCCTGCAACAGCGACTTTTTTCTCGTCTACTTTCTTTGTTGCATCATCTTTACATGATGTAAATAAGATAAGCGACATTGCTCCTAATAGTATAAATCCTTTTCTGATCATGGTGTTTAAAATTTTTTATTGGGGTAAATTTAATAATTGTTTTTGTTACATCAAACCTCTACCGATTTTATTTAACTTATTTTCTGTTTTATATTCCTTAATTAACTTATCAAGGATACCATTTACAAACATACTACTTTTTGAGGTAGAATATTCTTTAGCGAGCTCAATATACTCGTTTATTGTTACTTTTGCAGGTATTGACGGAAATTTTAAGAATTCACATATTGCCATTTTCAACAATATTAAATCTAAATTGGCAATTCGGTCTTTGTCCCAATTTGGTGTTTTCCCTTGAATTTCGGTAGCTAACATTTCATCATTTAGCACTGTTTTTCTAAATAAATCTCTCACAAATGCCTTGTCTTCGTCATCTTTGTATAATTCTGATAGAAAAATACGCTCTTTTCCTTTCTTAGCTTGTTTGATTGATTTTAAAATAAGTGTATTTACTACAGGCAAATCATCAATCCAAGTTAATTTCTGGTCTTCAAAGAATTCGTACAGTTTTTCGTTTGGCGCAATAATTTCTGAAAATAGTTTTGCGGCAAACGCACGATCTTTTTCATATCCTGTTTCTGTATCTGCCATGTAATTTTTGTACAAATCATTTTCAAGCATTGCTTCAAAAATCACACGTATATATTCATCATTCAATTCCCAATCGTTTATATTTCGATCTTGAACAGCTTCTTTTAATGCATTATTTTCGACAAGATGACGAATGATTGCATTTTGGATGAATTTTTTGTTTGGATTTTTATCTTCGGAAGTAGCCAAATATTTCTTTTGAGATAACACAAGTTGATTTTCAGCATATTCGCTCAATTTCACGAATAAATCTAGCGTAAGCACATGTAAATCGTGCATATTGGCAATACTCATGTTAATAAATTTTAACTCTTTATCAACTTGATCACTCTGTGATTGTGACAATGCATAAATAGATTGCATTACTTTAACTCGAATATGTCTTCTTGTTAGCATCTGCGTAAGAACTTTGAATTTTATAAAAATAAAAAAATAAAAGGCGAAAGAATGAAATCCTTTCGCCCCGCAAAAATATAATTATTTTAAAAGAATGCTACTATTTGCGTACTTCTTTTTTTCTTGTTTCAATTCTATCCAACGCAATACGCAATGCTGAGTTGTGTGTTGTGGAGTTATTATTTTCAGAATGTTTGAATATTTCTAAAGTAGTATTGTATATATTTTCTGTTTTACGCATAATTTCGGCTTTTCCGTAGCCTTCTAATTCCGCGTACACATTGATAATTCCGCCTGCATTAATTAAGAAATCTGGTGCATACGCAATTCCTCTTTCTTTCAATATTTCGCCGTGCTTTATTTCGTTTTTCAATTGATTATTGGCTGCACCTGCAATAACATGTGCTTTCAGCTTGTGAATACTATCGTCATTTATAGAAGCTCCTAAAGCACATGGCGCATAAATATCCATGCGTTCACTGTAAATGTCAGATCCACGATAAATCTCCGCTCCGTATTTTTTACTTACTGCTTGCAAACGTTCTTCATTAATATCGGCAATGATCACTTTTGCACCTTCGTTTGATAAATGTTCTACCAATGCTTCTCCAACATGTCCAATTCCTTGTACGTATATGGTACGATCTTCCAAATGATCTGAACCAAGTTTGTATTGAGCAGCAGCTTTCATTCCCATAAAAACGCCATAAGCAGTAATTGGAGAAGGATTTCCTGCGCCACCTCTCGATTCTGAAATTCCGGTTACATACGGAGTTACATCGCGTACCAGATCCATGTCACTCGTTTCCATTCCAATATCTTCTGCGGTAATATAGCGACCACTTAAAGAATGTACAAATTCTCCAAATCTTCGCATGAGTTCAGGTGTCTTTTGAGTTTTGGCATCTCCTATGATTACCGCTTTTCCTCCACCTAAGTTTAATCCGGTAATTGCTGATTTAAAAGTCATTCCACGAGACAAACGAAGTACATCGTTTAAGGCTTCCCATTCATTATTATATTGCCACATTCGAGTTCCTCCAAGTGCAGGTCCTAAAACTGTGTTATGAATTCCTATTATTGCTTTTAATCCTGTATCTTTGTCATTGCAAAAAACAACTTGTTCATGATTATCAAATGAGAGTTGTCCAAAAACAGGATCAACCTTGTGTAATTCGCTAGTGTTTATGACGTCTGAAACCATAGGCTATTGTATCTTAAAATTATATTATATATAAAAAATAGACTGCAAAAATAGTGATAATTCAAATTTATGCAATAAACATGTTGTTAAAATGAATATTTTTCAAAATAAAAGCCTTAAAAAATAGGCGGATTTTTAGCTAATGAAAGAATTACAGCACTTAAATAAATACTTTTCAAAATATAAAGGAAAGTTACTTTTAGGAATATTAATCACCATTGTTGCACAAGTTTTTGCATTGGTTACACCTAAATTAATAGGAAACTCTCTGACTACTGTAGATGAATATATTAACGGCAAAATTACAGATATTGCTATTGTTAAGAGTGAACTTTTAATGAATATCTTATATATTATTGGTGCTGCTGCTTTGGCAAGTTTCTTTACTTTTTTAATGCGACAAACTATTATAAACATTTCTAGATATGTAGAATATGATCTAAAAAATGAAGTGTATCAGCAATACCAAAATCTATCTACTAATTTTTACAAAAAGAACCGCACAGGTGATTTGATGAATCGTATTAGTGAAGATGTCGGAAAGGTTCGTATGTACGCAGGACCTGCAATTATGTACAGTATTCGTACCATCACACTTTTTGCATGTTTAGTACCGCTCATGTTTATTACGGCGCCAAAAGTTGCCATTTACACCTTAGTGCCTTTGCCTATATTATCATTTTTAATCTATAAATTGAGTCGCGCTATTCAAAAACGAAGCACGATTGTACAACAGTTTTTATCTAAACTATCCACCTTTACACAGGAATCGTTTTCAGGAGTTTCTGTAATTAAAGCCTACGGAATAGAGCCGCAAATTAAAAAGTCTTTTGACGGAATGGTTGTAGAAGGAAAAACTAAAAACATGAACTTGGTAAAAGTAAATGCCTGGTTTTTCCCGTTGATGATTTTATTAATTGGTGCCAGTAGTATTTTGGTAATTTACATTGGCGGACTCCAATATATTAGCGGTGAAATTAAAATTGGTGTCTTGGCAGAATTTATCATGTATGTAACCATGCTTACGTGGCCTGTAGCAACTATTGGTTGGGTAACTTCTATTGTACAACAAGCGGAAGTATCACAAAAGCGTATCAATGAGTTTTTAAAAGTTGAACCTGAAATTCAGAATTTAATTCCAGAAGCAACACCAATTGAAGGAAATATTGAGTTTAAGAACGTTTCTTTTACGTATGATGATACCAATATTACAGCTTTAAAAAATGTTTCATTCTCGCTAAAAACAGGAGAAACACTCGCTATTGTTGGAAAAACAGGTTCAGGAAAAACGACCGTATTAGATTTGATTAGTAGAATGTATGATACCGAAAAAGGAGTTGTTGAAATTGACAAAATTCCAATTAAAGAACTCAACTTAAACAGTTTACGGAGTTCTATTAGTATTGTACCGCAAGATGCATTCTTGTTTTCTGAAACCATTCAAGATAATATAAAATTCGGAAAAGAAGATGCTACAGATAAAGAAGTTATTGCTGCGGCAAAATTTGCTTCGGTACACAAAAATATTATCGGATTTAAGAAAGGATACGAAACCATTTTAGGTGAACGCGGAATTACGTTAAGTGGTGGACAAAAACAGCGTGTTTCTATTGCAAGAGCCATCATAAAAGACCCAAATATATTATTGTTAGATGATTGCTTATCTGCCGTAGATACTGAAACCGAAGAAGAAATCCTAAACAATATTGAACGCATCACCAAAAACAAAACAACCATCATTGTAAGTCACCGTATTTCATCTGCCAAAAACGCTGATAAGATCATTGTATTAGATGACGGGAAAATTATCCAAAACGGTAGTTATGACGATCTTATTGAAGAAGAAGGTTACTTTAAACAGCTCTATTTAAAACAACTTTCCGAAAAAGATTTATAACATTTTGTTGTTCAGTTAGTTTTTTTTTTACATTTTTGAGGGAGATTAACAAACAACTAAATTTTAGAAAAAGGGGATTATGAGTGACAAAGAATTATTAGAGAAAGAAGAAATTTTCTCTAAAGTATTGAGGGCAGGAAGGAGAACTTATTTCTTTGACGTCAGAGCAACCAAAGCTGGCGACTATTACCTAACCATTACTGAGAGCAAAAAGTTTACCAACGACGATGGATCATTCCATTACAAAAAACACAAAATCTATTTGTATAAAGAAGATTTCGCAGCATTTTCAGAAATTTTAAGCGAAATGACAGCGTACATTGTTGACGAAAAAGGAGAAGAAGTCATTTCCGAACGTCATCAAAAAGATTTTAAAAGAGAGTATAACACAGAAGAAGGTATTGCTTCTGCTGATACTGCTGACGGAGATGTTGAAAGTTTTACAGATATAAACTTCGAAGAT
Organism: Kordia sp.; assembly: GCF_045105435.1. Lineage (GTDB taxonomy): Bacteria > Bacteroidota > Bacteroidia > Flavobacteriales > Flavobacteriaceae > Kordia. Next base: position 4,677 of record NZ_JBGCDL010000246.1, on the reverse strand, counting down.
ATATAACATATCACAACCAAGCCAAAACCAAAAAAAAAGCCACTTTATCAATATGATAAAAATGGCTTTTTACTTTTCTGGGTGTTGGGTTATTGAGTGCTGAGTTTTGGGTTTTGGGTAAAACTTACAAACTCACAACGCTAATAACTTCAAACATTATCCTTCTGGGTGCATAAATGCTTGCTTTCCTAGTAATTCTTCTTCTGTTTCAACAATATCTTCATCGGGTACACAACAATCTACAGGGCAAACTGCTGCACACTGTGGTTCTTCATGGAAACCTTTACATTCTGTACATTTATCTGGAGATATATAGTAAATTTCGTCTGAAATTGGTTCTTGTGCTTCTTCAGCGTTCACTTCATTTCCATTAGGAAGTACAACTGCTCCTTTTAAAGAAGTTCCATCCGCATAGCGCCAATCGTCAGCACCTTCATAAATTGCAGTATTTGGACATTCTGGCTCGCAAGCACCACAATTGATACATTCGTCAGTAATAATTATAGCCATTATTTTTTCGTATTCGTTTACAATCTTTTTATGATCTACCACTAATGCGGTAAAAGTTTTATAAATTCGCCAAATTAACTATTGGCGTCAATATTTGGATTACAAAAATAACGCCAAAACTATTCATAAACAAATTCAGATGGCTTTAGCAGAAAGAATTAACGCTTTTGTAAAATTAGGAGACTTCTTATCACAGTTTTCAGTAGAGAATCCGACACCAAATTCGGCAATACTTCTTAACGATCCTTTTTTTGATGGAATGAAACATCAACTAAAACTTACACAAGAAAATAATGGCTGGTTTACGAAAGAAAATCTCCGCTTTGCTATTGGTAATTGGGCAAAAGCATTGCGAGAAAGTTCGCTAAAACACTGGACATCAAACTACAACATAGAAACTGTTGCTCCTAAAAAAGTAGCAATTATAATGGCAGGAAACATTCCGTTGGTAGGATTTCACGATTTTTTATCCGTGTTAATTTCTGGACATGAAGTTTTAATAAAACAATCATCAAACGACAAACACCTACTGCCCTATTTGGCAAAATTCTTAGAATTTGCCGAACCTTCTTTTAAAGGTAAAATTTCCTTTACAGATGATAAACTCACTGGTTTTGATGCCGTAATTGCAACAGGAAGCAACAATACTGCGCGTTATTTTGAATATTATTTTAAAAACAAGCCTAATATTATTCGTAAAAACAGAAACTCAGTTGCTATTTTGACTGGAAACGAAACGGAAGCACAATTAGTAGCTTTGGGCGATGATATTTTTACCTATTTCGGATTGGGTTGCAGAAGTGTTTCTAAATTATTTGTCCCGAAAGGATACGATTTTCAAAACTTTTTTGGCGGAATGTACAGCAAAAGTGACATTATGAACAGCGCCAAATACGCCAATAACTACGATTATAACAAGGCAGTTTACCTAATGAGTTTGTTCGACATACTTGAAAATGGTTTTGTAATGATTAAAGAAGATACACAATACGCTTCGCCAATTGCAACTGTTTTTTATGAATACTATGACGATATCGATTCGCTTCAAGCCAAATTAAAAACAGATGCAGAAAGCATTCAGTGCGTTGTGGCTGACATTGACATGGAGAATGAAATTGCATTCGGGCAAACCCAACATCCTGAACTACATGATTATGCAGATGGCGTGGATACTTTAGATTTTTTGACAAATTTATCCTAAAATATTTAATAAAACCATAACAACAATTCGTTGATAATTTAGCAACTTTGCAAAAATAATAGCACACGACAAATACGAAACAATGAAAAAACATAACTTTAGCGCAGGACCTTGTATTTTACCGCAAGAAGTATTAAAAAAAGCTTCGGAAGCAGTTCTAAATTTTAATGATGATAATTTATCTTTAATTGAGATATCGCACAGAAGTAAACCTTTTGTAAACGTCATGGAAAATGCGCGTAGCTTGGCGCTAGAATTACTAGGTTTGGAAGGAAAAGGATACAAAGCACTCTTTTTACATGGTGGTGCAAGTACACAATTTTTAATGGCGGCTTACAATTTATTAGAAAAAAAAGCGGCCTACTTAAATACAGGAACTTGGAGCGATAAAGCCATCAAAGAAGCTAAATTATTTGGTGAATTGGTCGAAGTAGCTTCTTCAAAAGATAGTGGTTTTACACACATTCCTAAAGAGTATGCAATTCCAACTGATGCAGATTATTTTCACTGCACAAGTAACAATACCATTTTTGGTACACAAATGAAAAGTTTCCCAGAAACGAATGTTCCATTGATTTGCGATATGAGTTCTGATATTTTTTCACGCCAGTTAGATTTTTCTAAGTTTGACTTAATTTACGCAGGCGCACAAAAAAATATGGGCCCTGCCGGAACGACTTTAGTAGTTATTAAAGAAGATATTTTAGGAAAAGTAAGCAGAACTATTCCTTCAATGTTAAACTATAAAGTACATCTTGGAAAAGACAGTATGTTTAATACACCTGCCGTTTTTCCTGTGTATGTATCAATGTTGACTTTAGAATGGTTGAAAAATCTCGGTGGAATTGCTGCCATAGAAAAAATAAACGATCAAAAAGCAGCTTTGTTATATGGCGAAATTGATAGAAATCCACTATTTAAAGGAGTTGTTGCCACAGAAGACAGAAGTCACATGAACGCTACATTTACCTTAACAGATGCATCTTTAAAAGAAACATTTGATACTCTGTGTAATGAAGCTGGAATCAACGGACTTAACGGACACAGAAGTGTTGGCGGTTACCGAGCTTCCATGTACAATGCATTGCCACTAGAAAGTGTACAAGTATTGGTAGACGTAATGCAAGCAGTAGCACAAAAAGCATAATTTTCAATCATAAAGAAAAAAACAAGATGAAAATATTAGCAAACGATGGAATTTCTCAAAGCGGAATTGACGCATTAACAAATGATGGCTTTGAAGTAATCACAACGAAAGTTGCCCAAGAACAATTAATCAATTACATCAATACACACGAAATTACAGGACTTTTAGTGCGTAGTGCCACCAAAGTACGTAAAGATGTTATTGATGGCTGTAAAAGTTTGCAACTCATTGGTCGCGGCGGTGTCGGAATGGACAATATTGATGTTGAATACGCTCGCAAAAAAGGACTACACGTTATCAATACACCAGCAGCTTCTTCGGGTTCAGTTGCCGAATTGGTTTTTGGTCACTTGTTTAACGGCGTACGTTTTTTACACGATTCTAACAGAAACATGCCTTTAGAAGGCGATTCACGTTTTAAAGATTTGAAAAAATCGTATGCAAAAGGATCTGAATTGCGCGGAAAAACTCTTGGAATTATCGGTTTTGGACGTATTGGGCAAGCTACAGCTAAAATGGCACTTGGCTTGGGAATGAATGTTATTGCTACCGATAAATTTATTGAGAAAGCTATTGTTTCTGTCGATTTTTTTAATGGACAATCAATTGCAATTGATATTGAAACGGAAACGATGGAAAATGTCTTGAAAAATGCAGATTTTATCACATTACATGTTCCTGCTCAAAAAGAATACATCATTGGAAAAAAAGAAATAGCATTGATGAAACAAGGTGCCGGAATTGTAAATGCTTCACGTGGCGGAACGCTTGACGAAGTTGCTTTAGTTGACGCTTTGGATACCGGTAAATTAAGTTTTGCAGGTTTAGATGTATATGAAAATGAACCAACGCCAGCGATAAAAGTATTAATGAATCCTTATATTTCATTAACACCACATATTGGCGCGGCAACTTATGAAGCACAAGACCGTATTGGACTCGAATTGGCTTCACAAATAAGCACACTTTTAAAAGGATAAAAATCTTCTCACATACTACAAAAAGCACTTTCCGGAGTGCTTTTTGTACTTTTGAACGTGTACAAGTTCCATTCGTCTGATATTTTTGCATTTTATACCTTTCAACTAAAAAATACATACACATACTACAAGTGTTATAGAATATTACTATCTTGTTTTCATATTAACAATAAATATCGTTTTTAAATGTCTGGAATTTTAGATTTATTAAATAGTGATTTGGGAAAACAAATCATTGGCGGAGTGAGTAATGAAGTTGGAGAAGATCAAAACAAAACTGCTTCTGTATTAAGTATGGCTTTACCTGTACTTATGGGAGCAATGAAAAGAAATGCAAGTTCACCAGAAGGTGCAGAAGGATTAAATAGAGCCTTAGAGAAAAAACATGATGGAAGTATTTTAGATAACTTGGCTGGTCTTTTTGGCGGTGGAGTTGATCAGGAAGTAAAAGATGATGGAGATGGAATTTTAGGTCACGTATTAGGAGATCGTAGACAAAATGTTGAAAATGCAATCAGTAAGCAATCAGGAATAAATACTTCTTCTATTGGAAGCATTTTAAAAGTAGCAGCTCCATTATTAATGGGAATGTTAGGAAAGCAAAAACGTCAGCAAAATGTACAAAGCTCTAGCGGAATTGGAGATTTACTTGGCGGATTACTTGGTGGTGGTTCTTCTAATCAAGCACAAGCACCACAACAACAAAGCTTTATCGAATCTATTTTAGATGGTGATAATGACGGAAGTGTTTTAGACGATATCGCAGGTATGTTTTTTGGCGGAGGCGACAAAAAAGATAACAACAGCGGCGGTGGCGGACTTGGCGGATTGCTAGGCGG
>NZ_JBGCDL010000245.1:0-2594 GCF_045105435.1 Kordia sp. | reverse complement strand
GTGTTTTTTCGGAACAGATATTTTTTGTCATACATTTTACTGCCTTCAAAGAATGTCACGCGAAATTCGTTGTTGAGCGCAAACACGTCTTCTTGTAACCATTCGGCTTTTGCATACGATTTTGCAGGTAATTTATCCAATTTATGACGCATCACAGAGGTTTTTCTGTCTGCATCATATCCGTGAGAAACAATTAGTACCATTTCTAAGTCTACTTCATTCTCATTGATGATGTATGCGTTCCAATCGTCTGTTTTGTAGATTTCATTGTATTCTTGCACAACCGCCATGTATACACCTTCTATTTTTGGAATTTCAATGTCTTTTTTCATCACAAAAATTTACAATGCCGATTTGAATTGCTCTAGGAAACGCACGTCATTTTCGCTTAACAAACGAATGTCTCCAATTTGGTACAATAACATGGCAATACGATCAATTCCGACACCAAAAGCAAAACCTGAGTATTCTTCAGGGTCAATTTCGCAGTTTGTTAATACATTCGGATCTACCATTCCGCAACCTCCAATTTCTAACCAGCCAGTTCCTTTGGTAATTTTATAATCGGTTTCTGTTTCCAATCCCCAATACACATCAATTTCAGCACTTGGCTCTGTGAATGGAAAGTAGGATGGACGCAAGCGAATTTTAGACTTTCCAAACATTTCTTTGGTGAAATGTTGCAAGGTTTGTTTTAAATCTGCGAAGCTTACTTCTTTGTCTATATATAATCCTTCAATTTGATGGAAAAAGCAGTGTGAACGTGCCGAAATCGCCTCATTACGATATACTCTTCCTGGAGAAATTGTACGAATTGGCGGTTTGTTATTTTCCATATAACGAACTTGCACAGAACTTGTATGCGTTCGTAATAAGATATCTGGATTTGTTTGAATAAAGAATGTATCCTGCATGTCACGCGCTGGATGGTATTCTGGAAGATTTAAGGCCGTAAAATTATGCCAATCATCTTCAATTTCTGGTCCATCAGACACATCAAAACCAATACGAGAAAAGATATCTGTGATTTGATTTTTTACCAATGATATTGGATGACGCGCACCAATTTCAAGTGGTTGTGCCGGACGTGTTAAATCGCCATAGACACCTTTTTCTTCCGCATTATTTTCCAACGCTTCTTTTAAGGCATTTACTTTATCTTGTGCAACCGTTTTCAGTTTATTAATCGTTTGCCCAAATTCTTTCTTTTGTTCATTCGGAACATTCTTAAACTCAGCAAAAAATTCATTCAATAATCCTTTTTTTCCTAAGTATTTTATTCTGAAGTTTTCGATGTCTTCTTTTGCCTTTGTTGTAAATTTTTCAACTTCAGCAATATGTTCCTTGATCTTATCTATCATGACGATCTTGTTAATTTAGCATGCAAATTTACACAAAACTAGCATATACCAATAATCATTTAAAATAAACTAATGTAAGTTTTAAATATTTTTTTAATTATTCAGTAAAATACAACATAAACTACTGGTATTCAGTTTTTATTATTTTCGTTTTCTTTGCTTTCCCAAAGAAAAGAAACAAAAGAAAGGGAATTTTTCCAGAGGTATTTTTAGTTTTTCTATCGAAAACTAAAACCGCAATCGTTTTCCTAAATTTTTTCCAAGGCTTCAAAAATTCTTAACGGAAAACAATCGCTATACTGCGGAAAAAAAGCTACTTACGAGAAATTTTGATGTTTATTGAATGTATTCCTTCTCTAAAAAGTAGTTTACAATGTCTTCTTTCATTAAAACGGTTTGCTCACCAGCTTTTAAAACTGGCAATTCTTCTTTGAATTTGTAATGTGGCCAACCATCATCATCAAAATAGTCAAATTCGTAATATCCATAAGGTTCTAGCAAACGACAAATAGCAATGTGCATAAGGTTTACTTTTTCGTCTTTTTTGAATGTTTTATGAATTTGTCCCAATTCTTGAACACCAATTAAATAGATTATTGCGTCCAAATCGAGTGTGTCACCTTCTGCAAATTGATTGGTTAATTTCGTTACCAAATCGTTCCAACGTAGTTTTAGTTGTTCGTCTCTTGCCATTGTTTCGTTCTTTTCGGTTGCAAATGTAGGTAACGTATGTTGATATCCTTATTTTTCTGTAAAAAAACTTAGATTTCTCAATTCTAAATCGTAATTAAACTTTTATTTAACCGCATTATTTTAGGCATTTTATGAAGTTTCAGCGTTTCTTTTACAAATTCCTACGAGTATAATACTTCCAAAAATGAATCCAATAATTGCGGGCAACCATAATTGATAACCAGCGTTAACTCCAGTCCACAGAAAAATAGAAACAAGCAGTGAAATTGCTCCAATCCAAAGGTGTTTTGAAATTGCTTCGCTACTACTTGCACTTATAGGTTTTAGAATTAATTTTAAAATAAAATATACTAGCGTTCCCGAAATTATCCAGCCCATAAAATTCTGTAGTGGCACGTTGAACCATATTCCACCATCGGAATATTTCCACAATCCGCGTGCAACAGCTCCAGGATCTAAAATGCTGTCTGTGATAACCAAAATTGCAGTATAGACCAAAAATTGCATCCAATGTTGCTTTATCCAGGTTTGTGCCAGGAA
>NZ_JBGCDL010000244.1:0-7540 GCF_045105435.1 Kordia sp. | reverse complement strand
TCTTGGTTTCGCAGCAGTTTTGTACAGCGTTTTTTGTAGAGATGTAATAGTATATCTCTGAACGCTTTGCGCCTGCTTGGATGCTTCTTTTTGCTTAATGCACTAAAATGACTTTGTATGATATATGCCAACGAATTGTATTCGTAGTTTGATCGTTCTTTGCCTTCAAAAACTCGTTCTACCATTGCTGGAAACAGTACTTTTTTTGCTTTGTTATGTTTTTGTAAGCTTTCTTGTAGTGCTGCTTCTTTTGCCTTTTCGGCGAGTTTTTCCTTTAATCTTCTGGACTTCGATGTATGCTTTCGATGTATTTGTGATGTTTCCATGACTGTCTCTTTTGAATGTTGTTTTCAGTAAAAAATTTTAATGTGTGTGTTTGATGTTGCATGTTTGTTTTTTATGCGTTAAAAATTATTTTTGTTGGTACTGAAAACACACTCCCGAGTTTTACAGTCGTTCCATTTGTTTGATTAAATTCATCTTTCTTCGTTTTGTGTCGCTACACGATTTCTAGCTTTTTGTTGTGTTGTTGTTTTCTGTTTTAATTGCTTAACTAAATGTCAAATCGAGCGCAGTCGAGATTCAATAAAATCGATAACTTTCTTAGCTTCTCGACTGCGCTCGATTTGACAAATAGTTTATTCTTTTCAGCTCTGAGTTTCATTAATAAAAAAAGCCCGATTCTTAGGTAGAACCGAGCTTTTATACTGTTGTATATATATTCTTTATTCCAAAGAATATTTTGGTTCTAAAATGAACAATAGCTGCGTATTTACAGGGTTTGTTCCGATATGTTTTGTTGCTGTTGTGAGCATATTTTTTAAAAATGAGCATTAAAAAACCCGAGCCTTTTGGGACTCGGGTTGTTTGATGATGTTATATTTCTACTGAAAGATACAACTGGTAAAACCCAAGTCGCGCATCGGAATGTTTCCAACACTGTTTCGATATGTAAGTTTTACTTTTTGCACGTTTTCGTTTTTGTTACTAATTTGTTTTTTGTTTTGTCACGTTTTGATGTTTGCAAATATAGAAGATCATTTTTTAATTTTCCAAATTTATTTTTTCTCAACCTCTTTTTTGAGGTACATTTTGAGCATGGAATGATCGGATTTCCAAGTGCTAATTTTTTCCGTTTTTAGAATTTTGACATCTTTGGAAACCCAGATATGATCTAGGGAAAGTAGCGGAATGTTCCAAAACCAAGTTTCTCGAAATCCATTTCCTTTTTCCGTGAATGCATGCTGGTAATTTTTTTTGAAATTTTTAAAGAATAACGACTCAAATGGCGTATTAAAGTCTCCTAAAATGATGGTTTTGTCTTCCGTTTTGACTTCAGATATGATACTTTTCAGCATTGGTTTTCGAAAATGTCTGAGATCTGAAGAGACATCAATTGCATAAAAATGTGTGTTTTTTGTGCTAAAATGAACGACGACAACATGATCTTTTGTTTTTACTTTTGAATGAATTTTTATAGGTGTTTTTGAAAAAATTCCAATTAATTTTTCCGTGAGTTCAAAATGATAGTTTTTGTATTTTTCTTTTATTTTTTGATAGTCGTATTCATCACATTCAATCAAAACCATTACATCAGGAGTTGATTTACTTACCAAGAATGCATCTTCAAAGTTTCGAACTCGGTAGGCATTCCACAGTACAATTTCTAAGGAATTGGAAGTATCTGCATCGGGCGAATACGTATAGCTTCTGCTTCCCCAAATGACAGTTAACAGAAGCACAAGTATTGTATAGTACTTTCTGGCGGAAGCCTTTATGAATAGTAGTAAAAACAACAAACCGAGCACAATTATCGGAAGCGGCGTTGCATAAAAAAGTAAGCCCGAAATATAGCATGTATCTTTTATTGTAAAGTGTATAATAATAGCTAAGCACAAGAAGATTTGCACAGATCTTTTTAGGTAATGACGTAGTTTTATTTTCAATTTTATGTTGTAAGCTGTAAATAGTTTTTGAAGAAGTTTTCAAACCATACCAAATCACTTCGTAAATGATTGCTTTTGAAACCTTCTATACTTATGATTGTGACTTGATTTCCTTCTTTGTCTTCTAAGAAAACATTTCCCATCAAAATACTATCACCGTGAATTTCAATACTATTTTTGATGGTTGCTATATTTTCTACATCGTATTTTTTTTCTTTTTGATTTACTTTGAAGATTAGTTTCCTGTTGTAGAGAATTTTTGATGCGTGATTTTCCTTTTTCTTTTTTCGAATACGAAGCAAACTACCATACGCAAACCCTATTAACGCAAAACCACTTACTAATCCAAATCCAAATAAGAGTTGCATTTTAGGAATGTAAACGCCGTAAAATATGATGAATAAAGATACACTTAGCACAATAATACTTCCGAAAATTAACGGTAATAAGAAGTAAACTAGAAGTTGTTGATAGTCAGTTGTTGCTGTTTTAATGATGATGCGATCACCTCTTTTTTCAAAATTAATTTTGTGTCGTTTTAATTTTTGCGCAAATAAGTTAATCTCATTTTTTATGTTAAACATGATCTATTTTTTGAAGTAAATCTTGAGTTTTATGCTAGTTTTCCGCCTACGCAAGAACAGGTTTATCGCAACGAAGTGCCTTTTGCTGCCCACCAAGGATGCAGTTCAATTTGTAAACGTCCTGCTTTTACAGATGGATCTGAATTGGCTAAACTGTCTGCCATTTCTAGGGTTGGAACATTGTAAATGGTAATTCCGCGAATGTCGCCCAAATCGCCAATAGGTCCAGAGATATCTGCATATCCTAAGTCATACATTTTTTTTAAGTGTGCCAAATGCAATCGCTGTAAACTGTCGCCCGTTTTATTACTTTGTGTACTGTCTTTTCCTTTTTTAAGAAACGCCATAAAATATTGCTGCATTAAAATAGTATCTTTTGTTTTTTGATCTACCATTTCCAAAATTTTAAAACCTTTATCTAGCAGTTTTTGTATTTCTACTTTGGTGAATTTTTTGTTTCCAACTTGATTTTGGTTATTGTTTAACGTTTTATTTTTATTGGAATTATTGCACGCCACACAAAAAATTCCAACTAAAATTAGACAGATATATTTATTCATGATGCCAAGTTTTATAAGGTTTTTTACTGAGTTGAGAGTTGTAATATGGTGTTTGCCCTGTGACTTCTTCGCCAAGCCAATCAGGTTTTTGAAATGCTTCGTTTTCATGCTGTAATTCTACTTCGGCAACAAGCAAACCTTCATTTTCGCCAAAGAATTCGTCTACTTCAAAAATATGATTTCCTAGCGGAATATTGTAGCGTATTTTTTCAATGATTCCTTTTTCGCAAAGTTGTAAAAGTTGTGTTGCTTCTGCGACTGAAATTTCCGTTTCCCACTCAAATCGACTTGTGCCACTTTCGTTCGATTTTCCTTTGATGGTTAGAAATCCTTGGTTTCCTTTTATACGAACACGAACCGTACGTTCCGCATGCGTATTGAGAAAACCTTGCGCTATTTGGAAAGAATTGGCAGCTTCTTTTTTGAATTTTGGACTGTTAACGAGAAATTTTCGTTCTATTTCTTGCATTATTTTGGGTCAATAAGCTTTAATAAATTCTCTGCTTTTTTGAATTCAAATTCAACTAATTGCTGATTTTGGTCAAAAATATAGGATGTTGGGTAACTGATTACATTATAATTAGGAACAATCTCTGAATGTGTGCCCGCATACAGATTTACCCACGGAATGCTATCCTGTTTAGATGCTTTTTGCCAAGTGGATTGATCATAATCTGTATTTATCGAAACGATTTCAATACCTGCTTTTTTCAGTTCTTTGTACACTAATTTTCCTTCTTTGTTAAATTTTCTACACGGAATACAACCAGAATGCCAAAACTCTATCAGTGTAAAACGATTTTTAGAAATGATTTGTGAAAGCGACTTTTCTTTACTTGCTAAATTTAGCAACGTATACTCTACAAATTCTTGATTTTCAGAAGTATCATCTATAGTATCAATATAATTATTTACAATTTTATAGTCCGACGTATGACGAAGTGAGGTATCAATTTGCTCAAAAAACATTCGCAAGTGCTCTCTATCAGCTAATGGCATTCTCTTTTTGTCATACACAACATTGTTTTCTAACATCATTCGCAAATAATGCAATCCTACAGCTCCTTTTTGCTTTTTAAATAGTGTTTCTTTATAAAAGTCAAAGGTTTTTCTTCTTACACCAGGATATATATATTTTTGCATACTATCATTTTTCAAACTGTCTTTAAAAACCCAAACACTATTAATTTTCCAATATGTAGTCGCAATATTTTTTGCAAATTTATTCAGATTTCCCTTGACGGTTGAATCTTTTGCAATCATCCATTGGTTATCTTTTTTGTCAAGTTCTAAATGTATTTCCAACGTGTCTTCCGAGATGAAAATCGGTAGTGGCGCAAAGTCACTTTCATGATCTGCAATACTTAAATAAGCGACGTCTTGCGATTGAAATAATCCTTTGAATCTGTAAACACCGTTCTGTATTGTTGACTCCAAAATATTGTTTGGGTATAAGCTTGGAACGTTTAATTGTAATTTTTTGTTAGCTCCATTAATAACTTTTCCATGCATAAAGAATTCGGAACGTTGATCTTTATTGGTACTTTTGTCAGAACACGCAGAAAAAAGCAATCCAAAAGAGAAAATAACGCTTAAAAATAGGTGTTTATTCATCTATCTTATTTTGTTACAGATTTAATTTACTGCTAAAGATATCATAATTTTGAATATGGACTTCGATTTCCCTTTACGAAAAATTATTCATGTAGATATGGATGCGTTTTATGCGTCTGTTGAGCAAATGGATAATCCTGAATTGAAAGGAAAACCACTTGCGGTTGGCGGTGGCGGAAAACGTGGTGTTGTGAGTGCAGCTAGTTACGAAGCACGAAAGTTTGGCGTGCGAAGTGCCATCAGCGGGTTTTTAGCCAGAAAACGTTGTCCTGAATTAATTTTTGTACCTCCACGATTTGATCGGTATAAAGAGATTTCAAGTCAAATTCGGAAAATTTTTTATGAATATACCGATTTGGTGGAACCTTTGTCTTTGGATGAAGCGTATTTGGACGTGACTCAGAATAAGAAAGGAAATCCGAGTGCCTCTATGATTGCGGAGGAAATTCGTGCTAAAATTTTGAAAGATGTTGGTTTAACCGCTTCCGCGGGAATTTCTATTAATAAGTTTGTTGCCAAAGTTGCGAGCGATTATAACAAACCAAACGGACAAAAAACGGTTCCACCAGAAGAAGTGTTGGACTTTTTGGAAGCCTTGGATATTCGGAAGTTTTATGGCGTTGGAAAAGTGACTGCCGAACGCATGTATCAGCTTGGAATTTTTACAGGAAAGGATTTGAAAATGAGAGATGTTGAATTTTTGACGGAACATTTCGGCAAATCGGGAAGCTTTTATTATAATGTTGTGAGAGGAATTCACCTCAGTGCCGTAAAACCTAATAGAGTTGCAAAATCGGTTGCTGCCGAACGTACATTTTCTGATAATTTGACTAGTGAAATTTTTATGCTAGAGAAGCTAGAAAATATTGCTACCGAACTCGAAAGACGCTTGAAAAAGTATGCGATTTCTGGAAAGACAATTACCTTAAAAATAAAATACAGCGATTTCACCACACAAACTCGAAGTAAAACAATTCAATATTTTATTGCAGATAAAGATTTGATTTTTGAAACGGTAAAAGATTTATTATATCAAGAAAAATTGAAAGATTCTGTGCGTTTGTTAGGTATTTCTTTGAGTAATTTGAATACCGATAAGAAAGATAAAAAATCTTCTAAAGTAGATGAGAAGAAGAGTATTTCTGTTCAGTTGAAGTTTGATTTTTAGATTAATTAGATAGCTAACGCTCTTAGAACGCTGTCGCTGTTAGACTTGTTCCTGCGAAGGCAGGAATCTCTTAGATCGCTTTTAGTTTTTAAACAACATTTTACGTTTCAAAGTACTTCTCGATACTATTTTTCTTCAAAAAATCACTCGAAGTGACGTTTAGATTATGAAACGTCATTACGAGGAAAAAACGACGAAGTAACCTGTGCCTAGTTCACACAAAAAATTATCTATGAAACAAATAGATTGCCACAAGTTTTTTTAAAACTTTCGCAAAGACGTTTCAAAGATTTTCTTAAATTCAAAAGTGTCTAAGGCGTTACTAATTCACTGAAACTTTTGAAAGCACATACAACATTTCTGTTCCTATTTGTTCGCAACGTTCGTCGTATTTTGCAGCTTCTTTCGGTGTTCCGTCAAAGGCTTTTGGATCTTGGAAAGGCAAGGCAATTCTAAAATCGGTTCCTGATACAAACGGACAACCTTCATCAGCTTCTGTACATACCATTATTGCTGCAAATTCTTGTGTTGGATTTGGCGGTTGTTCAAAACGTTTTGAAAATGCCTGATACGGTTCTTGACCAATTTTCCAACGAATGTTGTAAATAGAATTTTCAGCTTTTACTAATTGTGCAATTTCAAAACCGATGCGCTGTGCAGCCGCAATTGCATTTGGATTGAACGCTGTAGCTTCTGTTCCACCTGAAAAAGATTCAAGTTTTGGCAATTGATAGTAATCTGCGGCAGCTGCCAACCATAATTGTCCTAAGTGACTTCTCCTAGAGTTGTGTGTGCAAATAACAATTAGTTTCGGCGTTTTTTTGGCGTTATATTTTTTTTGAATGTACGCAGAGAGTGTTTCTAAGTGTGCTTTTCTGTCCGTAGGAATAGAATTAAAATCTTGCGTTAGTTTTTCAATGTTTTGTAGTAATTCTGGACGAATCATAGGAATTTTTTAAAAAATATGCTTTGACACAGACGTGTATCAAAGCATATTGTTATTCTATTTTATTTTTTGATTTCATTTACTCAATCAATGAAACACGCAAAGTATTTACCATTCCTTTGTCGGTAATTGGCATGGCAGCCAAGTTGATAAGCATGTCGTCTTTTTTAACGAATCCTTTTTCTTTTGCTATTAGGTTTACGTCTTCAACGGTATCATCTGTACTTACAAATTTATCGTAGAAGAATGCTTTTACGCCCCAAAGTAGGTTTAATTGTGTAAGGATTCTTGTGTTGGATGTAAATACTAAAATGTGTGAAGCTGGTCGCCAAGCAGATATTTGGAAAGCCGTATATCCACTATTTGTTAAGGTACAAATTGCTTTCGCTTTTATTTCATTTGCCATGTGCGATGCATGATAACAAACCGATTTTGTAATGTATCTTTTTGTGCGAATGTGTGGTGGTTCTTCTGGTACATTAATTAACGGAGAATCTTCAACACTTTTGATGATTCTTGTCATTTGTTCAATTACTTGCACAGGATATTTACCCACCGAAGTTTCTCCAGATAACATTACGGCATCTGCTCCATCCATAACAGAATTTGCTACATCATTAACCTCAGCTCGCGTTGGTGTTAGGCTAGAAATCATGGTTTCCATCATTTGTGTCGCAATAATCACAGGAATCCTAGCACGTTTAGCACGTAATACCAGTTGT
>NZ_JBGCDL010000243.1:0-3139 GCF_045105435.1 Kordia sp. | reverse complement strand
GGGGTTCTTTTGAGTTGGTTTTTAGTTTTCTCAAAATCATCTACGAATTGACCAGCAGCTTTTGAACCTTGGCGCTCTTCGGTATTCTTTCGGAGTTTTTCAAATTGTGTTTGTGCTCGCAAACCAATTCTAACCTCTTTAATTTTATCCTTCACTATTAGCGATATTTCTTTAAGAAGTCATCTGCGTTCGTTTCTTCTCCTGCTTCCATCTCCTTTATTCCTTCCTCGTAATCCTGTTGAACAGTATCAGGTAATTCATTCCACCAATCTGTTTTGGTATCTCCAGAAGCGGCCAACATACCATCTAAGAAATCAGACACGCGTTGTAGTAAATTATCATTATCCAGTCGTTGCAACTTAGTAATTACAGACTGCAATTGAATATTTGTATGATCCATAGTAAGAATACATTTTAGAGTTATGGCCGCCGTTTATAGAGCTAAACTTGAGCTTGTTAAACAAAAATACAAAAATCAGGCTATATTATCAATAGGTAGACTAGTAATACTGCTTCCAACTATTTTTATCACCTATGTAGAGTTGGTGTATCTAGTCGAAGGAAACATACAAAACAAACACACTACCTTTAAGGATGTTTACACCAAACAAAAGGAAGAGTTTCTATTATTGAATGATGGCGAAATTATTCGATTGGATCACATTGTTAGTGTAGATGGGATAGAATAGTCTGGTGATAACTCTTGTCGTATTTAAGAGGGATTACCTAGTATTATTTTGCCAAAGCGACACTATTAGGCATTGCTCTATAAATATGCCCATCCAGTTCACAACCTCCTTTAGCATGATGCTTGTGCGAAGTATTTATAGTTTCATCATTTGGGTTGTCATTAAATTCTTTTTTGCCCCACTGTTTGAAAAAGAAGGGAGTATTTGTTTCTTTACATCTTAGTTGAACAAAATCTATCCATTCTTTTTTTATTTTTCTGGCTCTTGGCCCAGACTCACCGCCAACAATTACCCAGTCAATCGCATCAAGACTAAGCGTTTTTATAGCACCAATAAGCGGTTCAATAGATAAAAATTTAACTTTAGCATCAGTTTGTTGTAAGTCTTTGATTCTAGGTGTAAAGGTTTGATTTTCAACAGAAACTCCCATCCAGATATTACTTGTCCAATTTAAAGACGGAGATAATTCTAATAATCGCTTAGAGCGTTTTGTTAGAACTTGATAAATATGAGGTGTTTCATTCATAACTTGAAATACCTGTTGGATATAAGATAAAGGAACTTTTTCATGAAACAGGTCGCTCATAGAATTAACAAAAACTACTTTTTTTGTTTTCCAGCTTCTAGGAGTATTTAGAGCCTGTGGAGCTAGGTTAAGTTCAAAACCATTTTGATATTGTTTCACCCCCATAGCCATTAGGCGGTGCGCCATTCTTTCTGCATAGCAATTTTTACATCCTGCTGAGACTTTATCACAACCAGTAACAGGGTTCCATGTCACTTCTGTCCATTCTATTGATGATTTTGTTGCCATTTTATAGTAGTTTTATTTTTGTAGGTTGTTTGTAGTTGTTATCTCCTTTTTTCTTGTACAAGATTCCTGATGTGAGAGAAAGCCTTCCTTCATATTTAATTTTCTTTTGTGCTTTTAAGCTCTCAATTACAGGAATAACATGTTGTCTTATAAAACCGTGATTAAGCATATATGCTACAATATCTTGATCAGTAGTTAATATTCCTTTTAGTATTTCCTCTTCTAGTGAGTTTTCAAAAATTTCTTTTTTAGTGGGTGTAGTTTTACCTGTAAACAAAGATAACTGTGATTTTTTAATTTGAGTATCTTCAATGTCAAAGTTCGCTGTTCCATTTTCCACATCTTGTTTCCAACTTACTGTTAAAAACTTTTCTATACCTAGTGGATGTCTACTGCCAAAGATTAAACCATAGATGTTTTTAGCTTTTCCTTTCTTTTTTTGAATAGAGAAAGGAGCAAGGTAGTAAGTTATATCATTAGGAATAGCTTGTTTATAAGCATCAGCAACTAAGTTATGAATGTGACTTGATTTGCTGTTTTTTATTAATTTAGGACTTATTTGTATAGTACTAGTGATACTACTATTATCAGCAAACCTATTATATGTTGCTGAAGAGACGAAAAAAATAAAATCTGTCATTGTTTTTCTAGCAACTTGTTGAAACAAAGTTTTATCGACATATTTTATTCCATACTGGTCAAAAAATATCAAATTGGCGGCATCTTGCATCTCACTTTGTAGTTGGTGAAACAAAGTTACTGCATCTTTATTGTAATAATGAATATCAAATAGGGCTGGATTATAGCCCATGCTTACAATGTTCTGTTTAAGTTTATTCAACTTGTTGCTATCATAGTCATTAAGATGTAAATGTATTCTTACATCTTTTCTGTTTATGTATTTAGCCTTTGTTATAACATCAACAGCAATTAGAGGACTGCCGTACTTACCAGTTGGGTCGCATCCAACCCCTGAAAAAAAATCAAACACATTAACAACATTAGTGATTGGTTTCGGCCGAGAATTAAAAACAGGAATCCATTCTTTTAGATAATTTTTGTATAATTCTAGTTTAACAATAGTGCCTTCATCAAAAGGCTCATCAAAAAGTTTCTGTTTTGCCATACTGAATAATTAAAGATAACCAAAAAGTTTTAAAGGTGCAATTTTTTGTTTCCTTTTAGAGTTGAAATATAGTTATTTTATTATTAATTCGTACATGTTTTATAATGAAAAATGAATTTTAATATTGTTTTAAAGCAACTCCTGTAAAATCTAGGAAAAATCACCCCGTACAACCCCCACAAAAATACATTTCCTTTATAAGCTGATAATATGCCGAAAACCTTTATTCATCGGCATTAGAGTGATAATGATAGTGTTATAAGGTGATTACATTTTCGAGTAATTTTTATAATGATTTTTACTTTGTATAAAAATGTAATTGAGTTTGCTTTTAAGCTATTTTTACCTTATCTTAGTAATAGTTAGTTATAATATTTTTTATGTGTAATAAACAGATTGTAGTTAAATATTGAAATTTTACAGTTTTATTTAGGCATAATGTTATTGTGAAAACTATTCTATTAACCTGCTAAAAAACTACCTATACAACCGATCCATGCGCTCTAATCT
>NZ_JBGCDL010000242.1:0-12208 GCF_045105435.1 Kordia sp. | reverse complement strand
GTAAAATTGATTTTTTCATAAAAATATTTGTTTAAAATGTGTTGTGATAATTGGACATACTTATCCTATTTCTGAGTTCGTAAAACGTACTCAAATCAATGTTAAATATGATTTTCGGATATGAAAAAGTGACTGTTCGCTGCTAGCTGTAGCTTTGTCATTGGTGTCTATCTTATTAGCTAAATACAATTGAATTTACACAGAACATGTATGTTGAAATTCAATTTTTTATCGCAAAAGTTTCCAATAATCAGATATGATTTTATCCCACCCTTTTCATAAGACAAAGAAACTATTTATAGACAACAAAACATCACTTATTACTGCGTTGCTCTTGTAGTTGCAGTAAGTTGTATGCGTTTTAAAATATAGAGATTTAATTTCATTATAAACTAGTTAAATGATGCTATTGATAACAACACACATTCTTTTAAAAAATCAACCAATCTCTTTCAAATCCTCCAACAAAAAGTTCGAATCCTAAAGTAGCTACTTCACCTTTATAAAATTTTGAAAGCGTACACATTTTATAGATTAAAATTTGTTCCATTCAGAAATATAAGTATATTTGGTAAACCAATCTGGTTAACCAATTTTAAATATGTATACAAAAGCTACATTTTATAACTGTCTCAACAAGGTTCTTTTTATCGTGTTAATTGCCGTGTTTACAGTAAGTTGTTCTAATAATGATGAGTTAGAAAGACCAACACCAACTTCTACAGAAACACCATCAAATGAGGATCCGCCAGAAGAAACTCCAACAGTAAATTATGCAGATATCAACTTCTCTAATTGGAAAGTGACACTTCCGGTAGATGAAAACAATAACGGAAAACCAGACGAATATCAACCAGACGAATTGGTAAACTTTGGATATCAAAACTTAACGCCTGTACAACCTTTTATGTATGACGATACAGAAGATGAATCACTCGTTTTTTATGCCTATCCAGAATCTTCTACAACAAACAGTTCGTATTCTCGAACTGAATTACGCGAACTGATCAATACCTCAAACTCACGAGAAAATTGGACATTGCTAGAAGGCGGACGAATGAAAGGACGCCTAAAAGTAGCATCTGTTTCACCAGATACGAGCTCCAATGATGATTTTCACGATGTAATATTCATGCAAATTCACGGAATTATTTCAGAAGAAGACATGAATGCCTTTAATTTCTCATCCAACAACGGACCGCCATTACTTAAAATATATTGGAAAGACGGATTTGTTTGGTCGCACAAAAAATCACTAGTTGATGAAACTACTTCTGGTGATGATTTACTAACAACTTCGAGCGCAATTTGGTCCGACATTAAAGTAAACTTAGGTTATGTTGGGTATGATGCATTCGATTTTGAAATCATTGCTTCAGACGCACGCTTAAGTGTTCAACTCAATAACGAAACTCCTTATATATACGAAGATGTAAGTCTTGATAAATGGCCTTTTGAAAACTATTACAAAGCAGGGAACTATTTAATTACCACAGACGCAAATGCATTTTCGTATGTCAAATATTACAATTTATACATAACTCATTAAAATAAAAACATGAAAACAAAACTACTTTTTATAACATTACTTTTTATAGGTTTTGTTGATTTTGCACATTCACAAGCAACGCTTACGCTGGGAACAGGAACAGATTCTTCAGCGACTAAAGGACCTTTTCAGCGTTCAAGTAGTAGTTCAAGCTCAGTATATTCACGCGCAGTGATACACTATACAGCTGCCGAATTAGCTTCTTTAGCTCCTTCCGCTACAATATCACAAGTAAACTTTGATTTAGGTTCTACAAACATTATTACGGCTTCAGGAGATGCTACAATGACAATTTATATGAAAAATTCAAGCGCAACAGAAGTAGTAGCGTTAGATAGCGCTTGGGCAGATGCCATAACTGGAGCTACTATTGTTGGAACATATACATTTAACACTACAAACAATTTTCCGGGTGCCGAAGGGTTTATGAACTTTATTTTAGCTACAGGCTTTAATTATACAGGTGGTGCTTTAGAAATTGCTGTAGATTGGGATTGCTCTAATTTAGTACCA
This sequence comes from Kordia sp., assembly GCF_045105435.1. GTDB lineage: Bacteria > Bacteroidota > Bacteroidia > Flavobacteriales > Flavobacteriaceae > Kordia. The sequence goes on along the minus strand of NZ_JBGCDL010000242.1, from coordinate 10,146 downwards.
GTAGATCCTATGCAACCAAACGCATTATTTTCAGGAAATGGATCATTAAATTGGCATTGGCAAGCCACTACTGGGCATCAATCTCTTAACTATAGAGCAGGATCTTCATCTGCACCAACGACATTAAATCAAAGAAAAGCTGAACGTGTAAATACACAGATTGTATATAGTGGATCAACTACACCAGCAACAACAGGACAAGTAATTGGAGAATTCCCAGAGATGGATGGCGGAATGGAAACACAAACAGCTGATAACACGATGAGTTCTGCTGGAAGTGGTCAAAGCGGAACAGCCCAAACACAATGGACGGTTTCTTCAACAAGTAATTCTGCAATTAGAGATATGACAGATGATGCAGCATTGGCAAGAACAGGTAATTTTTCAGCAGCATGGGCAGTGACGCCTGGCGCTAATAATGTGCGTATGCAATCGCCATCACCAACAAACCCAACAATTCAAACAGGTACAAGTTATACAGTTCAATATTTTTACTCAGCAGCAACAGATCCAGGAAACGATTTAGATGCTGGTATCTATCTAAATAATACTTCAGGCGGTATTGCCGGAAATACTACTGATGCAACTCCTTTTGCAGCAAATACCTATACAAAAACATACAGAACCGTTACATCAGGCGCAACTTTCAATGCTTCCAGTTGGGCAGTTGCAAGATTAGATGGTGATGACAACAATTATACAGGAACCGTACGTATTGATGATTTTGTTGTATATGCTGGCGCGTATGACGACACAGCTCCAAACGATCCAACTGCAGGAACGTATGCAGATAATTCTGGTATAGCCGCTATTGGTTGGACAGCGCCTGCTGGCGGTGTTGACAATGGTGGTTATGTAGTTGTAAAATACACTTCAGCACCAAATGCAGACAACGATCCAAATCAAAATGGAATCTATCAATTTGGAGGTACAACGACTAACGGAACTGGCGGACTTATGGGAACTGTAGTTTACATTGGTACAGATACAAACTTTACAGATATATACACTGCGGGCAATTATTACAAGATTTATGCAGTTGACAAAGCGTTCAATTATTCAAATGAAATTATAATCTCTGACGCTACTTTAAGTGTAAATGATGCGGAAACTACTACTTTCAAACTGTATCCTAATCCAAGTAAAGGAACACTAAACATTCAAACAACTACAAATGATGCAGTTTCAATACGCATGTACGATATGTTAGGGAAAGAAGTGTTAAATATTGATAAAGTAACAAATACTGTTGATATTTCTAATCTTAAAAACGGAATGTATCTAGTAAAAATAGAAACGAACAATAAAAGCATTACCAAAAAAATAATCAAAGAGTAAAAAATCAATCTAATTAAAGGTTTATTTTACAACATATAATCATAACAATTAGTACCAAACAGATCCGTATACTATGAGTATCAAAACACCCAAGTTAAATTTTGCGCCTTATCTATTAATGGTAAGTATAATTTTCTTGTGCTATAGCTGTGGCGAAAGTAAAAAGCAAAAGCCAAATGGAAAAACAGCGAATGCATCTACAAGTCTCAAGGCAAATGACGTAATTCCATTTTTTCAACATTGGAATTTAATCTTAGGTGATGGTTCTAATGTAGGACAAGCAACTGATTATGAAAACAAAGATTTCTTTTACGCAGCAAACGACGGAAAGGAAGATTGGGTAGTATTCAAATCGCCAAATGCAGGAAATACACATGGTACTTCAAACAATACACGAACTGAATTGGCACAACTAAAAAAATGGTCGCCAATGACTGATGCTACCATGAATGCAACGCTGAAAGTAATGAATGTTGCAAAAACTGGAGATGCCAGTGTTGCAGCAACGTATTCAGTTGTGGTAGGGCAAATTCATAGTGCAGACGGACATGAAAATGAACCACTAAAAATATTCTACAAAAAATTTCCAGGACACACAAAAGGATCTGTCTTTTGGAATTATGAAATCAATACTGCCGGTGATGATAATTCAGGAAGATGGGATTATTCGTATCCAATTTGGGGATATGACTTTTCCGTGGTCGGAACGGACAAAAATACCTATCCACCAGAGCCAAAAGATGGAATTGAATTAGGAGAAGAATTTAGTTATGATGTAAAAATAAAAGACGGAATGATGTACTTAACTTTTACAAGTAAAGGACATGAAACCAAAACATTTACTAAAAACTTAATTACTTCGTCGTATGCAAACCGTTCAGACATGCCAGAACAAGTCAAAAAATTATTTGTACCAATTGGTCAAGATGGTGTTGAACAAGAAAAAGCATACACAGGTCAAGGACTCTTTTTTAAATTAGGATGTTACAATCAAACCAATGGAAAAGATCCGAAAGTAAACAAAGTTTGGTGTTCAGGAGCTGAAACGCATAACGGAGACCTTCAAAAACAATATGCTGACGGTAATTATGCGGAGGTTTGGTTTAAAACAGCAAAAATTACAATCAGTGAGGATGCCATATCAAATGCAGGATATTTTAAGGCGAATGATGGTTTAAGTGGAAAAACAGTCTATCCAAGTGAGGTAATTCCCTTCATGGATAAATTTAAAATACTAATGGGTGATGGAACTAAAAAAGACGATCTTGTAAATTTTGAAGACAAAAAATTCTTCTACACTGTAATTGATGGCACAAGACGTTGGGTTGTTTACAAAACGCCAAATTCGGGTGTGACTTCAAAAAATTCTAGTAATACAAGAACAGAATTACATGAAAAACGCGAATGGACGCCAGAACAAGGAGGAAAACTAACAGGAACCTGTAAAGTAATGCAAGTTTCTACTTCGGGTGATGCCAGAGTAGCAGCTTCGTATGCAACTGTAGTTGGGCAAATTCATAGTGGAGAAGGACATGAAAATGAACCTTTTAAACTATTCTACAAAAAATTCCCAGGACACACCAAAGGATCTGTCTTTTGGAATTATGAAATCAATACAGCAGGTGATGATAACTCAGGAAGATGGGATTATTCTTCTGCTATTTGGGGACACGATATGTCTGTAGTTGGAAAAAGTAAAAACGATGTTCCAGCGGAACCTGTAGATGGAATAGAATTAGGAGAAGAATTCAGTTATGAAGTAAATGTGTACAAAGGAATAATGTATCTCACTTTTACAAGCGAAGGTCACGAAACAAAAACATTTACCAAGAATCTTATTGCATCTCAATATGTGAAAAAAGCAGACATTCCACAGCAAGTACAAAAACTATTTGTGCCAATTGGGCAAGATGGTACTGAGCGTTCTATTGCGTATAGTGGAGAATTAAACTATTTCAAACAAGGAGCATACAATCAAACCAATGGGAAAGATCCTAAAAAAAATATGGTTTGGTGCGCAGGTGCAGAAACGTACGGAGGTAACATTGCCAAACAATATGAAAATGGTTGTTACACAGAAGTATGGTTTAGAGAAGCGACAATAGGTCCGGGAACTCCACCAAAAAAATAGATAAAACTTAAAATACAACAATCAAAAACTAATCAAGATACGATATGAAAACATTTGGAGCAAGCAAAGAATTTATTTTAGACAAAGACCTAGAATGGGAAGTTGTTGGTGAAGGTGTAAAAAGAAAAATTATGGGTTATGATGACAAAATCATGCTCGTAAAAGTACATTTCGACAAAGGAGGAATAGGATACAAGCACGAACATTACCACAGTCAAGTAACGTATGTAGAAAGTGGAACTTTTGAGTTTTCAATTGGAGAACAAACCAGCGTTGTAAAAGGTGGCGATACAGTCTACATTCCGCCACACGTATTGCACGGAGCTATTTGTACGGAAGAAGGAATACTAATTGACGTATTTAGTCCAATACGAGAAGACTTTATGGAATAGCAAAAGTAAAAGACAAAAAATTAACAATTCTTTAATAAAGATTACGAAAACGTTGTAAATCTCAAAAAATTATATATATTTGGTAAACCAATCTGGTAAACCAATTTTTCAAAACAAAAAAAAAGGACAGGTGCACGCCTATCCTTTGTGGAATATTACTTCTTTGGAGGGAAGTAAAATTATACATAATTACTTATCGTAACATGCATGCTTCAAAAATACAAAAAAAATGGCAGTATGAATAAGGCAATAAGTGATTAGTTGAATATTAACTAATTAAAAAAAACTTAATTATGAATTTAAAAACTAAGCTAACCTATATTGTTATGCTCTTCTTCTGCATTTCAATGTATGCACAGGAGTCTTATCCTCTCAAGGGGAAAGTAGTTGACAAATCAGACAATCAACCTATTCCTGGTGTAAACATTCAGGTAGTGAAAACATCAAAAGGTGCCTCTACCGACTTTGATGGTAATTATCAAATTTCAGTTAAAAAAGGCGATATATTACAATTTTCTTTTGTTGGTTATATTTCACAAACAATTATTGTTGATTCCCAAAAAACGTTAAACATCAGCTTAGAAGAAGATGCAAACGCATTAGATGAAGTTGTTGTTGTTGGGTACGGTACAAGAAAAAAGAAACACTTAACAGGTGCAATGTCTACTTTAAATGTAAAAGATAAAGGCTTAGACAAAATTGCAGTATCAAGGCTAGATGATGCGCTTGTAGGGCAAGTAGCTGGTTTAAATGTAGCTGCAACAGAAGGAGAAGCTGGTTCAGATCCTACCATACGAGTTCGTGGTGTAGGTTCATTAAATGGAGATTCAGCGCCTTTAATCGTTATTGACGGATTAGTAGTTGATAGTGATTTCCTTGGAAACTTAGATATGAACGAAGTGGAAACTTTTGATGTATTAAAAGATGCCGCTTCTACAGCTATTTATGGTTCGCGTGGAGCAAATGGTGTAATTCAAATTACAACAAAACAAGGAAAAGAAGGGAAAACATCATTTTCGTACAATTCCTTTTTTGGATTTAAAGAAGCAAAACAAAGTGACGACTACTACTTTACAGTAGCAGAAACTGTTGCTGCAGAACGCGCTGCAACAGGAACACTTTCTAACAGAACAGCATACAAGGAATTACTAACACAAACGACAGGTATTGATAGAGACTGGCAAGATGTAATCTTTGAAGGTGGAACAATAACAACACATTCATTCAATGCACGTGGTGGAAGTAAAAACACAAAATTTAGTGCTTCGTTAGGTTACAACCATGATGAAGGAGTTTTGTTAACGGATGATTACAAACGTTACAATGCTAGATTAAAATTAGACAGTAAACTAAGTGATAAAATAAAAATAGGTGTAAACTTTGCACCATCATACACGAGAAGAAGACGTTTTGACGGATCAACACACGATATATTAAGACAAACGCCTTGGTTGCCTTTGTACCATGATTCAAACTCAATTCAGTTTGTAGATACTGCTACATATCCAAATGTTCAAGTGGGCGATTACGCTATTCAGAGACATTTTGATAACTTCGATTTATTTGGAGACGGTTCAGTTTTACAAGACATCAGTAACACTTCAAACACAAATCCAGCTGCAAAAGTATTAGAGCGCGATCGTAATGATTACAAATTCAAACTTGCAGGTCTTTTCTATGGAGAATATAAAATTGTTGACGGTTTAAAATTCAGAGCAAGTTTAGGTGGTGATTACCAAAATACATTCAGAAACAGATGGCAAGGAGTATTATCTAACAGAAACGGTGCTGCTGCAGCAAGTTATTTTGAATCTAATGAAACTAGAATTCACACGTTATCTGAAGGATATTTTACATTCGACAAAGCTATTGGTGGACATGAATTCAACGCAGTTCTTGGAGCTTCGGCTGAAAAATGGGATTGGCAAGGAGATAGCGCACTTGGATCTGGATATACTTCCGATTTAGTACAAACCCTAAGTGCAGCTACAATTCTAAATGAAATACAATCATATACCTATGAAGAAGGATTCTCTTCGTTCTTTGCAAGAGTAAACTACGCATACAATGACAAATACTTAGCATCGTTAAGTTTTAGACGCGATGGTAGTTCTATTTTCGGTATAGATAATAAATACGGAAATTTCCCTTCTGCTTCTGTAGGTTGGGTAGTTTCAGAAGAAGATTTCTTAGTAGAAAGTGAAATCTTAACAACTTTAAAACTTAGAGCAAGTTTCGGGGTTACAGGAAACAAGGATATTGATACAAATAATAATCTTACAGATTTATATCCTTCAATCTCTTTATTAGGAACAGACAATTACAACTCGCAAGCAGCTTTTGTAGCGCTTAACATTGCAAATCCAGAATTACAATGGGAGCGATTGATAGAATTCAACCCAGGAATTGACTTCGGATTATTCAACAACAGAATTACAGGTTCTTTAGATTACTACACAAGAACGAGTGATCAATTATTACTATTCAACCCAGTTCCATCTTCAACAGGTTTCTCAGCAGCATTGGAAAACTTAGGAGAAGTAAGAAACTCAGGAATTGAATTAGAAATTACATCAAGAAACATAGCAACTGAAGACTTCAGATGGGGAACAACAGTCATAGCTTCTCACAACAAAAATGAGTTAGTTGACTTTGCAGACTCTAACGGGCAAATTCAAAATGTAGACAGTAAAAGAGCTGCAGAATGGATCAACTTAGTAGGAAACCCTATCTCATCTTTCTACGGTTGGGTTGTAGATCGTGAAATTCCTTTAGAATTTATCAATGATCCTTATCATCCAGCAGGAGGACAAGCGCAAGATGTATATGTAAAAGATTTAAATGGAGATGGACTTATTGATGATGATGACAAAACAATATTAGGAAATCCATATCCAGACTTAGTGTGGAGTGTTTCCAACAACTTACGATACAAAGACTTCGATTTAAGCTTTATGTTTCAAGGAAGTCATGGTGCCGAAATTCGTAACATGGGAGATCAATACCTATTCAATCACTTCAACAGTGGACAAGATTTTGATACTTCTACAACACCAGATCAAGGATTCATCAAAGAAAAAATATTTACAGATGCCATTGTACAAGATGCAAGCTATATAGCACTTCGTAACGTAACATTTGGATATAACCTTCCTAATGATGTTGCTAACAAATTTGGCGCATCTTCATTCAGAATGTATGCTACAGCGCAAAACCTTTTGTATTTTACAGCTGACGGTTATACAGGATTTAATCCAGAATCTATAAACAACACAAGTGCAACAACGTATGGATATCAGCGTGCTGGTTCTCCTATATTTAGTACTATATCTTTTGGAGTAAACGTACAATTTTAATACACCATTTAAAAAAACATTTAATTATGAAACAATTAAAATATATAGGTTTTTTGATGTTAGTGATCGGACTTCAGTCTTGTCATAAAGACCTCCTAGAGCCAGTACCACAAGCAGCAGTAAGTAGTGAAAATTACTTTCTCAATGATCAACAAATTGAAACTGGTGTAATTGCTATTTACGATGCTATACAAGGAGTAAACTCTACAAGTTTAAATGACAATCGTGGTGTACAACAAGAATTTTATGTCACTGAAATGCGTAGTGACAACACAAGAACGAAAAGTCAAGAAGGAGAAGCTGCACAGTTTGAAAGCTACGCTGTAACTCCTAACAATGGTATTGTAGAAAACTACTACAGAAGTACTTATAGTACCATATTTAGAGCTAATTTAGTATTAGAAAATCTTGGAAATGCGTCAGAAACAATGTCACCTGTTTTTGAAGGTGAAGCAAAATTTGCAAGAGCATACAGCTACTTTAACTTAGTACGTCTTTTTGGTGATGTTCCTCTAATAGATAGAACAATTACACCACAAGAAGATGAAATTGCCTTTACAAGAGTGGCTACAGCTACTATCTATGAATTAATCGTAAGCGATCTAGAAACTGCCGCTGCAAACCTAAGCAACGGTGAATATACAAGAGCTTCAAAAGCTGCTGCAGAAGCATTACTTGCAAAAGTACACTTAACACTAGGAAACTATTTAGAAGCACAAATACTTTGCGAAAATGTAATGGGATACGGATATGCTTTAGAACCGAATTTTAATGATGTTTTCTTCAACGAAGGAAACAACGAATTAATCTTTGTAATTGCATATACACAAGGTATAGAAGCTGACAGTCAAGATTTCTCAGCAGAATTTATGAATGGTGTAGGACGAACTGTAGGTGTAAACTACGTTACACAAGATGCTGCTGATTTCTTAGATGTTACTGGAGGAGACAGAACACCGTTTTCATATCGAATAGATCCATTACAACCAACACAAAAACAAGTTGTAAAATACTTGCCTAACGGTGAAGATGGTGGTGATAACGGGAATGTATTTGCAGCAGATGCTACCTTATCAGGAAATGATTGGGTTGTATTACGATATGCAGATGTATTACTAATGCATGCAGAAGCTATATTAGCAGGAAATCAAGAAACAACGAATATGGCTGCAATAACCTCTTTCCAAACGGTACGAAACAGAGCAGGCCTAACAGCTGCTGTAACGTCTGTAACAAAGCAAGAATTACTTGATGAGAGACGTGCAGAATTAGCTTTTGAAAATCAACGTTTATTCGATTTAGCTCGTTTTGGAGAAGCACAAAATGTATTATCAAGCTTCTCAGCTGCAAATAATTATACATTTACAGCTACAGATTTATTATTGCCTATTCCACAGCGCGAAATAAATCTTAGTAATGGTTTAATGACTCAAAACCCAGGCTACTAAAAATTAAAAAAGATACATTATGAAAAAAACAGTAAAAATAGTTGGTATGGCTTTTCTACTAGTAGGAGCACTCATATATCAATCTTGTGACATTGATAAATTTGAACCGCTAGGAGAAAACTCAATTGCAGATGCAACACCTCCAAAAGCTGATTTCTCTTTTACACAAGGAGAAGGAGCGGATGAAGAGTGGAAAAATTACACATTTGCCAATCTCTCCACAAGTGCAACAATGTATGCATGGGATTTTGGTGATGGAAACACGTCAACAGATATAGACGGACTCAACACGTATCCAGGAGAAGGAACATATACCGTAACATTAACTGCTTCAGATGCTTTAGGGGTTACAAGTACATTTACACAAACTGTAGAAGTAATAGAGCCGGAAGCACCACTAGTTGCAGACCCAACGTTAGTTAATTTCGACTTTAACAAACTGCCTAAATCATCAGGATCAGATTGTGCATGTGCAGGTTGGATTAACAAAGAAATTGGAGAACAAGGAGAATCAAGTTCTGGTAACGGAGGTTCTGACAATGTGGTAAAATTTGATAACAACGAACCAGATCACGTATATCAAGAATTTGCAGTAACACCAAATGCAGACTACAACATTACTATAGTAACTTCTTTCAAATCTCCAGAAAATGGAGCATTCCCAGGGATGCTTGAACTAAGAGTATTAGCAGGTTCAGGATATGACACAGGTTACACACCAACATATTATACAGACACTGCGTTAATGCCACAAGGAAATTCAGATACTGGTACATGGGGTTACAGAACCGTAGCACAAGTAGAAGATCCTGCAAACAACCTTTTAATAGAAGTACAAAGTAATCCAAATGATGATAGTTACATATCATACACGTACACATTCAATGCAGGTGCTAATGATAGTGTTGCGCTGTTCATAAGAGGAATTGGAGGCGATAGTATTGGAGATTACAATTATACAGGTGGAGACGAAGAAGTAAGAGCTGATGTTGTAACAATTACTGCTGTTAACTAAGAAACTATATGAAAATAAAAACGCTATTTATACTATTCTTTTCCTTTACACTTACGGTTAGTGTGGCGCAGTCTCACGACAATAGCAAAACTGAAACGGTAAAAAAGGAAAGAAAAAGAAAAAAGAAAAAGCGAAAAAAGTACAAATTGCCTAAAATTGATTTATCGCATTGGAAAGTGACAACGCCTGCGGGGAACGGAAAAAAACCGCAGGAAGTGTCACCACCAGAAATATTGGACTATGCAACCAATGAAGACTTATTGCCATACATGTACAACGATTCTGTACGCGGCGCAATAGTATTCTATGCATATCCAAGCAAAGCGACTACCGCTAATACCAAATACTCACGTTCAGAATTGCGTGAACAAATGGAACCTGGTAACAACAATGTAAATTGGACATTTAAGCAAGGCGGTAAAATGAAAGGTAAATTGGCCATTGATGAGGTTTCTCGTGACAAAAA
>NZ_JBGCDL010000241.1:0-5066 GCF_045105435.1 Kordia sp. | reverse complement strand
GTTGGTGTGTTTCCAATGTATGCAAGGACTTTTCGTGTTTTTACATCTAAAACAAGTACCGCAGCATTGTACACTTGATTCTGTTGTAACTCTTTGTAATGTTTGGCAACAATTGCATTTGTTTCTTGTTGTAAAAAGGTTTCCACAGAGGTTTGTACACGTTTTCCTTTGTGTGTTTCGGCAACCTTATCTAGTAAATGTGTTGCGGTTTGTGGCAGTTGATAGGGTTTTTGTGGCAATGGTTCTTTAACGGCTAAATCGTAGGTGAGTTTGTCAATAATTTGTTGATCAAATAGTTTTTTGAGCAACCGATTGCGTTTGTTTTTTAATCGTATTTGATTCTTTCCAGGGTAAATCAAACTTGGTGCATTTGGCAATACGGCTAAGGTTGCATTTTCTGCCCACGACAATTCTTGCGGTCTTCTTCCAAAATAACGCCAAGCTGCGGCATCCAATCCGACCACATTTCCACCAAAAGGAGCATGCGAAGCGTATAGTTTTAAAATTTCTTCTTTGGAATAACGTAATTCCAATCGTGTTGCCAAAATAAGTTCTTTGGCTTTTTCAAAATAGGTGCGTTTTTTTCCTTTGCGAGATAAGCGAATTACTTGTTGCGTTAAGGTGCTTCCGCCGCGTTGTACTTTGCCCGAAGTCATGTTTTGCCACAAGGCTTTTGTCATGGAAACTGGATTGAATCCTGGGTGATTGTAAAAATAGCCATCTTCAAACTGTATAATACAGATTTTGAATTTCTCGGGAACGGAATCTAATTGTGGAAAACGCCATTGTCCATCATCGGCAATTTTCGCGCCAAGCAACACACCTTCACGACTTTCAATTACGGTAGCAGTTGGTACCTCAAATAAAACTGCTGGCAAACAGAAATAATAGGCAATTAACAGCACGCAGATGATTACTGTTTTTATCTTATTATGCTTTATTTTTCTGATGATGTATTTGAGCAAAGGTTTTTAATTTAATAATTTTAATTTTAGAAAAGCTATAGTAAATGTAAGATTGAGTAGAGAATGCAAGCGTATTTTTTATGTTGAGAGCTACTTTTATATTTGTATTACTTTTTATTTTCAAAGTACTTCTCGATATAAAATTCTTCCAGAATTTCACTCGAAGTGACGTTAGAAATTTTCAATCAAAAACGTTCCTTAAAACTATACTCACGCTCTACTTTACAAATTTTTACATTATAATATGCGTACCAATTTTTGATGCCTTTTTGTTGTGCCACTAAATGATCTGTATGTTGTTTCCATTGCTGGATTGCGTCTAAACTTTCCCAATAACTTACGGTAATTCCAATTTCGTTTCGGGCGCTATCAATTCCGATAAATCCCTTTTGTTCTTTGGCTACATCTTCCATTTGTTGTGCCATTTCTGCATAACCTGCTGTTGTTTCCGTTTGGATAGACGTAAAAATGACGGCGTAATAGGGTTTAAATGCTGAGTTCATATTATCTAATTAAAGAAAAATTACCTGAAAAAGTTTGTCCTTCCAATGTTTGAAATTTATACCAATAATCGTTGCTTGGCATTGGTTTTCCTCTGTAAGTTCCGTCCCAACCTTCTATTTGTCCGGGTCTAAAATAGAAAAGCAGTTTTCCGTAACGATCAAATATATACATAATTGATGTTTGTTGTATTGCTACAGATATTCCTTCTACATTCCAAGTATCATTTATAAAATCGTTGTTTGGTGTAAAGAAATCTGGAAAATAGATATTTGAGATATCTACCACAGTATCATAACAATCTGGATTTATAAAAAAGTTGGTTATACTTTTACAGCCATTGGTATTTGTTACTGTTACAAAAATTTCTTCGGTATTGCCTGTAGCGTAATAAATAGGATCAATACTATTTATATCTAGTTCGGCGTTATTCTCAGAGAGGAAAAACTCTAAAGTATAGTCTGTGTTTCCATCTGTTATGATTTCACTGTAAATATCATTCAAGTCAAAATAACCTTCTAAATTCGTATTTATATAGCAATCTGACAGTAACCGTATGCTGGGCGAATTTACAAAGGGTTCTATAATTGGGTTTTCAAAAGATTGAATTGTAAACTGAGTAGTTTCAAAACAATTTGTATCATTATTTTCCACGCGAATGTAAATAGTTGCTTGTACAGCAGGAATTGTATAATTTGTATTTAGAGAATTTGTACTGGTTTCAGCATCTGCTAGCGAATCATGATACGAGACCGTAATATTTTGTGTAACGTTTTGTAAAAGCTCATTTTCTACTTGAGTGAGATTAAAAGGACCATCAATTTCATTTATACAAAAACTAACAGCGCTTGGAATTGTAATTTCCAAACTTTCAAAAGTAATGACATTAAATAAGGTTACAGCAAAACAATCACTATCAGTGATTTGTACACGTACGTAGATAGTATCTTGGTTTGTGTTTGCGTTATAGTTAGTATTGATTGCGTCAGTATTTGTATTTGCATTATTTAACGTTGTGTGATAGGTAACGATTACATTTTGTGATGTATTTGCTGTTAATTCATTTTCTACTTGTGTAAGATCAAAACTACCGTCATTTGCGCAATGCATAATATCACTTGGAGTTGTTATTTGTAGACTTTCGTTAAGAATAATTTCAAATTGCGAAGTTTCAAAACAATTGCTATTGTTTGTGTTTTCTACACGAACAAAAATAGTTTCTTGACCAGGAGAAATTTGATAGTTGTTATTAATTGGATTTGTACCTGTTGTTGCATCACCCAAACTTGTATAGTAGGTTACTATAACAGCAATTGTATTGTTTTGAAGCAACTCATTTTCTACTTGTGTGAGATCAAAAGTAGTGTCGTTTTCACATTGCGCAATGTTGCTTGGCGTTGTTATTTGTGGGTTTTCATTTAGGATAATATCAAATTGCGAAGTTTCAAAGCATTCGGCATTGTTTGCATTTTCTACACGAATAAAAATAGTTTCCTGACCAGAAGAAATTTGATAGTTGGTATTGATTGGGTTTGTACCTGTTGTTGCATCACCCAAACTTGTATAGTAGGTTACTATAACAACAATTGTATTATTTTGAAGCAATTCGGTTTCTACTTCTGTAAGATCAAAAGTATCATTGTTTTCACATTGCGCAATGTTGTTTGGTGTTGTTACTTGTGGATTTTCATTTAGGATAATATCAAATTGCGAAGTTTCAAAACACTCGCTGTTTGCTGCACTTTCCACACGAACAAAAATAGTTTCTTGTCCTGAAGTTATTTGATAGTCTGTATTGATTGTATTTGTTCCTGCTGTAGCGTCTGTAAAATTTGTATAATACGTTACTGTAACAGGAATTGTGTTGTTTTGAAGTAATTCATTTTCAACTTGCGTGAGATCAAAAGTATCATTGCTTTCACATTGTGCAATGTTGTTAGGTGTGATAATGATTGGAGTTAAATTTACTGAAATTATAAACTGACTTATAGAAAAGCAATCATCAGCTACATTTTGCACTCTTACATATATAGTTTCTTGATTTAGTGTTGTTGTATAATTAGAATTTATAGGATTTGTATTTGAAGAAGCATTATTTTCAGAATTATGATAGCTAATCGTTACAGGATTTGTAACATTTTGCAATAACTCTGTTTCTACGTCTGTCAAGTCAAATGAAGTACTGTTATTTTCAGAACCACACATTGTTAACGTTGCTGGTGCTGTTAAATTTGGCAGTGTATTAGTAATGACAAGATTTACTTCTATAATCTCATAAGTTCCTGTTAATGTATTTTCAACTCTTACATAAATAGTTTGTCCGCCTTCCTCAGTATTGGTCCAAGTATCAGAAAGCGGGTTTATATTGCCATTTGCATCGGAAACACTTATATGTGATGAAGCCACATAACTAAATGCTTCATGCAATCCTGCCGCACCGCCCCAAGATCCATAAGGAAAGTCATTATTTAGAATTGTTGTGAATGTAAAGGTATCTAGGTCTATTCTATATAATTCTGTAGGAGAGACTCCGTATAATTTACCAAGTTCGCTGGCAAGACCATAGGTAGCAAGAAGGATGTTTCCTAAATCTACATGCGATACATAGTTAAAATTATCATCTATTGTTACTTCATATAACCTTGTGCCGAAAGTAGTACCCCAAGAAATATACATTTTATCATTTAGGATGACAAAATCACCACTAGGAGAGCCAAAACCAAAGTCGTGCCATACATAAGGCGGATTCGTTTCATCACTATCATATCTGTATACCAAGCTATTACCACCACCGTAATATAAATTTCCTTGTGTATCAAATGATAAGGAATTTGCGTTAATTGTACCTAAAGCGGTAACTACATCTGTACTACATGTGGTTTCATCTACAGAATAAACAGAAAAAGAATTAGTGACATAAATAACACCATCTTCATCTACAGCGATATCTGTTAAATAATCATTATAACTACAAATGAGGTCTACAGTAACGGTTCCTGAAAGATCACTTAATTGAATGACATCACCATCTAATGTTGAAATTAACACACCTTCTTCAACAACTCCATTGCCGTCATCATAGTTTTGCAAGACTTGCGACTCAATACCTACAATATCTATTTCAACAAAACCATCATCGTCACAAATAATAAATTCTAATGGATCCATCATTTCCGTAGATTTTTCATTAAAGGGTATCTCTTTGAGATTTCCCGAAAAGGAAAAAAGCCCTAAAATAATAATGAATCCTATTCTAAATTTTGACATATAATTTTTTTTGCAACTTTTCTTCCTTTTAGATGTAAATAGTAACAAAAGGTTGCGTTTCGTTTAATAGCAATGAAATCTTGATAACATTAATTATTTCACAATTTCAATCCATTGCCCTTTAGTTCGCACAAAGAAATCATTATCATACATAGCTTCTGCCTGAACGCCCGGTAAATAATACTTTCCTAAGTAAGAAGCATTCAATAATACATTGAATGTTTTTGCTTTTCCAAGTTCCAAATCAAAATAGAAATTCACGCGATCGTCTCTAATATCAGTATGTCGCGCTTCGCTAGATGGCGTATTTCCATAATCGGTAAAACGTGTATT
>NZ_JBGCDL010000240.1:0-8393 GCF_045105435.1 Kordia sp. | reverse complement strand
GCGAATTTCAACGCGATCGTGTAAACGTTTATTTTGACGAATAATTTCTTTGGCATTCTCAATAGAAACTTTGTCAATGTCTGATGCAACAAACTTCCAATCGTATTGATGTGTTCCAATAATTGGGTAAATACAATTTGCGCCTGTGCCAATATCCAAACAGGTAATTTTTTCTCCTTTCGGAATGTTTCCGTGATTGTATTTCGCTAGAAACGTCGCCAAATAATGAATATAATCAGCTCTGCCTGGAATTGGAGGACATAAATAATGCTCCGGAATATCCCAAAAATCAATTGCGTAATACTGTTGCAACAATGCTTTATTGAGCGCTTTTACAGCTTTTGGATCAAAAAAATCAATAGATTCGTCGCTAAATTTGTTCAAGGCTACAAACGGTTTTAATTCGGGACATGCTTGTATGAGCAAACCAAAATCGTAACGTCCTTGATGTACATTTAGCGGATGTAATTTTGACTTCTTTACTACGCGCTGTTGCTTTTTTGAATCCATGTATTTATTTTATTTTCCTAAAACACCATTCACAAATGTATCGATGGTTTTTGTTCCGTTTTTCGTCAAATGTTTAATAAAAGCACTTCCAATAATAGCGCCTTTTGCTTTGTTGGTTGCTTGTGTAAATGTTTCATGATTGGAAATTCCGAAACCAACAATCTGTGGGTTTTTTAAATTCATATTTCCAATGCGATCAAAATAAGTTTCCTGTGTATTTCCAAAGCTATTTTTAGCGCCTGTGGTTCCTGCCGAACTTACCATATAAATAAATCCGTTAGAAATGTTATCGATAAATCGGATGCGTTCCTCAGAGGTTTGTGGTGTAATCAAAAACACATTAATCAAGCCATATTTTTCAAAAATGGCTTGAAACTGCTCGTGATACACCGCAACAGGCATATCAGGAATAATCAATCCATCAATACCAACTTCTTGACATTTAGCGCAAAACGCTTCAATTCCGTATTGCATCATCGGATTCAAATAGCCCATAATAATCAATGGAATCGCAACTGTTTCACGAATATCTTTTATCTGATCAAACAAAATTTCGCTCGTCATTCCATTTTCTAAAGCCTGTGTAGAACTTGCTTGAATCGTGGGTCCATCTGCTAACGGATCGCTAAACGGCAAGCCAATTTCGATCATATCGACATCGCTTTTTTCCAACGCTTCAATCACACCAACCGTATCATTCAAACTTGGATATCCAGCGGTAAAATAGATGGATAGTAACTTTTTATCTTCTTGTAATTTTTGGTTTATTCTGTTCATGGTAATAGTATTGAGTATTGAGTCATTAGTATTGAGGTGTGAGTTTTATCTTGTCTCATAGCTCATTACTAATCTCTCACTACTATAATTTAAAATAATCAATATACGTATTCAAATCCTTGTCGCCACGACCCGATAAATTCAAAATTACAATCTCATCTTCTTTGAATTTTCTCGTATCAAAAACGGCTAATGCATGTGAAGTCTCAATCGCTGGAATTATTCCTTCCAATTGCGATAATTCCAAACCAGCGGTCATAGCTTCATCATCGGTAATAGAAATGAATTCGGCACGTTTGCTTTCGTATAAATGTGCGTGCATTGGTCCAACTCCGGGATAATCTAAACCAGCCGAAATCGAATACGGTTCTGTAATTTGTCCGTCTTTGGTTTGCATCAATAACGTTCTACTTCCGTGAATAATTCCATCTTCACCCAACACCGAAGTTGCAGCACTTTCGCCAGAATGAATTCCTTTTCCGGCAGCTTCTACAGCAATTAAATTGACACGTTCATCATCTAAATATTGATAAAAAGCGCCAGCTGCATTACTTCCGCCACCAACACATGCAATCACATGATCGGGATAAGAACGACCTTCTTTTTCTTGTAACTGCCATTCCATTTCCTCAGAAATTACGGCTTGAAAACGCGCTACCATATCTGGATACGGATGCGGACCAACCACCGAGCCAATAATATAATGTGTGTTTATGGGATTACTAATCCAATCGCGAATAGCTTCATTTGTGGCATCTTTCAGCGTTCTACTTCCCGATAATGCTGCACGAACCTCAGCGCCTAACATTTTCATACGTGCTACATTTGGTGCTTGACGCGCAATGTCAATTTCGCCCATATACACAATACATTCCATGCCCATTAAAGCACAAACAGTTGCCGTAGCAACACCGTGTTGTCCAGCGCCAGTTTCAGCGATAATTCGAGTTTTGCCCAAACGTTTTGCCATCAAAATTTGCCCAATCGTATTATTTACTTTGTGCGCGCCTGTGTGGTTTAAATCTTCACGTTTTAAGTAAATCTTTGTGTTGTATTTGGCAGACAAACGTTCCGCGTAAAATAACGGAGATGGACGCCCAACATAGTCTTTTAGTAATTGTTTGAATTCTTTTTGAAAAGAATCTTCATACATAATCTCTAAATACTTTTGACGTAATTCTTCTACATTCGGATATAACATTTCAGGAATGTATGCGCCGCCAAATGTGCCGTAATATCCTTTTTCGTTTACGTGATAACTCATGATCTTATATATTTTTTAAACGTATTGCTATAATTATCTTGATACGTAATTTTTGTAATTTTTTGTAATTTCTCTTTGATTGGTTCTTCTAAAAAACCTTGTGCATTAAAGTGTTTAATAGCGACTGTTTTCTTTGAGATTTTTTGAATATGTCCAATCGAAAATAAATCATCTTTTATGCGTTCAGATTCAATAATGACACATTCATTTTGATTTTTTAAATTTTTGAGAATATTCTGAAAAGAATTCAGGTTAATTGAATTACTCTTTTGGAATATTTTTTTGAAAACTTTAGGAGATTCTTTTTCGAAAATCATTCCGAAGTATTCATCATTTTTATTACGCCTTATATTCGTAATTGTTCTGATAGGAATACAATGAAATCCAAAGAAATAGAAATCTTCTATTTCGGCAATAAGTACAAAGTTTTTAGAAGAAGCTACTAAATATCCTGTGATAGCTCCAAAAATATCATTTTTATAACCTCTACTGATTCGTACGTAATTCTTTTTCTTTACGTGTATTTTTATTGATTTATCTATTTTCTTAAGACTCATAAGGCTAATTCTTTAAATTTTTTCAATTCTTCAATATTCTTCAATCCGGGAACAATTTCAAACTTACTGTTTACATCTAATGCATAACAGTATTTTGAAGCCTTACTTTTTAAGAATGCTTCCAGTTTCTGAGTTGTTTCTAGTCCAATTCCACCACTTAAAAAGAACGGTTTTGTTGATGGATAATTTTCCAAAACTGTCCAATCGAATGTTACACCATTTCCGCCAGGTAATTCTCCTTTTGTATCAAACAAAAAATAGTCAACACAAGCTTCATACGGTTTCAAAGTAGCGAAATCAAATTCGTTTTTTATTGAAAATACCTTGATGATTTCTACATGAACATTGAGCGGAGTCGAAATGTGACATTTATTCTTTAATTCGAGACAAAAAGAAGGACTTTCATTTCCATGCAATTGCACAGCTTGTAAATCATACAATTTTATTTTGTTGAAAATATCTTCAATCGAAGCATTTACAAAAACACCTGTTTTTTTAATTCCTTTTGGAATTTCTGGAATTACAGTATCAAAAAAACGCGATGATTTTTTATAGAATATAAACCCCAAATAATCTGGCTGTAATTCGCTCACAGCTTTCATATTGTCTTCATATTTCATTCCGCATATTTTGAGTTTCATCGTAAAACTTGTTTTGCGTTCCTGCGAAGGCAGGAATCTATTTGTCTATTATTTCAATTGCATCTCGACTGCGCTCGATGTGACACACAGAAACGTGATGGTTTATCCTTTCAATTCATTAATAAACTCCAAAGCACTATGCCCAGGATTTTTCGTTTTCATAAAATTCTCACCAATTAAAAAACCTTGATATCCATACGGCTGTAAGTCTTTGATCGCTGCAACAGAACTAATTCCGCTTTCAGACACTTTTACAAAATCATCGGGAATATGAGTTGCTAATTCTTTGCTAATGTCTGTGCTAACTTCAAAGGTTTTTAAATTCCTGTTATTTACACCTAACATATCTAACGATGGCATGATGGATTTTTGCAATTCTTCTAAATTATGCACTTCTAACAACACATCCAATCCGAGACTTTTTGCAGTTTCCGATAAGGCTTTAATTTCATCTCTCGTTAAAACAGCAGCAATCAATAAAATGACATCAGCGCCATAGGATTTTGCTTCAATAATTTGGTATTCATCCACAATAAATTCTTTTCTCAGAATTGGTAATTGTGCGCTTGCTCTTGCTAATAAAACATCGTCTAGCGAACCTCCAAAATATTTTCCATCTGTCAAAACAGACATGCCGCAAACACCTGCATTTTCATACCCAGAAGCGACATCTTGTACACTTGCAGTTTGATTGATTACACTTTTGGATGGCGAACGTCTTTTAAATTCTGAAATGATTCCTGTATCACTCGCTTTTAATGCTGCAGACAAAGAAGATGTTTCACGACCGAATAATGCCGAACGCTCCAAATGCGACATTGATACGATACTTTTTTTTAGAGAAACCTCTTTGTATTTATCTGCTATAATTTTATCTAAAATTGTCATATTTATTTTTCGCGAAAGCGGTCATTTTAATTTATCTTTTTTGTCATTCCTGCGAAGGCAGGAATCATACTTCTTATTATTTATAGATTTCTGTTTTCCCAGGAATGAAAAATGTTGTTATTGACTTAACTCTTGTAACTTTTTCAACACTTGCAATGCTTTCCCTGAATGCAAGGATTCTTTTGCAATTTCAAAACCTTCTTTGGCTTGTAAACCTTGTACCGTTGCAATTGCCATTCCTGCGTTGGCACAAACTACATTGTTTTGCGGATCGGTTCCGTTGCCTTCTAAAATATCTGTAAATATTTTTGCTGCAGATGCTACCGAATCACCTCCGTAAATGGAAGCTTGTGTATGTTGTGGAACGCCAAAATCTGCTGGTGTTAGCATTTCTTCAGAGTTATTTCTGATGGCTTTTGTAGCGCCTGTGAGTGAAATTTCATCGTACCCATCTAACGCATGTAAAATGGTGTAATTTTTATCTGTGTTTTGATATAAATAGCCATACATACGTGCCAATTCTAAATTGAAAACGCCAACCATTTGATTTTTTGGAAATGACGGATTTACCATTGGACCCAACATATTAAAGAATGTTTTGATTCCTAAAGCTCTGCGAATTGGAGCTACATTTTTCATGGCTGGATGAAATAATGGCGCGTGTAAAACACAAATTCCCGCTTTGTCAATACACTTTTCTAAGAAATCGGTATCGTTGGTAAATTTGATTCCTAAATGTTCCATAACGTTAGATGAACCACTTACCGAAGAAACGCCGTAATTTCCGTGTTTGGCAACTTTTACGCCAGCGCCAGCTGTAATAAAAGAAGCTAAAGTTGAAATGTTAAAAGTATCTTTTCCATCGCCGCCAGTTCCGCATAAATCGATTGCATTGTACGCAGATAAATCTACAGGAATACATAATTCTAGCAACGCATCGCGGAAGCCTTTTAATTCTTCTAGTGTGACACTTCGCATCATAAAAACTGTCAAAAAAGATGCAATCTGACTCGGATTGTACATGTCTTTTGAAATGTTTACAATTACCTGTTTGGCTTCTGCTTCGGTAATGCTTTCGTGATTGATGAGTCTATTTAGTAATTTTTTCATGTTATTTTTTTAGTATTGAGGTTTTAGTATTGAGAATTGAGACGAGTGTGATTTTTTATATTTGGTTTCAAACAACTTCTCGATACTAAATTTCTGCGAAATTTCACTCGAAGTGACGCTAGGTGTTTCTTTAGTAATTAGGTTTATTAGAATCTCACTTTTACATTTAGTATTTAAAATTTTACATTTAAAATTTCCAACAAAGAGGTTGCTTTGGCTATCGCTTCGCAAGGACGTTTCTAAGAAGATCAAACAATCTCAATACTCAGTTCTCACAACTCACATCTAGTTTTTCACCCAATTTTCCAATATTTGTTTTCCATTTGGTGTCAATACAGATTCGGGATGGTATTGTACGCCGCGCACATCATATACTTTGTGACGCAATGACATAATTTGTCCGTTTTCATCATACGAAGTTGCTTCTAAACTTGGAGGAAGCGGACTTGCAACAATCCAGGAATGGTAACGTCCGACTTCAAAGTTTTTTGGTAAACCATCAAACAACGATTCATCATCGACTGAAACTTTTACGTTGGTTGCAACACCATGATATACTTCTGCTAAGTTTGACAAACTTCCACCAAAAACTTCTCCAATTGCTTGTTGTCCTAAACAAACACCAAGAATACTTTTCGTTGGCGCGTATCGCGCAATAATTGGTTTCAATAAACCAGCTTCATCTGGAATTCCAGGACCTGGCGAAAGAATGATTTTTTCATAAGCATCCACTTCTTCCAACGAAAGCTGATCGTTTCTTTTTACCGTAACATCACAGTCTAAATCTTCCAAATAATGCACAAGATTGTACGTGAAGCTATCGTAATTATCTATGACTAGTATTTTTTTCATTTTTTTATTGGCTTTTCGCTTTTAGCCTTTAGCTATTGGCTTTTTACTTTTTATTTTCAAAGTACTTCTCGATACTATTTTCTTTTAGAAAATCACTCGAAGTGACGTTTGGAGTTTTTATTTAAAATTTAGCATTCAACATTTATAATTTCCAAGAAACAGATTACTTCTGCTATCGCCTGGCAAAGACGTTTCTAAGAAGTTGACTTTTACATTTAGCATTTAAAATTTTACATTTATAATTCCTAAATGGTTTCCGCAATTTCTAAAGCAGTATTCAACGCTCTTAATTTGTTATATACTTCTTGGTTTTCGTTTTCTTTATTCGATTTTGCCACAATTCCTGCGCCTGCTTGGTAATGTAATTTGTGGTTTTTACTTAGAAATGTTCTGATCATAATAGCATGATTAAAGTTTCCGTGAAAGTCCATAAATCCGATGGCACCACCATAAAAATCACGATTCGATGTTTCGTACTTTTCAATCAATTGCATGGCTTTGTGTTTTGGCGCGCCGCTTAATGTTCCTGCGGGAAATGTGTCTGCCACTACTTGCATTGTAGGGACTTCCTTGTGTTTTTGTGCTGTTACTTTTGATACTAAGTGAATGACATGCGAAAAGAATTGCAATTCTTTATAGGTTTCTACTTTGACTTGATTTCCGTTTCGGCTTAAATCGTTTCGCGCTAAATCGACCAACATTACATGTTCTGCATTTTCCTTAGGATCGTCAAAAAGTCTTTTGGCAGATTCGGCATCTTCTTCATCGTTTCCTGTACGTTTAAACGTTCCTGCAATAGGATGAATTTCGGTATGATTGTCCTTTACAACTAATTGCGCTTCTGGCGAAGAACCAAAGATTTTAAAATCGCCATAATCAAAATAGAAAAGATATGGTGAAGGATTGATGCTTCTTAACGCACGATACACATTGAATTCGTCTCCTTTAAATTTTTGAATGAATCGTCTCGATAAAACCAATTGAAAAACGTCGCCACGAAAACAGTGTTTTTTTGCCAATGCCACATTCTGCTTAAACTGTTCATCATCTAAATTCGATTCGCGTTCGCCATCAATTTTAAAATCATACGTCGTAAAGTTTTTGGAACGCAATAAATGTTCAATCGAAGCAATATTATCTGCTGTATTGTATGAATGCGAAAAGATGTACGCTTCGTTTTTAAAATGATTGAACGCAATGATGTTTTGATAAATCGCGTAATACATATCGGGAATGTGAAGCGATTGTTCTTTTTTAGAAATTTCTACATCTTCAAAATACCGAACGGCATCATAGGCAATGTAGCCAAATAAACCATTATTGATAAATTTAAAATCGTTTTTGTCTGTTTCAAACTGTTTTGAAAATTCGTGAATCAACGCAGGAACATCGGTCGTTTTGGTAATAGGAGTGACGTTTGTTTCACCATTTGGATATTCGCGCGTAAGCGTTTCGTTTTCCACCTTAATACTTGCAATCGGATTGCAACATACATACGAAAAACTGTTTCCGCTGGCGTGATAGTCACTACTTTCCAATAGCAAACTGTTTGGGAATTTGTCCCTAATTTTTAAATACACACTTACGGGCGTAATGGTGTCTGCTAATATTTTTTTATAGGTAGTTTTTAATGTGTACATGGTTCAATTTGTTTCAAAAAAAAAGACTTGTCGTGATTGACAAGTCTTTTTATATATCTATTATTTGTAAATAGGGACTTAGCTCACGATTCTGAAGTTCGTAAGTTCCACCACCAAGTATTTACAAAATTTAATTTCATTTGTTGTTTTGTTG
>NZ_JBGCDL010000239.1:0-6020 GCF_045105435.1 Kordia sp. | reverse complement strand
TAATCTTGATAATTTTCATATCCTAAATACATACATAATAAATCTACAGTTACAATTCCAGGTGTAGAAACTTCTTCTTTTTGGTTGATATATTTATCAAACATTCTTGAAATAGTCTTAACACTTAGTTGCTCATTGTATTTTTCATCTAGAACTTCATGAACGTGTTTAGCAAATCTAGTTTTGTTATCTCTTAAACAATTCTGTTCTGCTTTTAGATAAACCGCTTCCACAATTTTTTTAATATTTTCTTCTGAAAAACTCATGTATTGTTCAAATTTTAATTGTTTTCTATAGATTTAAAATAGCTGTAATCCTTTGTCCTTATTGGTGTCTACAACTTGTCCAAAAGTTGTCGATGTCTTGTCTACACATTTCTACACTTCTCATTGTTCATTTGTAACAAGCATAGAAATCGTGGTGTATAGCTAACACTGCTTGTACAGTTTGTATGCTTCGGAAATCACTTTGTGTTTGGCGTGTAGAAATTGGGAACTCCGTACTTCATCACATTTTGATTTCCATTTCCCAACGAAGGAGTATTCCTAACTCTAAAGCATGTCAATTTTTAAAACTGACAGCACATTCAATAATTTAAAAAAAGAAACAATGAGAACATTCATATTTTATACACTAATTATGGTATGGTTTACAAACTTAACATCTTGTACTCCAGAGATGCTAGAATTTGAAATTTCTGCGGATGATGACACAACAGAACTTCATGTAGATCCTCAAACTGAGGAAGAAGACGACGAACTTGAACCATCAAGCTAATTCACAATTTGCGGATATATGTAAAAAATATATCCGCATTATTTTTTAAAAGGAGCCGTGGTGTCATCAATATTTTCACGTGTTGCACTTTTATAACGAATGTACTTGGTAATGAGTTCTACAGAGTTTTTCACTTCATGCTTTCTGCATAAATTTCTAATATGATTTTCAACTGTTCGAGCTGCTATAAATAGTTGTACTCCAATTTCTTTTTGTGTGAGTCCTTCTGCTAATAATTGAATGACATCTTTTTCTCTTGGAGAAATGTCCATCCATCGTCCAATACTTAGCATTTTGGAAATATTGGCATCAATATATTTTTCATGTTTTAACACTTTATCAATAGCAATAAATGTTTCCTCTATACTCAATTGTTTATCCAAATACGCATCCACATTACATTCATCAAATAGTGTTTCATAATGATCAATTTGTGCATGTTGCGTCAATACCATTATTTTAATTTTCGGATATAGTTTTTTTATTTTTTTAGCAATAACAAAACCATCATATTGCGCTGTATCAAAATTTAGATCTAACAAAACGATGTCTATAGTATTTGATTGTAAATATTTCATAGTCTGCTCATAGCTATGTTTTAACGTGATATTTTCTACACGTTTATGCTGTGTTAACAGCATTTGTAAACCTTCTGCAAACATGATAGAATCATCTACGATCAATACATTTATTTTCGATTTCATAGCATATTTTGTTTATAGTTTAATGGAAATTGTATTTCAGTAGTCAATCCTTTTTCTGTAGATTGAAAAGAGATCGTTCCTTGCAATAATTTTATACGTTGTTTCATGTTCAAAACTCCAATACCTTCAACGCTTTTTTCTTGCATTCCAATTCCATTATCTTGTATTTGAAATTGATAGATTTTGAAATTGATAATTTTATTTTCAATACATACATTCGTCGCCTGAGAATGTTTTGAAATATTATTTAGCAACTCTAAAAAGATCCCGTAAAAATTGGTTTGATCGTCTAAAGAAATCTGATTCAACTCGTAAGCGAAAGGTGTTTGTAACGTCACATGAATATTGCCAAACAATTGAAATTCGGATAAACGAGCTTTAATAATTTCTGTGAGTTTGTATTTTTTTATCTTGTCATCTAGCGGAGATAATCTATGAGAGATGAGTCGTACTTGTTGGTTCAACTCTATAATTTCTTCAGATATATGATCTGCTAGTTTTTTAGTTTTAACATCATTCATTCCTAATGAAAGTACTTTGAGTCGAAGTCCGTCAAATCCCGATGCAATAATGTCATGAAGATCTTTTCCTATTTGCTTTCTAATGACTTCTTGTCCATCAAAAATTGCTTTCAAATTTTGTAAGGCTACTTCCTTTTTTTGTGCTTTTTGACGTAATCTTAAAAAGAAGTACGTTCCGATAAATGCGAGAAATAGAATTAAAAAAATCAATATGTACAGGTTTTTCTCTTTTATTTTTTTTGTTTGATTTAGAATTGTGTTCTCTTGTTTTACTGTTTTTAAAGAAAGTTTTAAAATATCATTTTGTTTTTGCTCGGTTTCATATTTTTCTTGTGCATTGAAGATGCGTTCTGCTTGCTCCTCATCATATAAATTGGTGTAGATATCTTGATATATTAACTGCTTTTCGTAAGCTTTTTTATATTGTTGTAGCTTTACATGATACAGCGTTTGTAATTTTAAATTCCGCAATTGAAATACTTTATCATTACCAGTATTAAATATAGATTGTGTTGCGGAAATATATTTTTTCGCGATAGGTAATCTATTTTCATCCAGAGCAATCGCTAATAATTCATTATGTGTATATCCAATAGAAAGTGAATCTTTAAAGCGTTTTTTATTTTCTAAAGCTTTCAAATACGTTTTTTTTGCTAGCGTAACATTTCCTTTTTTATAATAACTAATTCCAATATTATGAAGTGTAATACCATATGATTTTGAAGTTCTTTTTTTAAGTTTTAGCGCCTTTTTGTAGTAATTAATTGCACTATCAAAATCATTGATTTCTTTGTGAAAATTGCCGAGATTATTAAAACTTTTGGCAATACTAGCGGTATCTTTTAGTTGCTTTCGTAGTTGTAGTGCTTCGGTATAGTAATCCCTAGCTTTTTCAATATTACCTAATTCCCGTTGTATTTCAGCAATAGCATTTTTTGTAGCAGCTAACTTTTTATAATCTTTCAAAACCTCAAATCCAGATGCTGCTTTGAGTAAATTTTGGGTAGCTTTATCGTAATGTTGTTTGTTTTTATAGATAATTCCTGCATTCAAAAATGAATTGAAAGTTTCTTGCCCATAAGGAAATCGCTCATACAATTGCAGTCCTTTTTCAATATTAGGAAGAATACTATCTTTATTCTTTAACTTTCTATGAATCAATCCGAGCGCGCTATACGCATTTGCTGAAGCGTAACTTATTTGTTGAAGTTGTATTGTTTTTTGATATGATATTTTTGCAGTTTTATATTTTTTCAAAAAGTAATAAATGGCACCTATTTTAGTATGAATTACTGCCGAAAAGGTATCATTATTATCCTTTTCAGTAATTGAGAGTGCTTTTTTATAATAACCCAGAGCCTTTTGGTATTGCCTTACTTTTTTCAAACTATCTCCTTTTGAGACTAATAAGTCAGAATCATTATTCTCAGCGTGTGTAAAAACTGAAAATAGCATGCTGAAGTAACAAAAGCATTTTACAAAGAAATATTTCACATTATGGTTGTTAGTTGCTCTAAATTAATCATTTATAAAGTACTCTCATAATGCTCCTTCTATTATTGAGGGAATTTACCTATTGATTTAAGTCTTTTTTACGGATAGTTTTACACTTGAACATCAGCATTGTGATTTCAAAAAAGTAGTGTAAAAATAGAAGAGAGTTTTTTTTATTCTAAAAACATAAAATATTATTTGTTTAGATCAATACAATCATACTGCTCATTGTTTTTTAACATTCAATTTATTCTAATTAAATCTTATAAGTATGAAAAAAGTAACCGTATTCATGATGATGCTATCATTTTTAATTACCAGTTGTGGTTCTATTGAGAGTGATGCTGAAAAATTAGCCAAGCTAAAGTGCAAAGCTGTAAAGCTACAACAAAAGGCAATGTCTGGAGATTCATCATTGCTTTCTGAAAGTAAAGAACTTGCACAAGAGGCGGCAGCATTAGCGATGGAGTTGACCCAAAAATACAACTCCAAAGACGATGCGTTAAAGTTTCAAGCAGCATTACAAAAAGCATCACAAAATATAAATTGCAACTAATACAAAAGGATCATGAAAAAAATATTAATCTTGATGCTATTGACTTTAATTAGTTGTGATTCTGGGAATTTAACCAATTCAAAAGCACAAAAAATCATTGAACTATGTTTGGAGAAAAAACCATTACAACGAAGTGTTCAACTTCAGATAAATAAAACACGGTTTTACAAATCTCAAATAAAGGAATTACTCCCAAAGTATGAGAAACTTCAAGAGAAAGGACTTATAGAAATAAAGTCTTTAGAGAAAAGCAAAAGAAAGTTTGAAGTGACTATCACAGAATCTGGCAAAAAACTAATTGAAGAACTTCGAGAGGGAAGTAATTTTGTCCGTATGAAAAGTCATAAATATGAGGTTGATGAAGTTTTAGAGGTCATAGAAAATCCTATGCAAAATACAGCAGTAGTTAAAGTTCAGTATAAAGCAATAGATATTACACCTTTTTCTATGCTGAACAAAAGTGATATAAACGAATTCATCATAAAAGATATAAAAATGGTGAAGACTTCAAATGGATGGAAATATTGTGATAATTATTAATAAAAACTAAAAATAGTATCCTATGAGTTTAAAAAAATTAGATTACGGACAGATATCATTAAAAGTGTTGAGGCTAGTTATTTTAGAGCCTTTACTATTACCTTTTAATATTTATAAAAATGCGCTAGTAAAACTTTCAAATAGCAAAGCAGAAGATTCAGAAGAACGTAACCTTTCAGACGATTTCCCTTTGTATATATGGTTTTTAGGAATTTTTAATGCCATTATTGTACTGACTTATCCCTTGGGAATTGTTTTGGCAATCATTACAGCTATCTATGCGTATGGAAATGGATTTTCTATTTTCCTAATGATTATAATTTACACGTATTTTGCTCCTTTAGCTTATGGATTGATTCGAGAAATTTACATGATTCCTCTGAAGGGAATCTTATATTTAAAACTCATTTCTAAAAAATAAATTGATTGAGGAATTTTATAATATGCTTTTAATTAAGAAGCATTCAAAAATATAGAATGTTGTTTCACAAACAACCCAATCTCCCTCAAATCCTCCACCTAAAAGTTCGAACTTTGAAGGTTCGAGGTCACAATAATTGTAAAAACCTGTAATTTAAAAGATTACAGGTTTTTTGTTTTTATACCCGAGCGGACAGTCTTATATATGTCTTTGATTTTAAGTGATTCATGAGTTAGAATTCTACTTAATACTATCTAGTGATGAATAGTTGTTGTTAAATGCTTTTCACTTAATAAATGTATAGCATAGTCCATACAAAAGTTTTTGAATCCACTTTATGACCACTAAATATGCTATAATTTACTTATATTTGATAGTATAAAACTTCATATTATATGGGAGCAATTGATTTAAGAAATAAAATAATTGAAATTATTAATTCGTCAGACGAACGATTTTTAAGAATGGTAAGTGCATTACATAAAACGTATTCTGAACAAGAAACTACTGATTTCTATGATGAATTCCCTGTAGAAATTCAAGAAATCCTGATGGAAAGCAGAAATCAAGCGCGTCAAGGTAACACTCGTTCTCACAAAGAAGTAATGGATGATTTTCGAAAGAAATATGACATAGCTTAATACGCTCATGAATGTTATATGGACACCAACTGCTGAATTATCATACGCAAAAGAATTAGACAAAATCAGTAAAAAATGGTCAAGTAATGAAATTATCAACTTTATGAATTTAGTTGATGATTTTGTTAAAAAATTGGAGTCAGGAATCATTGAGGGTAAAGTATCACAGAAAACAAATTTGCGCTCATTTGTAATCTCCAAGCAAACAACATTGTACTTTGATGTTTTTGAAGATACTCAAACCATAGAACTACTACTATTTTGGAACAATAAAGATAATCCGAAAGAATTAAAAAAGTTTTTGAATATTTGATTTTCAACTTTATCTAGTAGTTTTTTTAACACAAAATTCTCATTCACAAACAA
>NZ_JBGCDL010000238.1:0-5844 GCF_045105435.1 Kordia sp. | reverse complement strand
ATCATTCTCAAAAAATAACACAAATGAAACACTATTATATATTAGCAATATGTTGTTTATTCAGCATAGGAATGCATGCACAAGATGATTTATTAGACGAATTAGAAGACGATGCAATTCCAGAAAAATTTGAATCACCTGCGTTCAAAGCCATGAAAATTGGAAACTTACAATCGACTAAAGTAGCGGCAAAAGGAGATTTTTATATGTATGTATCGCATCGATTTGGAACTTTAGATGATGGATTGTCTACATTTTTCGGATTTGACAATGCAAATACAAAAATTCAATTGGTATACGGACTTTTTGAAGGTTGGCAATTTGGAGTAAGTAGAGAATCATTGCGACAAACGTATGCACTTTCTACAAAAATGAAACTAAAAAGTCAAACAGATGCTTTTCCTGTAAATCTTGTAGGATACGCTACTGCAAACATAAACACGCAAGTGCGAAAAGATCGTTTTCCTTTCTTAACATTTGCAGATCGTTTAAGTTATACGACTCAATTATTAATTTCACGTAGATTCAACAATAACTTTTCGTTTGAACTAGCACCATCATACATACGTCAAAACTTAACCTTAGAAGCGCCTCAAAAGCATGATCAATTTGCTATGGGTGCAGGTGGACGTTTAAAAATAAGCAAGCGTATGTCTATCAATTTAGATTACGTTTATAACTTTAGTAGAGTAGATGGTACCGCGTTCAAAAACCCGTTAACCATTGGTGTTGATATTGAAACAGGAGGACACGTATTTCAATTACTATTCTCTAATGCACAATCAACTAACGAACCAGGATTTCTTAGTTATGCAGAAGGAGACTGGACTGATGGAGATATTTTCTTCGGATTCAACATTGTACGTGTATTCTAAAAAGTAATAATAAATCTTAGCATTTAACCTATGAAAAAAGGCTTTCAAAATAACTTTGAGAGCCTTTTTTATATAATACATCCAAGCCTTCTAGCAAACTGCAACGGTTGCACAAACTACTGATTCGCAAACTACTGATTGACAAATTACTGACTGACAAGGGAATGATATACATCCTGTAGTGGGACATGCATCTGTTGGATTTTTACAGTCAGAAGTTACATCACAAATAGCTGTGGCACATACAAATGAACCTCCTGTAATTTGATTAGCAGAAAAATTTGAGACTTTTGACTTAGAAAGTTGTAATTTTTTAAGTGATACTTTTTGTTTTTTCATTGTAATAAATTTAAGTTGATACTACTCAAAAATATCAAATCCCAATCGCTAAATAAAGAAACAAAAGCAATACTGTGTAAATGGTATCAAAATGAAAATAACTGGTATAAAAAAAGCTCTCAAATACATGAGAGCCTTTCCTAATTGTTGTTTAAAAGCTAATTTTTAGTAGCACTGATATCCGTTACAAGCACTATACAACGCAGTTTGTCCGCATCCGTATAAAGTTCCTGGAGGTGGGCATCCATTTGTCGGTGGTGGTGGGCATCCAACAGTTTGTGCAGGCGGGCATCCATCAGTTATACCTCCACAGCCTAGTTCTGTAGGAAAACATGGCTCTGCTGTTCCTGTCCAAGAAATAAATCCTCCTGTCCATCCACTAGTTCCTCCAGTTAAATTTTCAGATTCTAATGAAGCTACTCTTGATTTTTTTAATGCTAATTGTTTTAAATTAATCTGCTTTTTTTTCATGATTATTTAGGTTTATGGTTAATATGCTAAAATAACAAGAAGTGATAAGTTTTTTTGAGGGCAATTCCGTAATAAAAGTAAGTGCTATAAATGTAATTGTCTTAAAACAGAGGCTATCTAAAAGGTCATAATTTCGTTAAACCGAACTTGATTCGGTTTCGCATAATAATTGAAAATCAACTTTATGAGATTCTGGATCAAGTCCAGAATGACGACTTTTGAAACTTTTCAGACTGCCTTTTTGTTTTTAATACGCTATATAGTAGGTGCTTAATAGTAATAAGCATCTAGAGGACATACAGCATTTGTTGCATTACATCCAAATGCAGTTTCACAATTAAAATCAGAGAAAGAACATGGCGCTGCAGTTCCTGTCCAAGATATAAAACCTCCTGTTACACCATTTGATTCTAACGATGCTACTCTAGACTTTTTTAAAGCCAGTTGCTTTAAATTTACGTTCTATTTTTTATAATTATTAGATTTTGGTTAATACCTAAAAGTGTTGGTAATCAATAAGAAATACCAATGGGGAAGTCCCTAATAAAAGCAATATAAGCAAAAGAAAGTACGCAAAAAATACCTTAAACAAACTAATTTAAGTGATAACACAATGGTGTAATTTTTAAAGTGAAATAATGCTATTGAAATTGAAAGAAAATTAAGATATTGCCATCACTGTTTTAGAACTATGATAGAAAACTATAAACAATCAATAAAAATTGTAAATTTGCAAACCTGAAAAGAGAAGTTCCATGTTAGAAAAGTTACAAATAGTAAAGCAACGTTTTGATGAGGTGAATGATTTAATTATTCAACCAGATATCATTGCAGACCAAAAAAGATACGTACAGCTCAATAAAGAATACAAAGATCTTAAAACACTTGTTGAAAAACGAGATGTGTATAAAGAGATTGTAGACAACATTGCCGAAGCCGAAGAAATCATTTCTGACGGAAGTGATGCCGAAATGGTAGAAATGGCAAAAATGCAATTGGATGAAGCAAAAGAAGCTTTACCATTGTTAGAAGAAGAAATAAAACTTTTATTAATTCCAAAAGATCCTGAAGACAGTAAAAATGTCGTAGTAGAATTACGTGCCGGAACTGGTGGAGACGAAGCCAGTATTTTTGCAGGTGATTTACATCGTATGTATACAAAATACTGTGAAAGTCGCGGTTGGAAAGTAAGTATCGTAGATTACAGTGAAGGAACTTCGGGCGGATTTAAAGAAATGATCTTTGAAGTTTCGGGTGAAGATGTATACGGAACTATGAAGTTTGAAGCCGGTGTGCATCGTGTACAACGTGTACCACAAACTGAAACACAAGGTCGTGTGCATACAAGTGCCGCTACCGTAATGGTATTGCCAGAAGCCGAAGAATTTGATGTAGAATTAGACATGAACGATGTGCGTATAGAACGTACAACTTCTACAGGACCTGGAGGACAATCGGTAAATACAACGTATTCTGCAATTCGTTTGCATCACGGACCATCTGGATTGGTGGTAAGTTGTCAAGATCAAAAATCATCACACAAAAACTTAGAAAAAGCCTTAAAAGTATTGCGTTCTCGTTTATACGATAAAGAATTGGAGAAAAAACTAGCAGCAGATTCTGCACGTCGTAAGAGTATGGTTTCTTCTGGAGATAGAAGTGCAAAAATTAGAACCTACAATTATCCGCAAGGACGTGTTACCGATCACAGAATTGGATTGACATTATACGATTTATCAAATATTATCAATGGAGACATTCAAAAAATATTAGACGAATTAATGTTAGTTGAAAACACAGAGAAGTTGAAAGAATCTAGTGAATTTTAATGTGATTTAGGTCTTGGGTCTTGGGTCTTGGGTCTTGGGTTTTTGGTCTTGGGTCTTAAACTGAAAGTATTGATAAAATTAAATTTGTAGATAATACCCTCGAAATGCTCTTATATATAGATTATTATGAGAAATTTTCGAAAATTGAATATATGGAATGATTCCATTGATTTAGTAGCAATTGTTTATGAATTGATTGGCAAACTTCCTAACTCAGAAAAGTTAGGTTTGTACTCGAAACTTTCAAGAGCTGTTGTATCTATACCTTCCAATATAGCGGAAGGCTGTGCTAAAGATTCACAAAAAGATTTTGCTCGTTTTTTAAAAATCAGCTTGGGTTCATCTTATGAATTAGAAACACAACTTATAATATGTGAAAGACTTTCCTATATTTCTACTCACGATAGTGAAATAGTTATAAGTAAGGTAAATAGATTACAAAAAAGTATCAATGCTTTGATTAATTATACTAAAACGCAATATTAGAACCAAACACCAAATACCAAATACCAAACACCCAAAAAATGACCACAACACAACTAATTGTAGAAATACACAAAAAGAAATCGTTTTTATGTATCGGATTGGATGTAGATTTACAAAAAATTCCGAAATTCCTATTAGAGACTGACGATCCAATTTTTGAATTTAACAAAGCAATCATTGATGCCACACATCATTTGGCAGTTGCCTACAAACCAAATACCGCGTTTTATGAAGCGTACGGAATTAAAGGTTGGCAAGCGCTCGAAAAAACGATTCAGTACCTAAATACAAATCATCCTGAAATTTTTACAATTGCCGATGCAAAACGTGGCGATATCGGAAATACATCAAGCATGTATGCGAAAGCGTTCTTTGAAGATTTAGCGTTCGATTCGGTAACTGTCGCACCATACATGGGAAAAGACTCCGTAGAACCTTTTTTAGCTTTTAAGGGAAAGCACACTATTTTATTGGCATTAACTTCAAACAAAGGTGCGTTCGATTTTCAAACGAAAACCATTGACAATAAAGAAGTATACAAACATGTACTAGAAACGTCTAAAACGTGGGAAAACAGTGAGAATTTAATGTATGTTGTAGGCGCAACCAAAGCTTCATTCTTAGGAGAAATTCGCGAAATAATACCAGAAAGTTTCCTACTAGTTCCTGGAGTTGGTGCGCAAGGCGGAAACTTGCAAGAGGTTTGCAAATACGGAATGACAGAAAATGTTGGTTTGCTCATCAATTCTTCTCGTGGAATCATCTATGCGTCAAACGAAGCCGATTTTGCTTCCGCCGCAGCGAAAAAAGCAGCAGCATTACAAGTGCAAATGGCAGAAATTTTGACGAAATAATAACCTTTCGTCATTCTGAACTTGATTCAGAATCTCATATATGAAAGTTACAGATCAATTACATAGAACGTTCACACTAGAAAATACGCCAAAACGAATTATTTCGTTAGTGCCTTCGCAAACCGAATTGTTATACGATTTAGGTTTGGAAGATCGCATTGTGGGAATTACAAAATTCTGTGTACATCCGTATCACCTAAAAAGTACGAAAACGGTTGTAGGCGGCACAAAAAACATCAAACTTGAAAAAATAAAAGAACTGCAACCCGATCTTATTTTGTGTAATAAAGAAGAAAACACAAAAGAGATCGTAGAAACGCTCGAAAAATTATTTCCAGTGCATGTTTCTGATGTGAAAACTATTGACGAATCTATGGAAATGATTACGCAATATGGCGTTATGATGAAATGCAACACAGAAGCATCAAAAATTAATAACAAGATTCAATTTCATTTAAAGGACTTTCAAGAATTTGTAAAAGACATTCCAGTGCGAAAAGTTGCATATTTTATCTGGCGAAAGCCTTGGATGGCAGCTGGGAAAGATACATTTATCAATTACTTATTGACTTTGTGTAAATTTGAAAATATCTACGAATCGCACGGAAGATATCCAGAAGTAGCAATTAAAAAAATACGTTTGGAAGGCGATCCAGATATTGTCATGTTATCTTCGGAGCCATATCCGTTTAAAGAAGAACATGCGTTTGAATTGGGACGTTTTACACATCACGCAAAAACAGTTTTCGTAGATGGCGAATATTTTAGTTGGTATGGTTCGCGACTTGCGAAAGCTTTTGAGTATTTCAAAACACTTCACAAAAACTTATAAAAAGAAAAATCGGATCCGACGACCCGATTTTATTTTTTAACTAACCCAAAAAACGTTGTATTTAGCTTAATACAACAGTACAAATATAGGTCGAAAATGTGTTTCTATATGTTAAGAGAATATTAGAAATTGATTAAAAAATGTTAATAATTGTGAAA
>NZ_JBGCDL010000237.1:0-5086 GCF_045105435.1 Kordia sp. | reverse complement strand
CAGTATATATATTGATAATATTAAAGTTGAATCGTCAATTTTATCTGTAAGCGAAAACACCTTAGACCGCGCAATTTCTATGTATCCAAATCCAGCCACAAGCAATGTTGATGTGGTAATTAATACGACTATTGGAAATACCTACCAAATAGAATTGCTAAACAGCATTGGACAAAGCATTTCAAAAACAAAAGAAACACGTTTTAATGCGAATGCACGACAAAAACTAGATGTTTCTCAATACGGAACAGGATTATACTTTGTACGAATTACAATAGGAAATCAAACACTGACAAAAAAGTTGATTGTAAACTAAAAGAGTAACACCAATCCAACCATTATAAAAAATCCTGAGAACAGTACGTTCTTGGGATTTTTTTTACTTAAAAATGAAGTATAGATTTTGTTTATACTTTCTAATAAAACGATCTAAATCATTTATCAAAAATAACCTTTTTAGAAGCGTTTTTACACATATAAAACAAACTCGAAACCACTTTATTTGTTTAATGAAGAACTGCGCTAAAAACTACTTAAAAATTAAAAATAACGAAGTTGAGGTGAAGTGTGTGGATTTTTGATTTACGAATTTAAAATTTGCTGTAAAACCTCCTTTTTCAATCGTACACTAATCGGAATTGTGTGCGCGCCAATCAAAATCTGATTTCCTAAAATTTCAGAAACTTGTGCTTTAGAAACCAAATACGATTTATGTGTTTGTACAAAAAACTCATTTGGCAATTTGTCTCGCAATTGTTTCAAAGTTGTATGTGTAATAATAGTTTCTGTAGTCGTTACAATTTTTACATAATTTTGCATGGCTTCCACAAACAAAACTTGGTCAAGCTTTATTTTTTTGAGCGATTTATCACGCTTCACAAAAAAGACTGCTTCGTCTTCAGTTGTTTTAGTTAAACGATAGGCTTTATTTACGGCTTGCAAAAAACGATCAAACGAAATTGGCTTTACCAAATAATCAATAACTTCATACGAAAAACTCTCTAGCGCATATTGTGGATAGGCAGTTGTCATAATAACCATTGGAGAAGTGGGTAAACTTTTTAGCCAATCCAATCCAGATACAATTGGCATATTAATATCCAAAAAAATCAAATCAACCGTTTGTTCGTGTAATATTTCATTTGCTCGCAATGCATTTTTACACACACCAACTACATTTAAAAAAGAAATATCATTACAATAGGTTTCCAAGCCTTTTCTTGCCAACGGTTCATCGTCAATAATAATACAGTTTAGTGTTTTCATTTCATATCAATAATTAAATCAACTTGATAAAAATCGTCCTTTTCAATAATTGTTAAGGTATGCTTTTCAGGATATAAAAGTGCCAATCTTCGTTGTACATTTTGCAAACCAACACCACCAATTTTTATTTGTTGTAAAGTGACATCCGTGGTATTTTTTACAGATAATACAATTTTATGCGCAGCTTCTTCAATAGTAATTACAATGCTATTTTTTTCTGCTTCCTCATGATGACTTATATGTTTAAATGCATTTTCAATAAAAGGAGTCAGCAATAATGGTGCAATTTTTAGCGAAGCATGTTCAAAATCAATAGTGTATTTTAATACAATATCATCGCCTTTTCGAATGGCTTCCAAACGAATATATTGCAACACATAATCCAATTCTTTTTCCAACGGAATAAAGGCTTCGCTACTTTCATACAATTGGTACCGCAATAAGCCCGAAAACTGCAATAATGTATCTTTTGCTAACTTGTTATTGTTACCAATTAAATGATAAACGCTGTTGATTCCGTTGAATAGAAAGTGTGGATTTAACTGTGCTTTTAAGTATTTTAATTCTGTTTGATGTGTCTCTTTTAATAAAATTTGTTTGGCGCGTTCTGCATTTCTATATTCAAACAAAAAGCGATATAAAAATCCAAAAGCGGTATATAAAATGTGAAAGAATGCATTTTGAATAAAAATTCCAAAAATGACAAGCGGCAAAGGCGTTTCTGGCGTAAGTAAGTTATACTGTGAAGCAACTCGTGTATCTATGTAACTTTCCACGAAAGTGATTCCAATCAAAATCAACAACGAATACGTCCAAAATTTTAATTTTTTATGCTTGATAAAAAAAGCAGGAACCAACCAAAAAACTTGAATATAGCACAAAAACGCGTTGAAAACCATTCCGTAACTATATACAAAACCAAGCGAACCCGACTGATTGTCAAATCCCATCCAGGTCAAATTTCCTGTGGTGATGTACAAATAATTCAACACCCAAAAAACAAGATGTCCTAAAATAAGTATGTATAGTTTTGTTTTTGACATGGTATTATTTTTTGAAAAGTCATGCTAAACTTGATTCAGCATCTCACTAAATATATATTTTAATTGTTATGAGAAACCGAATCAAGTTTAGTTTGACGAACTTTTGTAGTTTTTTATAAAAGCTACAAAAGTTCAATCAAAGTAAAACATAAATTATCAATTTTTGGATTCTGTGGACTAAAAGCAGAAACATTTGTGAGCAGTACAACAGCTTTTTTATTTTCTTTATCAATAATCATACACGATGAATATCCGCCAGTGCCGCCGTTGTGAAACAATACTGTTTTTCCTTCTTTCGTAATAATATGCCAGCCCAAACCAACTTGAACCATTTTGTTTACGTTGATCGTTGCTTGTTGCGGTACATTATAAACAGCATCTTCTTTGAAGTTCTTACGGATAAATTTCTCCATATCAACTACATTCGATTTTATTCCGCCAGCGCCAACAAGCGCATCTGTAAAATCCCAATTGGAGTTTTCTGTACCATCTGCTTTCAAACCTTTAACCAATTGAGATTGCTCTACTTTTGATAAAAGAGTAGTGGTATTGTGCATTTGTAACGGTTTCAAAATATGTTCTTGCAGTAAATTTTCATACGATTTCTTCGTTTTTTCTGTTAGAATGTATCCTAACAATCCTGCGCCTAAGTTGGAATATGCACTCACTTTTCCAGGAATATTGTCCAAAGCTATTTCATTTTTCAAATACGTTTGCAACAGGTCAACTGTATATTTTTTATATGGATTTTCCATGTTTTCTTGTAATAGCGGAAAGATATTTTTTGGCAATCTTGGCAAACCAGATGAATGGTTAGCAAGCATTTTTAGGCTAATTTCGTTTATTTTCTTTGATGATTTTTCTATCGGAAACGATAATATATCTACCAATTTATCATTCAGTTGAAGGTTTCCTGCCTGAATTTGATGCGAAAGTAGGAGTGAAGTAAACACTTTTGTATTGGAGCCAATTTCAAAAACCCCTTCTTTATTGTCAATACTTTGTAAGGTGTCGTTTTTACGAATTACTCCAATATAATTTGTGGTTTCGCCATCAATTAACGCAATAGAAAGTTGTGTGTTATTTGGAAAAAGTTCACTGTTTTCAGCAATGACTTTTCGTATTTCGGAAGACAGTGTAGCAGTATCAATGTTGTTTATGGCTTTTTCTTGTGAAAGCACCGAATACACACATAAAAAAATAGTAATAAAATAAATAAGTCTTCGTTTCATGATGATTGTTTTTTGATACTTCAAAATAACCACATAAAACGAAGACTATACAATTCGTTTGACGAACGTTTATAAATTTTTGATGAGCGTCAAAATCTCATTAAATAGATTTCCATTTGTTATGAGATTCTGAATTGACACTGAATCAAGTTCAGCATAACGTTTCTAAATATTTCTTACTCTTTAATCTCTGTCATTTCCATCGTATTCTCCGGAATTTTTAAAGACGTTTTAAAATCTGGGAAATACGCAATAATTGAACCCGTATCTTTCATTTCTTTGGCTTCTACGAATGTCCATTTTTTAGCAGTTTCATTATAAAAACCTAACATATAACTTGTTGAAATAATGCGCTTTCCGCTCATTTTCATTACGTTGTAATTTTCTACATAACAGCGATATTCTCCTTGTTCTTTTACAATGTTAGAAACCGATTTTGTTTCTGCAATTTCATACGCAAATCCACCTGCCTTCATTTGCGAAAATGTAGTTTTTAAATATTCTTCCATAACATCAGCGCCGCCAGCAGCATTTAAAATGTTTGGATGTGTGTACGTAAGTAAGGTTTTAAAATCTTCTTTTATAGTTGCGTCACAAGCAGCTTGTGCGTCTTTCTTTGCGCTTGATTTTAGCGTTTTCATATCTTGTGAAAATACGTGTGTAGCACAAAATACAAATAGGAGTAACGTGATTTTTTTCATGTTGATGGAGTGTTATAATTTTTTAATATAATGGAAAAAACCCAAAATCGTGCCATTTTGGGTTTTTATATAAAAAGTGTTTAATTACTCACTTTTCTTTTTCTGATTTTTCATCGCTTCACCAATTTGATTACTTGCGGTAAAACTAGCAACCATATCGTTTAGCATATTGCTTCCTGCTTGTGGCGAGTTTGGTAGTAAAATTAAATTACTATTTGTTTCCTGACCAATAGCTTGTAGTGTATCATAATGTTGAGTTACTACAATTAAGGCAGATGCTTCTTGCGAGTTAATTCCAACTTTATTCAATACTTCTACAGATTCTTCCAAACCACGTGCAATTTCACGACGCTGATCGGCAATACCTTGCCCTTGTAAACGCTTGCTTTCTGCTTCTGCTTTTGCTTTTTCAACGATTAAAATACGTTGTGCATCTCCTTCATATTGTGCAGCAGTTTTTTCTCTATCGGCAGCATTAATTCGGTTCATGGCTTCTTTTACTTGCGCATCAGGGTCAATATCAGTTACAAGTGTTTTAATGATATCATAACCATATTCTATCATGGCGTCATTCAATTCAGCTTTTACAGCAATTGCAATATCATCTTTACGTAAGAATACATCATCCAAAATCATTTTTGGAACTTCGGCACGAACTACATCAAATACATACGATGTAATTTGATCGTGCGGATAATCTAACTTATAAAAAGCATCTTCTACTTTAAGTTTGATTACTTTATATTGAACTGAAACTTTTAAACGGACAAATACATCATCTTTCGTTTTTGTTTCAATAATAACGTCTAATTGCTGGATTTTTAAACTTAATTTTCCTGCAATT
>NZ_JBGCDL010000236.1:0-9076 GCF_045105435.1 Kordia sp. | reverse complement strand
AAATCCTTGTTTATTCTGCATTTTTGAAAATATTTTTATAGGCTTCAGAATTGATAAATGCTGGGAATTCTTGGAGGTCAAATGAAAGGTCTTCTTCATTTACCGTAAAACTTTCTGTCATTTTTGTTGTCAAACTAAGCGCTTCATCTATTTCATTTTGAAGCAATAAACCATAAAGTTTGTAATAATACCCTTCAAAAAAATCTGGAATTTCTGTGATTAATCGATCAAAAAAAGGCACTGCTTTTTCAAAATCAGTCTCTAAATCATAGATTAACCCTCTGTAAAAATCAAAAATAGGATCTTCGCCTACATAATCCACTAAATTGTCAATAGCAGTATTTAGTTTGTCTAGATTTGGAGTAGCTTGCATAAAACTTTCTTGAAAATTCAAATACGCATGCATCCGGGCATCATCAGGTTTTAGCGTTTTCATTTCTGTAATGACCTCCTGTAACTTGTCTTCACTATAATTTGAAACAGCTAGCAATAAAAACTCATAGTGGCGTGGATTTCTTTTGTTGACAGGAATAGAAACGAGCAGATTGTATGCTTCTTCGTAATTCCCCAATTGTAAATAATTTTTTGCTTTTTGGTATGCTTGCATCTCATAGTGAGATAATGAATTTCTTTTCACAGTTTTATAATACACTTCTGAAGCCATTTCAGAGAATAAGTTTCCTGTATAGAAACTATAGATGTCTGTGACTACGATGTTATCTTTTTTGATACCAAGTGTAAAATCCATAAAGTTGATAAAATCCAAACTATAAAGTCTAAACACAATATGTGGAACGCCCTCTTTTTTATAAAATTTGGTATATTTAAAATAGTTTGGGTTAATTAATTGGTTATGTATAGAAGTCCCAATTTTTAGTTGTGGTTTTAAAAAATCCACTACTTGTCTTTTCTTAAAACTTTCTACCAATTCACGATTTGAAAAACCAAATAAAGAAGCAACATCCACAGTATTATCAAATAGTTCAGGGTTGTTGTCGTGAATAGATTGTTCTAATTTTTGTGCAAATTCAACATAAGTTTCATCAGAAAATTGATTAAAAAATTCAGTAGTTTCAGCTATTTTTTGCGAATCCTTATATTTTTTCCCAAAATAAATAATGCTAATAAAAACAATTCCAACACCAATAATCATCGCTAAATTTTTCAAAAAACGCTTTGTACTCTGTTCGTTAGGATCGTTCATGTAGGATTAATGTGTATGTTTGTAATTCGTTGAAATATTACTATGTTAAAGTCAATAAATATACTATTAATTCTTGTAAGTGCGCTTGCAATTCAGTCTTCATCACAACTTCCTAAAGACTTTGTGTACGTTACAGATTATATTCCAGGTATTACTGTAGAGTTGCGCTATT
This sequence comes from Kordia sp., assembly GCF_045105435.1. GTDB lineage: Bacteria > Bacteroidota > Bacteroidia > Flavobacteriales > Flavobacteriaceae > Kordia. The sequence goes on along the minus strand of NZ_JBGCDL010000236.1, from coordinate 7,700 downwards.
TTTGTTCTGATAATTTTGTGGGAACACATATAGATGGCTATGAAGCGGAAAAGTGTATCTTGTCTTTGCCTGCAACGTTGGCCCTTCAAAAAGTACAAAAAGTGCTCAAAAAGCAAAACTTAGGAATTAAAGTGTTTGATGCATACCGACCACAACGCGCTGTAGATCATTTTCGTCGTTGGGCAAGAAATTTAAGTGATACATTGATGAAGCAAGAATATTATCCAAATGTAGCAAAAAAAGATTTATTCAGATTGGAATACATTGCCACAAAATCACGTCATAGTAGCGGAAGTACAGTTGATATTACACTAATTCATTTAGACACCAAAAAAGAATTGGATATGGGAAGTTCGTATGATTTTTTTGGTAAAATATCTTGGGTTGCGTATCAAAATTTGACAAAAGAACAATTGCACAATCGAAAACTATTGCAAGAAGCCATGTTACAAAACGGTTTTAGAAACTATCCACAAGAGTGGTGGCATTTTACATTGCGTGGCGAACCGTATCGAAATCAATACTTTGATTTTCCAGTACACTAATTTTTTTTTGTAACTTCATCTAAAATTATTGTTCAATTAAAATCAAAAATTATGTTAGACAAACTTCAAGAATTCAAAATCGAAAATGTAGCAACAATTACAGGCGGCGCAGGTGCTACCGAATATATAATTCTATAATGTGTTCATAAGCTGTTAATTACGGTGATACCGTACCCGTTTATTGTTTGTATTTAGTAATTTGAAATTCTACTAATCTTAAAAATAGAAACAATATGTTACAAAACATTTTAAATTTTGAAGGTGTTCGCGAATTAAAAAAAGAAGAACAAAATACTATAAATGGAGGAAAACGACAGTGTGGTATTAACGGAAATTGTGGCCCAGGAAATTGCTGTAATACCGCAGGTTGGTGCCAACGTTTTGGTTCGCACGGAACAACAGGCTATTTGTGTGATGGAAGTTATATCTAAAATGTAAAATCCAAAATCCAAAAAAATCAATTATAATAGACAAGCGAACTTTCGAGTTCGCTTTTTTTTTTGCTTATTTCAAATGTTAAGTAAGGTTTTTCCGTAAACATTGATGATTTGATTTCAGTAACTTACATTGATATTAATTTTTAATCAAGCAAAAATGTTAGAAAATATTTTAAAGTACAAAGGAATACACGTAATAAAGAAAAATGAACAAAGCAGTATTCACGGAGGCTTTCGTCCACCTTGTTATGATGCGCCAACGACAGATGTAAACTGTATAAGTCCTTGGGTTTATTTTACCGGATGTGGATGGATGTGTAAAACCGCACCAACACCTTAATATTAAAAGCGAGCTTTAGCGTTCGTTTTTTTGTATCTTAGTAATTATTTTAAATATATATAATATGATCAACAAGTTCAGAACATTCGAAATTAAAAATACACAACAAATTTTAGGTGGAGAAATACATTCTATTACTGCAGAAGTGACCATCAATAAAGCAAAAAGTGCTGATAAGCTAATGCAGAAAATGACACAATATATTTCATCATAACTGTTTTAAAAAAGATAAATATACAAGCGGACTTTCGAGTTCGCTTTTTTTATGCAAAAATTTGACAATCAAGTGAATCTAATCTCGAAACTTCAAAAAGCGTCTTTCTTCACGTGCTAAAAAGTTCGCATATTTATTAGGCGGATTGATGCTGAAGGATATTTTTTCTTTCGTTTCAGGATGTGTAAACTGAATGGAAGTCGCACATAAAAACAGTCCTTTTTTATAATTTTCTTCTGCTTTTCCGTACAATGGATCGCCAACAATTGGATGCTGTATACTTGCCAAGTGAATTCGCAATTGATGCGTTCTTCCCGTTGAAGGAAATAAGTGTACTAAGGATAAGTGCCCATTTTGTAGCGAAGAAACTGTCTGTAACGTTTTGTACTTGGTGTATGCTTTTTTTTCAGCTACAGCGGAATGGATCTCACCTTCGTCAGTCGTTTTTCCTATAACAATTGCCTGATATTCCTTTGTAATTTGTTGTGATTCAAATTGACGATATAAATCTCTTTGTGCACTTTTTGTCTTTGCAATAATTAAAATTCCACTCGTAGGATTATCCAAGCGATGTACTGGTTTGGGATAATTGAGTACGTCAATTGCAGCGGAAGGTTTTAGATTGTTAGGTAAAGCATTTTCAATCGTTTTAAAATAGTTTCCATTCGTGGGAAAGCCAGCAGGTTTGTTGATGATAGCAATACAATCATCTTCGAAAATAACAGGAATTTCTAGTTTGAATATTTTTTTGACAATCGTAGCTTCCGCATAAATTTTAATGATATCATTTTCGGAAACATACATTCCTGTCGTTGCCGTTTTTTCATTAACAGTCACTAATTGCTTTTTGATACTTTTTTTTAACGTACTCTTTGTTGCAATACAATCAAAATTTGCCACATCATATTCTTGCATTCGCACAGGTGCGTGTAACTTAGGGACAATATGTGTTTCGAGAAGTTTCAAAAAAAATATTTTTGTAAAAATAGGAAATTGATCATCACAAATGAATGTTTCTTCGCTGTATTAATGATGCGTCTTTTAATAGTTATAAAAACGTATTGTGCATAATAAAGTTGTAAGGTTAATAGATTATGTGTTATATTTAACAAAACTTAAACGGTCAGCCATGAAAATAAAGAAGCGTATATTTAGTTTCGTATGTGTACTTGTTTTATTCGCAACCGCTTGTACCTCAGACGACATTACCTCTGATGAAACTAGCACAAGAGCATCTGCACAACAGATATATCCAGCACAAACACCAACTAATGAAACCAATGCTGATGATGAGGTTGTAGTCGTAGTAGATACGATGGGAATTAAAAGAATACGATATACTAGCAATTCATCAACACGTCCGAATCGTAGAAAATAAATTATTTAGAAGAGAATCAATTTTTCAGGCAGCGAATTATTGCTGATGCTGCTGAAAAGTATAAGATATGATCGAATTTATAAAAAAACACGACTCTAGTAATTACTAAATTCGTGTTTTTTTATATGAAATATTTCTTGATTTTTAGTTAATTTTTTTCGCGTTCATTTGATTGCCTCCTTGATCTAAAGTTAAACTAACAGGTAATTTTGTGGTTTCATCCATTTCAAAAGTAATCGTAGCAACCACTACTTTTAAAAAGAATTTATGTTCCGCTTCTGCAAATAATTCTACTTTCGATTGATTGGTAGGTTGTGCAAAAAGTTTATCACCTTCAACCGTAACTTCTACTTGTAAATTTGGTGCCAATTGATACGTTCCTACATATTGTTTTAGTACTTCTGGCGAAAGCTTCATTTCCTTTTTAGGTTCAGGCATTTTTTCATCACTCCAAAAACCTGTTGATACTATGCTGTTATCTCTGAAAATGGCTTGCTTTTTTGTGTCATCAGAAAAGATATATTCAGCAAAACTATCGTCAAAGAAAAAACTTTTTTCAGATGTTGGGTAAATTTTAAATGTACCATTGCTATTAAGTCGTTTACTGTATAATTGTTTGCCTTTCAGTGTGATAAATCGGGTAGTACCATCATCAAATTTATAGGCGCCAACCCATTTTTGTAATTTTTCTTTACTGAGTTTAATAGCATCAGAAACTTTTGCATACGGTTTTCCAATAGTAATAGCGGCTATTTTATACGCAATATCTGTCGGAGTTATACAATCACAATTAGTCAAAATAATAATATATGCGTTTTCGCTTGGTACATAAATTCCTTGCGTTGTATAACCAAAAATTCCGCCACCATGCTCAATTACAGGAACATCTTTAATTCTATTCGTAAACCAACCATATCCGTAATTGATATTGTTTCCGTTGTTTATTTTATAATTTGTAAATGCTTTTTGCGTACTTTCTTTAGAAATTAATTTGTGATTGCGAATAGCAGTATTCCACTTCAATAAATCATCTACTGTAGACATAATTGAACCTGCTGCGTACGGAATTGTCATGCTAATATAATCTGCATTTTTAAATTCGTTTTCACGTTCTTGGTAGCCATACGCTCTGTTTTTGATGATTTTTGATTTACTTCCGTAGTACGAAGTAGTCATTTTTAATTTATCGAAAATTCGCTTTTGAATGAATTCTTCATAAGAAACACCGCTTATTTTTTCAATGATGTAACCTAAAAGAACGTAGCCCGAATTGTTATAACGAAATTCTTCATTCGGTTTAAAATCCATCGGTTCATTTTTAAACGCGTCAATTAATTCTGTAACCGAAAGATCTTTTCTAGCAAAGTCTCTTAACGAAGGAATTGAGGTGTAACTTTTAATTCCGGATGTATGTGTTAATAAGTGATGAATGGTAATTTTTGTGTCTTGTGTTGGATAATCGGGAATGAACTTCGTGATTTCATCATCTAGTGAAAGCTTTCCTTCTTCGAGTAACATTAAAATTCCGACTGCGGTAAATTGTTTGGTAATCGAACCAATTTCAAAAACACTTTCAGGAATTACATCAATATCTAGTTCTGCATTTGCTTTTCCGTATGCTTTTCGGAAGATCACTTTCCCTTCTTTTGAAACTAAAATCGTAGCGCCAAAATTATCTTTTTGGTATTGATCGTTCATGAGTTGATCAATCTGAGTTTCCATACTTTGTGCATGTTGTATAGACGGAGTTGCTATAAAAAGCCCTAAAAAGAATAGGTTGAGAATGATTGTTTTTTTCATCTGGTGTTCGTTTTTATTGTTTTTGATTGAATGGTAAAGTAGTATGACGATGCTACTCGAAAATAGTTACAAAAAAAAAGCCTCTTCAGGTGAAGAGGCTTTAAAATAAGATTTTTTTAATCTACTTAATCATATCATAACTACGTTTGATGAATTGTGTCAATTCTTCTCCCGTTAATAAGTTTTGAGATAAACGTGCTAAATCGAGTGATTGCTTGATTAAACGTTCTTGTTTCTTTCTTGTTTTTGTGTTCAGAATTTGTCCAACCAATTCGTGATTTGTGTTTACGACTAAGTTGTACATTTCTGGGAAATTTCCAAACATTCCGCCACCGCCAGATTGTTGCATTTCCTTCATACGACGCATGAATTCTGGTTGCGTAATCATAAATGGTGAAGCGTTAGAATCCATTGCTTCTAACTGAACAGTATATTTGTCAGCAGGCACAATTTCTGTCAATGTTGTTTTTAATGATGCTGTTTCTTCATCAGAAAGTTTCGAGATTTTTTCTTCGTCTTTTTTGATGATGTTGTCAATATGATCTGCATCAACACGGGCAAATGAAATATTCTCTTTTGAAGTTTCTAACTTTTGAATTAAGTGTGAAACAATTGGAGAATCTAACAATAATACTTCGTATCCTTTGTCTTTTGCAGCTTGAATGTAGCTGTGTTGTTGATCTTTGTTAGAAGCGTATAAAATGATAGTCTTATCATCTTTGTCCGTTTGCGTATCTTTTATTTTTTCGTGTAATTCTTCATACGTGTAATAGTTTCCATCTACAGAAGGATACAATGCGAATTTATCAGCTTTGTCAAAGAATTTTTCTTCTGAAAGCATTCCGTATTCAATCACAATCTTAATATCATCCCATTTTGCTTCAAAATCTTCTCTGCTATTTTTAAATAAAGAGCTTAATTTATCTGCCACTTTACGTGTGATGTATGAAGAAATTTTCTTCACGTTTCCATCAGCTTGTAAGTATGAACGCGATACGTTTAATGGAATGTCTGGAGAATCAATAACACCTTTAAGCATTGTTAAAAACTCAGGAACAATTCCTTCTACATTGTCCGTTACAAAAACTTGGTTTTGATACAATTGAATTTTATCCTTTTGCATATTCATATCGTTTCCAAGCTTCGGGAAATATAAAATTCCTGTTAGGTTAAACGGATAATCTACATTTAAGTGAATGTTGAATAATGGTTCTTCAAATTGTGAAGGATATAATTCGCGGTAAAAACTTTTATAATCAGCGTCTTCTAAATCTGCCGGTTGTTTTGTCCAAGCCGGATTTGGATTGTTGATGATATTATCAACGGTAATTTTTTCTGCTTCTGCGCCTTCTTCTGCATCTTCTGGAAGTGGTAACGTTTCTTCTTTTGTTCCAAATTTGATCGGAATCGGCATGAACTTATTATACTTTACTAATAATTCTGTGATTCTTGAATCTTCTAAGAATTCGGTAGAATCTTCTGCAATATGTAAAATAATTTCAGTTCCTCTTTCGGTCTTGTCATGTGCTTCCATTGTATATTCTGGAGAACCATCACATGTCCAATGTGCTGCTTTTGCATCACCGTGACTTTTAGAAATGATTTCTACTTTTTCTGCAACCATAAAGGCAGAGTAGAAACCAAGACCAAAATGTCCTATAATTCCTGAATCTTTGGCAGAATCTTTATACTTTTCTAAGAATTCTTCGGCTCCAGAAAAAGCCACTTCGTTGATATATTTTTGAATTTCCTCTGCGGACATTCCGATTCCTTGATCGATAATGTGCAATTTCTTTCCTTCTTTATCTACTTTAATTTCAATGACTGGATTTCCGTACTCTACACTTACTTCACCAATGTTTGTTAAGTGCTTTAGTTTTAAAGTCGCATCCGTTGCATTTGAAATAAGTTCTCTTAAAAAGATTTCGTGATCGCTGTATAAGAACTTCTTAATTAAAGGGAAAATATTTTCTACAGATACATTAATATTTCCTGTTGCCATTTTTATATAGTATTAGTTTATTATTATTTTTTCATGCTTTATTACGAATACTACTTCCCAAAAAAAATACCAACTTTGCACAAGTGACAAGATGACATAATTTCTGTCAAAAAGGGTATAAAAGAAAAACTCCGCCAAAAAGCGGAGTTCAGTATTTGAAATAAATATGTATTTACTTTTTACGTTGCGTTTTATGATCTTGATCTAATTCTTTATTTTTCACATGCATTTCAAGCCAACGATCTTGTTCCCACAATAAATGCATAATTGATTCTTTAGAGCGATATCCATGACTTTCTTTCGGTAGCATGACCAAACGTACAGGTGCGCCCATACCTTTTAAGGCATTAAAATAACGCTCACTTTGTAAAGGATAGGTTCCTGAGTTGTTGTCTGCTTCCCCATGAATTAGTAATAATGGTGTTTTCATTTTATCAGCATGCATAAAAGGAGACATGTTGTAATACACTTCTGGAGCTTCCCAGTAATTACGCTCTTCACTTTGAAATCCGTACGGAGTTAAAGTTCTATTATATGCGCCACTTCGAGCAATTCCTGCGGCAAATAAATTGGAATGTGTTAATAAGTTTGCGGTCATAAAAGCGCCATACGAATGTCCGCCAACGGCAACTTTTGTTCGGTCAATATATCCTAACTTATCAACAGCATCAATGGCCGCTTTTCCATTGGCTACCAATTGTTTGATAAATGTATCATTCGGTTCTTCGTTTCCTTCACCTACAATTGGGAAAGAAGCATCATCTAAAACCACATAACCTCTGGTTACCCAATACACAGGTGAGCCATAATACGGATACGTGAATTTATCTGCGTTAGCAGTTACTTGACTAGCATTTTTCTTGTCTTTATATTCTCTAGGATATGCCCAAAGAATCATTGGATATTTTTTTCCTTCTTCAAAATTTGTAGGTAAGTATAACGTTCCAGAAAGATCCAATCCGTCATCACGTTTATAGGTGATTA
>NZ_JBGCDL010000235.1:0-4524 GCF_045105435.1 Kordia sp. | reverse complement strand
TCGACTGCGCTCGATATGACAAAAGAAATCGAACTGACGATCTGTGAAATCAACAATCGTACATCAAAAATTTAAAAACGTACTTCGAAGCGAGTTAGCGATAGCAGTGGAAAGCCCACAGCGAGTGTGCGAGCGAGGACTTGTAGCGAATAGCGCGACCTGTAGCGTAGCGGAAGGGAACTTCCTTATTAATGTTAATTTGTTTTTTTGTCATTTGTCAATTGATCATAATTATAAGCGCACTTTGGAATACTTGAATGAGATTGGTATACGAAATGAACGAATTGACAGATTGACAAATCCACAAAAAACAAAAAACGCAAAAACACTAACAATACCTATGCTAACCTGCCAAAGCAAAAACAAGTATAGAAAGTTTATAGTTACCATAGAATTCCGTAAATTTGCACTTCGAAAATTAGACAACTAAATTTTAAGATATGAGTACATACGATATCATCGTTTTAGGAAGTGGTCCTGGTGGATATGTAACTGCCATTAGAGCTTCTCAATTAGGGTTGAAAACCGCAGTGGTTGAGAAAGAAAGCCTCGGTGGCGTTTGCTTAAATTGGGGATGTATTCCGACGAAAGCGTTATTGAAATCAGCACAGGTTTTTGAGTATTTGAAACATGCTGGAGATTACGGACTGTCTGTGAAAGAATACGATAAGGATTTTGACGCAGTTGTACAACGTAGTCGTGGCGTTGCCGATGGAATGAGCAAAGGTGTTCAGTTCTTAATGAAGAAGAATAAGATTGATGTAATTAATGGTTTTGGAAAGTTGAAAGCTGGAAAGAAACTTGACGTTACTGATAAAGACGGTAAAGTTACCGAATATAGTGCAAAGCATATTGTAATTGCAACTGGAGCACGCTCTCGTGAGTTGCCAAGTTTACCACAAGATGGTAAGAAAGTAATTGGATACCGTGAAGCAATGACGTTACCTAACCAACCAAAGAAGATGATCGTAGTAGGATCGGGAGCTATTGGTGTTGAGTTTGCATATTTTTACAACTCAATGGGAACGGAAGTTACGATTGTAGAATATATGCCAAAGATTGTTCCTGTGGAAGATGCAGATGTGTCTAAACAATTGGAACGTTCGTTTAAGAAAAGTGGTATTAAGATTATGACTTCTGCGGAAGTGACTTCGGTTGATACTTCTGGCGATGGCGTAAAAGCTACAGTGAAAACGAAGAAAGGCGAGCAAGTTTTAGAAGCTGACATTGTACTTTCGGCAGTTGGAATTAAAACCAACATTGAAAATATTGGATTAGAAGCAGTTGGAATTGCAACTGATAGAGATAAGATTTTAGTGAACGATTACTACCAAACAAATATTCCTGGATATTATGCCATTGGAGATGTTACGCCTGGACAAGCATTAGCACACGTTGCTTCTGCGGAAGGAATTTTATGTGTAGAGAAGATTGCAGGAATGCATGTGGAAGCTTTAGACTACGGAAATATTCCTGGGTGTACGTATTGTGCTCCTGAGATTGCTTCTGTTGGTTTAACGGAAGCGCAAGCAAAAGAGCAAGGAATTGACATTAAAGTTGGTAAATTCCCGTTTTCTGCATCTGGAAAAGCAAGTGCTGGTGGAAATAAGGAAGGTTTTGTAAAAGTAATTTTCGACGCAAAATACGGAGAATGGTTAGGTTGTCACATGATTGGTGCTGGCGTAACGGACATGATTGCAGAAGCTGTTTTGGGTAGAAAGTTAGAAACTACAGGACACGAAGTATTGAAAGCTGTGCATCCACATCCAACGATGAGTGAAGCGGTAATGGAAGCCGTTGCCGATGCGTATGATGAAGTCATTCACATTTAATAATATATATTGAAAAGCTGCTCACTGAGCGGCTTTTTTTTATACTTTTAATTTGTATTCAGATGAAAAAAATTGTTTTTATCCTTATCGGAATTGTTTTAGTTGGTTGTGGAAGTACTAAAAGTAAAACGAAACCCAAATTGCCGCCAAAAACAACTTGTGCGGAAGATGCTAAGATTTATGATCAGGATAGTAGTTTTGAATTGAATACATTGACTTCTTTAGATAGTTTATCGTATGCAACTACGTATATTCGCTTTTCTACACAAACCGATTCGCTAGAAAAAGACCAAATACGCTACAAACTTGGAAAAACATCGCAAAAAGTAGCTTTAAAAGTATTTCCGACTATTCAACTTACAGATGCTTCTATTCTTTTAGGTAAAAATTACAACGAAATTGTTGGGCCAATTTTAAGATTAAAGGATGGAGAAGCAAGACAAGAAGACTTTGAAGTTTTGGCTATTCCTAACAACAATACAGACCTACAACTTTTTATTGAAGTACAGAGTTATGCAGGTGATGGCATATTCGTGAATTATATTTCAATTTTCGTCATGGATACCAAAAAGCAAGAATTGAAATATTATGATTTTATAAAATATAAATGCGATCCAAGAGACGAAACCATGTTTATGAAAACATTGTATTACGGAATAAACAAACTTAAAAACAGCATTAAATAGTTATGTTAGAATCAGTTGAAAAAGAAACAAGCACACTTAAAAAGTTTCGATTCCTTTCTATTTTAGAAGGAATTTCATATATCGCTTTCTTTATTACGATGCCTTTAAAGTATTTTATGGAAATGCCGATGCCAAATAAAATTGTAGGAATGTCACACGGAGTTTTATTTTTAGCGTATGTATTGTTTGCCTATTTGGTCACCGAAGAACAAAAATGGTCTAAGAAAAGTTTTGGTATTTTGTTTGTGGCTTCTTTGATTCCTTTTGCCACTTTTTATGTGGAACGAAAGTATTTACGTAAAAATTAAGTATTGGTTTTTGGGCAATTGATTTTTTGTATCCTACGACTCCAACAATTAAAAATTTGCTAGCCATTTGCGGTGGAAATTCGACTGCTGAAACATAAATAATATAAGCAGACTTCGGTTCGCTTTCTTTAGGGTTCCTTTCTTATATCTACTCCGCACGAATAAAACATAATTCAGGGAATTGTAGGAAAAGTTATTTTAGTATTCTATCAGATCAATCTAAATTCGTAACATATTAATTTTTAAAACTTTATTATTATGTTAAAGAACATTTCAAACTTAGGGAAAGAATTGAGTAAAAAAGAACAAATGACCATCAATGGTGGTACAGGTTTACTTATTGGTTGTTTTCAGAGAATTACAAGTTGTAGTCCAACTCAAAGAGGTTGGGCAGTAAGTCATCGTAAAAATGACATTGGATGTTGTGATTTATAAGCTATCTAACATCTAAAAGCGAACTTCGGTTCGTTTTTTTTGTTTAATACAGATGAATTGACAAAAAATTTCATGTCTTAAATCATCCAATTTAAGGTAGCATTCTTTTATTTAATGAAATATTTCTTCTTCATTTGATATATGTTTAACCAAAAAACTATATCATGAAAAAAAGCATTTTAAACCTAAAAGGTGTGCAAGAAATCAACAAAAAACAACAATCCGTAATTAATGGCGGTACAGGAATGCAATGTCGTAACAATAGCGATTGTCAAGTTCTGAATTCATTACCAGGAATGGAATACGAACGATTTTTCTGTTTTTGGGGATATTGTCAAATATCGTAGAAAGCAAAATTTTTAATTAAAACTAAGTCGGAAGGTCATGCTTCCGACTTTTTTACTTTCAGAAACTTTTGTAGTTTTAAACATGGACAAAAAACAAAAAAGATGGCTGTGGGTTGTTATTGTACTAGCCGTACTAGCTTCAATTGTATATACTGCTGTTAAATGGCTACTTCCCGTGGCTGTGATTGTGTATTTTAAAGAGATTTTTATGTGATTAGTTCAACTTACAGTTTTGAATGCGCCTTTTAGGCTTTTCAAAACTGAGTTTCACTACAATAAAAAAGTCATTCAATAACTTGAATGACTTTTTCCTCAACCAACCTAATAACTGATATCCCACCTTCAGCTATGAAAAAATTGCTGCGAAACTTCGTTTTGTTTCACAGTCAAATATAGCTTAGATGTGTCTTAATTTATTCTTAAGTAATTGCTAAAGATTGATTAAAATTTTCACAGAGAAACGTTAATTTTTAAGAGTTTTTATCTATTTCGGAATTAAATCGCAATACCAAAAAGCAGTATCCCAAGTAGAATCATCTGAGGCACAACTGTCTTCCTCTTTTTTAGATGGTGTATAGGTTTTTAACACTTTCTCGCCAATAGTAAAATTAATTGGAGAGGAAAATATAGGTCCGTCAAAGACAAACGTATGGAATTCCCCATTTTCTCCGCAAGGATCAACGGTTGAAGGCAAGTCATTAATGAAATTTTCATCCAAAATTCTTCCCACAAAAGAATCGTCTAAATGTTTTGCATTTACACAAACCGTAATTGCTTTAAAACCCAAGGAAATGAATTCTTGTAGTAACGCTTTCGTATCTTGCTTCCAAAGTGGAAATACTCCTGTAATCCCAACTTCTTGTAGTTTTTCTTCTCTATATTTTCGCAAGTCTTCTAAAAAGATATCGCCAAAAAT
>NZ_JBGCDL010000234.1:0-18822 GCF_045105435.1 Kordia sp. | reverse complement strand
GTATTTATACTCCACAAACGGTTATGTACAAAACGCATGCGAACATGAAAACGATGACGATCCTTGCAATACGTACACAGTTATAGAAATATATTGTCCCGATGGAGGAAGTGGCGGATCAGATGCTACTGATGATCATACACCTCCGACTAATACTTCTAATGATACTACTAATGGCGGTGGTGGAAATGCAGCTGATACAACTGATGACACTGATGAACCTGCTAACATTGTGACTTCTATAATTTCAAGAGAAGAAAATGTAAAACAATCTATTCTGGATTGTATAAACGGGGTTGCACAATTTAATACTGTAGATGCTACGACTATTGACCCGGAAGTTTTTGGTCAAAATAGTTTAACATTGAGTACTTGGATTGAAATTAATAATTATCTTCAAGATACTGGTTGTAGTGAAGAGTCGAAGGAGGAAATTATAGAACAATTAGAAGACGCTTATGATGAGTATCAAATTATCAATGAACTGGAAGGAAAGGCACTTTGTGTTTTTAATAAGTTGAAATCTTCGAGTAATGGTTTTAAAAATGCGATAAAAAAGTTTGATGGAGATTTCCCCGTTGCTCATTTGAAGTTTAATGCTGATGATTTAGACGATGGCACAAGAGGAGAAACTTCTCCACCTGAAAATTATGTAATTACAGTGACTCTTAATAATGATAGTTCTCACAGTGGTTATAATTACAGACCAAATTTATTAATAGCAAAGACTATAATACATGAGGTAATACATGCAGAAATGTTTAGAAAATTATTAGAGTTATCTAATGATAATGGTGATATTAATGTTGCGACATTAAATCAAATGTTAACACAGAGTAATTATCCTGGAATGCTAGATTATTATACACGTTTTGGCTTAAATGGCTTTCAACACCAACAGATGGCGGCTCATTACAGAGAAACTATAGGTAGAGTTCTACAAGAAGTAGATACAGGAATTGCTGTACCTGATAATCAACAGCCATTACAACTTTATCTAGACTTAGCTTGGGAAGGTTTAAATCATAGTAATATTATCGAATGGGAAGAATTAACTACTCAAGAAGAAAAAGACAGGGTAGATCAAGTTATTTCCACATATATAAATACTTATAAAAATGAAAACTGTAATTAATAAAACATCAAATATGAAACGATACATCCTCATCGCATTTATTTTGTTTTTCTACATTTCAAATGCACAAAATGAAAAAGAATATTTTCTTCTCGTTGATTCAGAAAGTAATGAATTATGTCAGGTTTCGAAAAAAGATAACGGAAGGTATCATTCTAAAACAAATACTAGCGATACATATCTAAAGACGAAATCAAGTTTAAAAGAGTATTCATATAGGTTTTATATTTGCAAAGAACTATTTCTTTCCAATACGAAAATTGACACATTATCGATAAACTATTTGAAAGATGTAAAAATTTCTGATATCACCGACTTAAAAGAAGCTGTTGCCAAAACAAATCCTTTGTATCCTTTCAAAGTATTCCCCAACTTGTATATCGTTGAGAAAATTGATGCTTCAACACTTCTGAAATATAAAGTGAAGTGGAAATATTATGTGGAATAAAACTATTGAAATACTATCAAATGAAAAAAATCATACTACATCTAATCGCATTAACTGTTTTATTAGCATGTTTTGCTTGCCAACAAAAGCAAGTTGATCATTCATGTGAAGATTTAGAGCAGAAAATAGATAGTCTTTCTGCTGTATATGCAGACTTTGAGAGTTCGCCTGTATATAAATTTTATACTATTCTCAGTAAAGAACAAAATACTAGCATTGATACAACTTTAATTGAAGCATATAAAAAACTGATTGGAAAAGATAAATTAGTTGATTTATATATTTGGGATCGAATACATACTATTAATACAAATGCTCACAAAAATAAAATAGTAGAAGATTTTGCAGGAGTGTATGTATTGAAACCCAATCATAATGAAAAAGAGGCAAAAGTCACGACCATCAAAATTCAGAAAGACAGCTCTTTTATGTATAAAAATAAATTGCTGGTAAAGGCTGAAAAACTCAAATTCAAAAACTCCTCAAATAAATTTATAGATGGAAAAATTATCATAAATAACTTCAAAATAAGTCTGAGTGATGCCACATTCCCAAAAATAGTAACCTTAGATGATAATTTATGTATGGATTGTGAACAATTACAGTTTTATAAGAGAGAATAACACATTCAATGCGTCAGGCGCAGAAGAGTGTAACTAAAAATATAACGATGTTAAAAATATTAAATTTTATCATTATACTATTTATATCAAACAGTATACTTAGTCAAAGCCATGAAAATGTGTACATCATTTTAGATAATACGAACTTTTATAAAATGATAAAGAAGGAAGGTAGAGCGACTTTAGAAATACCTTATTATGATCATAAAAACGACTGGCTTAAGGAGAAATCTCAAAACACTAGTAAAAAGAATAATGAGATAGTAATTGTGAATCCAATTCCAAATAAAAAGTATTATAAATTTTATTCCATCGACAAATCAATTAAAAAGTCTAATATCGATAAACTCAATGCCTTTTCCGTGCAAGATGTAAGCAAAGACAATAAGATGATTTGGAAAAAGTACCCTTATGAAATGGTTTTTATTGAAAAGGTAGACAGTGAAAGTTACATATTTTGGCTTATGAAACCTGTTTTTAATGAATAAAATTGTATTAAATGAAAAAGTTGATTTTCCTAATAACACTTTTCTGCTCGTTCATTTGTTTAGGACAAGCAGAAAAAGAAACCGCATACCTATTATTTGACACTACAAATAAGGAAAAAATTAGTGTAGAAGATGGCGCTGGAAATTCATCAATCCAAAGTAAATACAGAAAGCTTTCTGAAAGAGACTTTGTATATTATTATGTTGATAATGAGCAATTTTCTACACATAAAACAAAATCTCAAAGAGATACTCTTTCGATTAAAGATTTTAAAAAAATCAAAATTGTTGACTTAACGTATATTAAAGATAAAAAGGCAAAGAATATTATACATTACAATCCTTTTAAGGAAACACATATTTATCAATGGAGACACTACATGTAATTAGAAATATCTTTATAATCGTTCTTATGTTTACTTTTGGGGCTTTTGCACAAAACAATGATACTGATTATTTTAAGCTGTATAAAGATGGAAAGAACAATAAGAAAAAGCAGGTATATTTAAAGTTTGATCAAAATTTTAAAAGAAACTTACATGCAACTCAAGAAACTTTTGTTTTTAAAAATACGTTCGTTTTTGTAAACACAGGAAAAAAGTGCCAAGCGCAAGAAAAGATCGTTTTTAGCAATGTAGAAGATTTATATACAATTGAACAAAAAGTACTTGAAAAACACATCAAAGATGTTCAAAAAGAATACGGTTTTAAGCCTGTGTATCCGTTAGAACATGTAGCTTTAAAAGTTCATTTAATTAAAGATGATGATTGTGTTGTGTTGAATTGGAAAAAACGATAAGATATTTAAAATGAAAAAAATCATCAAACATATAACCGCATTAACTGTTTTATTAGCATGTTTCGCTTGTCAACAAAAACAAGTTGATCATTCATGTGAAGATTTAGAGCAGAAAATAGATAGTCTTTCTGCTGTATATGCAGACTTTGAGAGTTCGCCTGTATATAAATTTCATACTATTCTCAGTAAAGAACAAAATTCCAGCATTGACACAACGCTAATTCAAGACTATAAAAAACTGATTGGAAAAGATAAATTAGTTGATTTATATATTTGGGATCGAATACATACTATTAATACAAATGCGCACAAAAATAAAATAGTAGAAGATTTTGCTGGAGTATATGTATTAAAACCCAATCACAACGAAAAAGAAGCAAAAGTCACGGAAATTAAAATTCAAAAAGACAGCTCTTTTATGTATAAAAACAAAATGTTGGTAAAGGCTGAAAAACTCAAATTTAAAAACTCCTCTAATAAATTTATAGATGGGAAAATTATAATGAAAAACTTCAAAATAAGTCTGAGTGATGCCACATTCCCTAAGATAGTAACCTTAGATGATAATTTATGTATGGATTGTGAACAATTACAATTCTATAAGAGAGAATAACACTAACGAAACAAAAACTTACAATAGACAGCATTTTAATCAAAATGCTGTCTATTTTTTATTTAATGAGATTTTTCTAAATTGAATCCGTTCAATTTCTATTTGTATTCCATTTATGATATTAGTTTTTAAAACTTCTTCCAATTGATTTGCCGCATCATATTTTAAATAAAATACAGTATTTGAATTTTTATATTGACGTAATTTCCCCGATGCATCATACAAATATTCTATGTTGGCAGCATATCCAGATCCATTACCAACAAATTTAATGACTTTTCCAATACGTTTATTTACTGTATGTTGTTGGCGCTCAATACAAAGTTCCGTAAATAAAGTATCTCCTACTTTTTGACATGCTCCAACTCTTGTCTTGATAAATATGCGATCATTATTAATTGTTGTATCAATAGATTTCCAAAAGTCTTTACCAAAATTATCATAGTCAACCGACATGTGTTCAATGTAGTACAAATGCCCAGAAGCTACTAAGGCTTCAAAGTTTGACAGTGTATCAGCGACTTTAATCCAAGTTGTTTTTAAAGAATCTTTGTTTTTTGGTATGCTTTCTGATACATTTTTCATAGAATGATTAGAACAAGAAAAAATACTCAATAAGGCTATTATTACAATTAGTTTTTTCATAGTCTTGGTA
This sequence comes from Kordia sp., assembly GCF_045105435.1. Lineage (GTDB taxonomy): Bacteria > Bacteroidota > Bacteroidia > Flavobacteriales > Flavobacteriaceae > Kordia. The sequence continues at coordinate 14,061 of NZ_JBGCDL010000234.1, read as the reverse complement.
AATTAGAAATTAAATCTGAAGAATCGTTCTATTTTTTTTGCATTTATAGTTAGTGAATGTAATGGATTTTAATCTATAATTCCATTCAAATTCAAATTAATATTGTATGACTTTAAAAAATAATTTTCAAAAAAGAATGGTTACCTTTTTGCTGTTTTACCATTAAGTATATAAACGTATTATTATGAACGATCAATCACTGTTACAACTGCTGACTTCCGAGAAGAAGGAGAAAGCTTTTGTAAAGATTTACAGATACTTTCCGAAGGTATCACGCTTTATATGCAAACACGGTGGCACCAAAGAAGAAGCACAAGATGTGTTTCAGGAAGCATTATTAATTTTTTACAGAAAAGCTAAAACGCCCGATTTTAAACTGACTGCACGTATTGAAACCTATGTTTTCAGTATTTGTAAGTATTTATGGAAAGATCAATTAAAACAGAAAAATAAACAAACCGACGCTTTTGATCAAGCCTTTTTAAAAGACGAAACCATTTCTGTAGATTTTCATTTGCAAGAAGAAGAAAAGTATCGATTGGCTGAAAAAGCCTTGCGATCTATTGGAGATAAATGTCTAAAACTACTATCGCTATTTTATATTGATAAGAAGAAGATGCGTGAAATTGCCAAGTTGTTGGATTTTACTTCAGAATCATCTGCCAAAACACAAAAATATAAGTGTTTGGAACGCGCTAAGAACGAATTACGAACTTTAAAAGCGAAGCGATGAGAACTGAATTAGAAACAATTGCATATATAGAAAAGTACTTACTAAATGTACTTACCGACGCAGAAACCAACCAATTTGAAACGCGCATGGCAACCGATCCTATTTTTAAAAATGATGTTGAGTTACAAGAACAGTTGATGCAAAGTTTGGAGCGTATTTCCTTGCAAAACAACATTCAAGATGCTGCAAAAACATATAAATTCTGGAAACTTTTAAAAATCATCGGAATGTTTGTTATCACGCTCGTAATCGCACTTTCGGCTTGGTATTTTATAAACGCTTCCGCAGAAAGTTCAATTGAAGCAGAGTCGATTCCAACGAAAGTTGAACAACATGTACAGGAAAAACAAATAACGCAAAAGAAAGTCGTCTCCGTTCCTGATACAATTCCAAAAAAGAAAACTTCTATAAAAACACAATCAGGAACAACCGTTTTTGCAGAAAATACTGTTGTAGATCCTTTGGAAGAAATACAATCAGAGGTTTTTAGCATTTTGACTGAAAAAGATACGATTGTAGAAACTCAAAGCGGAATCGTGTTTTTAATTCCTGAAAACGCATTTGTAGATGCCAATCAAAATGTAGTGAATGGAAATATTCAACTTGAAGTAAAAGAAGCTGTCGATTCGCATACAATTATGACTGCTGGCTTGTCTACGCTTTTTAATGATAAACCATTGGAAACTGGCGGTATGTTTTTTATTGAAGCTACTAGTAATGGTGAAAAACTACACATCAATCCTGAAAAAGAAATTACAGCAGATATTCCAACACAAAACTATAAAGAAGGCATGCAATTGTTTGACGGAGAAAAAGCTGAAGACGGAACAATCAATTGGACAAATCCGAAACCACTAAACACAGCGTTGATTCCGGAAGACATTTATAGTCTAAATTTTTATCCGCCAGCGTATTTGGAAACACTTTCCAAAAAAGGATATGATCGTACCGATAAAAAGTTTACTGATAGTTTGTATTATAGTTTTGCTAAAACTACCAGTAATGCATTATCATCTGATAAGATTAATTTTTCCAATAAAATATTAGGTGATATAATCCCCAGAGATACTATAATTAGAGATGTCATTATTACTCAAAAAGATACTGTGAAGGTTGATGATTTACTTACTCCAGTTGAAGAGGTTGTTTTAGGCTTAGATCCATTAAAAGTAAAAACAATTTGGAATGAACGCTATCAAAATACATTTATAGCTACGAAAGCCTTTGAAGAACGTTTGCGCGTGATTCATCAGAATTGTGAATCAGCAAATAGTATTTTTGATGTGTATGTTCAAAATCTTGATCGCAATTTATATGAAGTTGATGAAATGATTGTTACTAGATATAAGTATACTTCACTTCGCGAACAGTTTGAGTTTTTTGCTGCGCAAAAGTTGACAAATGTTCCTAATGTTAGTTCAGAAGTTTCTAAACTAAATGCTTATTATATACAACAACAAAAAGTGTATCGCTTGGCTTTGGAGAAATCGCAAAGAAAAATGGATTCGTTACTAAGTATTGACAAAAAGTATCAAGCGTTTTCAAAACAGCAATTGCAAAACTATTACCAAAATGAATTGGCAATTACTACAGCTAAGGTTGCAAAAGATTTAGGAGCGAGATTGCCGCGTCGTTTTAATCAAACCAGAAGTAATCGAACACAAATTAGTCGAACAAACACAGTTTCAAATGAGGTTTCAACCAAAGTTACTTCTGTAGCACGTACGATTCAAAAAGAAAAAAGAAAACGTATTTATAGAGCGCCAATTAGAACAACAGGTTGGAAGAATATTGATCGAATTCTCAATGAAGATGTCGTTTCTAGTGTTAAAAGTAGAACAACAACAACTGTGAAGACCAAAGAAAAGAGTGTTACCATTAGCTATTCTGAGTATGAAGTTTTGATTGAAAATACAGAACGTTTTGATAAGTTGTTTGTGTATTTGGTTCCGACAAAATTCAACAGTTTTGTAAGGCTTAACGCTGAGAATGGTCGTTTTACGTATAAGCTAAATGATTTACTAAAGTATCGTGTGCATTGTATTGGGTATTTGAATGCTATTCCTTTTTATATTGATAAAACCATTAGAAATGCTTCTGATAAGTTAAAACTTCGCAAAATCACTGTTGAAACTTTACGCAAACGATTATCTAATTTGAACAATCAAAATAGTTCATTGGAAACTGAAGTTTTGTATCAGGCTTCAAGAAAAACGAATCAGATAAAATTGAAAAAACATCGTGAACTTATAAAGTTAAAAAGAGCTATTGAATCGGTAGTGTTTCCGTGTCAACGAACTGAAACACTTAAAACACTTGTCAATGATGTGTTTGAAGCAGAACCTGTTGAAGTTATGCTTGTTGAAGAACCTGATCCAATACTTTCTTTTGAGCTTGTTGAAACGGTACCTATTTTTCCTGGCTGTGAAACTTTTGAATCAACAATGGAACGTAAAAAATGTATGAGTGAAAAGATTGAGAAGTTTATCCAAAGGAATCTTGATATGGAAATTATGACTAAAAATCAACAAGCCAACACGACGCGTAAGATTCAAACTATGTTTGAGATAAATACTTCGGGTTTAATTCAAAACATACAAGTTCGCACAAATTTCCCTGATATGGAGACAGAAGTAAAACGCGTCATACAATCATTACCCAAAATGACGCCTGCTAAGCAAAAAGGAAGAACAGTAAGTGTGAAATATGTGTTGCCAATATTTTGGAAAGTTGATTAGAAAATTTCACACTAATACAAAAAAAGCCGTTTCAAATTGAAACGGCTTTCTTATATATGATAAAATGTTCGAAATTATTTTCCTTCCATTTTTTCTTTTAATGCTTTTAATGCATTTAAATCTCCAAGCGTAGTTTTGTCAGCATTTGCTGATTTCTTAGCTGCTGCTTGCACATTACGTTGCTCTTCTTCTCTAAAGATAGCTGTATGAGAAGCTACAACTCTTTTGAATTCTTTATTGAATTCAATTACTTTGAACTCAGCTGTTTCACCTTTCTTCAATTTCTTTCCGTCTTCTTTTTCTAAGTGACGAGAAGGAATAAAAGCTACTACATCTTCGTTTAAAGCTACTGTTGCACCTTTATCATTCGTATCTGTAATTTCTGCTGTATGCATTGTACCTACACCAAATTCTCCTTCATACTTATCCCAAGGATTTTCAGTAGTTTGTTTGTGACCTAAACTTAATTTACGTCCATCTACATCTAATTCTAATACAAGTACTTCCAATTTGTCACCAACAGTAACAAACTCAGATGGATGCTTCACTTTCTTAGTCCAAGATAAATCAGAGATATAAATTAATCCGTCAATTCCTTCTTCTAATTCTACGAATACACCAAAGTTAGTGAAGTTACGTACAGTTCCTGTGTGTTTAGAACCTACAGGGTATTTAGTTGTAATATCAGTCCAAGGATCTGGCGTCATTTGCTTGATACCAAGAGACATTTTACGATCTTCTCTATCTAAAGTTAAGATTTTAGCTTCTACTTCATCTCCAACTTTTACGAAATCTTGCGCCGAACGTAAGTGAGTAGACCAAGACATTTCAGAAACGTGAATTAATCCTTCAACACCTTCTGCAACTTCGATAAATGCACCGTAATCAGCAATAACAACCACTTTTCCTTTTACTTGATCTCCGATTTTTAATTCCGAATCTAAAGCTTCCCAAGGATGCGCGCTTAATTGCTTTAATCCTAATTGGATTCTTGATTTGTTATCATCAAAATCAAGGATTACAACATTTAATTTCTGATCTAATTCAACAACCTCATTTGGATGGTTGATACGAGACCAAGAAAGATCTGTAATGTGAATTAATCCATCAACGCCACCAAGATCAATAAATACACCATAAGAAGTAATGTTTTTCACAATTCCTTCTAGTACTTGACCTTTTTCTAATTGACTGATAATTTCTTTCTTCTGTAACTCAATATCAGCTTCAATAAGCGCTTTGTGAGATACAACAACGTTTTTGAATTCATGGTTAATTTTAACCACTTTGAATTCCATTGTTTTATTAACATACTGATCGTAATCTCTAATTGGCTTCACGTCAATTTGAGATCCTGGTAAGAACGCTTCAATTCCGAATACGTCTACAATCATACCACCTTTAGTTCTGCATTTTACAAAACCATTCACGATTTCACCATTGTCATGAGCAGCATTTACTCTGTCCCAAGCTTTGATAGTTCTCGCTTTTCTGTGAGATAATACTAATTGTCCTGTTCTGTCTTCACGAACGTCAATTAATACTTCTACTTTGTCTCCTACTTTTAAGTCTGGATTGTAACGAAATTCGTTTAAAGAAATTACACCTTCAGATTTTGCATTGATATCAATGATCGCTTCTCTGTCAGTCATTCTTACTACAGTTCCATCTACGACAGCATCATCATCTGTGTCTACGAAATTTGCCGCTACTAATTTTTCGAATTCTTCTAACTTTTCGTCTTCTACTTGGTCAATTCCTTCTTCGTAATTGTGCCAGTTAAAATTTGCTAGAAATTCTTCAGGGTTTTTAACGTCCTGAACGTCTGTGTTTGTGCTTTCTTCAGCCATTTGCTGATGTAAAATTTGTATACCGCTCAGTTAGAGAATCTTTGCATGTAAAAGCAGTAGATTGTTATGTTTTATAAAAAATATGTTGTCCCTTTTCCGATTCTCTATCATGCCAAAAAGGAGTGCAAAAGTATGATTATTATTTTGATTTACAAACTAATAGTCTTTCAAAACAAGTGCTTTTATTCAATTTAACTAAGAAACATGATTTTCATCGAAAAAAAATATTGTAACACTGTCATAACATAAAATCTATTTTTTTGCTTTATATTTATGATATTAATAATTAAAATAACAAAAAACAATGAGTGTAAAAGCGAAATATCAAGGAGTTTTAGATCTTGGACAAGAGTTAAATATTCAAAATGGAAATGTAGAAGAAGCTGATGGTATACTAAAAATAAGTGGTATAGCAGGTACGCAATATGAGAAAAACTTGATGTGGGATAAAATTAAAGAACTTGGCGGAGAAATGGCACAAGACATTGACGCGCACATTGAAGTAGCTGACGAGTCTGTTTTTCACCGTCATACAGTAGTAAGCGGAGATACGTTAGGTAAAATTGCAAAGCAGTATTATGGAAAAGCTGGTGAGTATCACGCTATTTTCAAAGCTAATGGTAATGTTCTTGACAATCCAGATGTAATTCATCCAGGACAAGAGTTGACAATTCCACATTTATCGTAATTAGGTAATGTATAAAAGACAAAAAGCTTCCAAATTGGAAGCTTTTTTTATGCGTTATAGTTTATCAAAAGTAACTTTTGTTTCAAAAAACCAAGATTCTCCTGCATTTAGATTAATATTTTGAAAGTATCTGTAATACTTACCATAATGCTGAGTATCCCATATATATTGGGTAGCATATACATTATAGATACTAAACTTGCTTTCTATATTTGCAGATAACTTTTTTGTATCGTTCCACACAAATAACTCATCACTATATCCTTCTAGTTTTCGTTTTCCATCTTGATTAAAACTAACAACATTTTCATGATTAGCGGCAGATCCTTTTTCTACTACATCAACACTAACGGATACTACAGATCCAAAACAAGTATTCATTGGGATCATATCTTTAGCTGTAATTGTATTTTTTGTAAAGTATCCACCATCTGAAATTTTTGTTGTTTTTAAATGCGTAGCATCTTCCGTGTGTGCGTTGTCTTCTCTATACATAATACTTTTTTGTATGTATGTAAAACTTTTGCATCCTCTCATTTTAAATTCAGTAGTACTATCATTTATTAAATTACCATCTATAAGAAAGCTTATTTCTGTAAATTTTTCTCTCCCATGAAATCCACCTGTAGGTTCCGAAGCTCCTAATCTTTTGTATGTAAATTCAGATTCTCCATGATGTAGCAGTGTATATCCTGTTGGAAACATTTCTTTTCCTTTATATACAAATTCTTTACAGTATAGTATTCTGTATTGATCTGAATATATATCATCTGATAAATCCTGCTCACGAGCAATGGTAAAACCCCAGTAATAGTTGGGTTTTGTAGTACTTTGTGCATATACTTTAAACAGATGATTACCTTTGTGACCTTCAGGATCAAAAGTCACATAACATTTTTTAAATTCTTCAGTAAAACTTTCTTGGTTAGTATTAATATCTACGTCAGTTTCTTCTTGTGAAGTATCTAATTGAGTTTCATGATTTTTATTTTTTGCACATGAAGATATGAGAAACACAATAAAAATATTGATCGATATCAAAAATAACTGTTTGGAAGTTTTCATATTACAAAAGGAGTAGCATGATTTATTTTCTCAAGTTAAGATTAAAAAGGCATTTCAAAAAGTACTATTTGAACTGTATTTTCATTGAAACTTATTAGCTTTTAAGCGTTTATTTAATGAGGTGGTTTTTTATTTATCTCATTTTATTAAAAATTACCTTTGTCTCAAAATTCCATACTTCCCCAATACCAAGGTCAACATTTTGAATATACCTGTAATACTTACTATAATATTGAGTGTCCCATATATATTGCTTTGAAGAATTGTTGTGAATACTAAATACACTTTTTATTTTTGTAGAAAGTTGGCTATCATTACTCCACAAAAACATGATATCATTAACTTCTTCCATCTTTCTATTTCCATTTTGATTAAACGTGATAGATTCGTTAAAGTTATCTGTATATCCTTTTTCGCCAACATCTATGCTTACTGACACTATAGATCCATAACAAATGTTCATAGAAACAGTTTCTATTCCTATTAAGGTGTTTTTTGTATTATAACCACCATCTTTAATTGTAGTTCGTTTTATATGCGTGGCTTCTTCTGTGTGAGATATATCATTTTTATGCATTATACTTTTTTGCAAATATGAAAACTCTTCACAAGGTCTCATTGTAAATTCAGAACTAAGATTCGTGATTAAATCATTGTCAATAAAGAAGTTTATCTCTTCTAATGTTTCATTTCCATGAAAACCGCCTGTAAAATATGAAGCATCATCTTTTTTGTATGCAAACTCTGACTCACCAATATGCAATATTGTAGTTTCTGTTGGTATCATTTCATATCCATTATACATGAATTCTTCACAAGATGAAATTCGGTATTGATCAGAATATACTTCATCAGATAAATTTTGTTCATGGCGAATTGTGAATCCCCAATAATAATCGGGTTTCGCATCACTCTGCGTGTACACTGTAAAAACAGAATTACCTTGATAACCAGAAGCCTCAAAAGTCACATAACATTTACGGAAATCTTCATAAAAAGTTCCTTGGCGAATTTCAATTTCAAAAACAGTACCAGTCGTCTTTATTTTGATTTTTCCTTCTCTTGAAGAATACCCTTCATTTTCAAAAACAGTAATTTGCAGTTTATTAATATTGTAATCAACTTCAGGCATCACTTGTATCCAGTCTGGAGTCGATACTATTTTCCAATTAACATTCGTAGAAATATCAATATTGAATTCCGTTTCTTCTGGTGGAGCGTATAATTGAGTTTCAGTAATTTCAAAATATGACTCAATTTCGGTGTCTTCTTCTGAACATGAAGATATGAGCAATAGCATAAAGACATTGATGGATATTAAAAATATATGTTTAGCAATTTTCATACAGTTTGGTAAAGTTAATCGATTTCTTTTTCGATTTTGAAGATAGGATATTAATTTTTATTGTCCTAAAATAACCTGTATGAGGAGCATTTTTTTAGATCTATACCGTTTTTATATGTTTATAGTACGATTGACAAGATTCAAAATTCGTTCAAACTGTTCTTTCAATCCCATATCACTATTATCAATAGCAACGGCACCTTCTGCTTGTCGTAAAGGTGAATCTTCTCGGTGCGAATCTATATAATCTCTGTTTTGAACATTTCGTAGAACGTCTTCGTATTTTACGGCATCACCTTTATCGATGAGTTCTTTATAACGACGCATGGCTCTCTTTTCTGGAGAAGCCGTCATAAATAGTTTCAATTCTGCATCTGGAAACACAACAGTTCCAATATCTCTTCCATCCATTACAATTCCTTTGTCTTCGCCCATTTTTTGTTGTTGCTTTACCAACTGATACCGAACTTCAGGAACTGCAGCCACTTTACTCACATAATCAGAAACTCGCAAGGTTCTAATTTCGCTTTCTACATTTTCCCCATTTAAGTACATTTCGGCGAAGCCCAAAGACTCATTATACATAAAGTTTAAGTGAATGTTGTCCAAATCTTCTACCAAAGCATTTATAGAAAAATCGGTTGCATCAATATACTTTTTTCGAAGTGCATATAAAGTTACTGCACGATACATAGCGCCTGTATCTACATAAATATACTCTAATGTTTTGGCTAATTGTTTGGCAATCGTACTTTTTCCTGTAGATGAAAAGCCATCAATGGCAATGGTAATTTTTTTCATGATCGCGTCTTTTTCGCTGTATAAAAAGCGTTGTGTCTTATTGCAAATTGATCGTTACACCAAACATACTTGTATTGGCTGCAATAGCATAGCGTGCGTAGGTATAATCGAATTTTAATTTATTGATTCGAAGTCCAAATCCTGCGGTAATTCCCGAAAAATTACGTTGATCTACTATTTTTAGTTCTTCTCCTCTACGGAAGTTATATCCAAGTCGAATATTAAATCCTCTGTCTGGAAACAATTCCATTCCCACAATCGTACGACGAATTAAGTTTTTAGCGAACGTCACTTTTTCTTCGGTCACGCCACCTTCAATAGATTGTTCTGCTCTATTCGGATTGGCAAATGCAATATTCCATTCTTGCAAATTTTCAAAAGTTACGTGCCAACGAATAGGAACGTGTTCTAGTTTTTGTGACAATCCTAAAATCAATTCAAAAGGCAATTGTTCTTGCACACCTGCATAAGTTGTAAACTGAAACCCTAAGTTTCTCGCTACCAAAGCAACGTTAAATTCTAGTTCTTCATTAACATACATAATTCCTAAATCTACAGCGCCACCAAAAGAATTGTATTGCTCTAGTTTGGAATTTATAAATTTTGTATTGACTCCAACATGAATATCTGTCCAAGGAATATTGTACGCATATCCTACTGATAAGGCAACTTCATTTCCTGTAAAACTTCCTGTTGAGTTTCCTTGTTCGTCATAACCATCAAACTGGCCGTACGACACATACGTAACTCCTGCATGTAATGTTTGCACTCTTCTGTCCCAAGTATACGCATACGCAGCAGAACCGTAATTTACATCTCCTAAGTAATTTACATAGTTTACAGACAACTGATTATCCATCGTATAATTAATAGTTGCGGGATTAAATAATGCCTGATTTACATCTTTATCATAATTTGTAATGACTTTTCCTCCAAGAGCTGCTTGTCTTGGTGAAGAAATTAGGTTTAAAAACTGATACGTGTATCTACCTCCGATTTGCGCGGTGGTAAGTGTCGTTATAAACAAAAAAAAGGAAAAGAGGATCTTTTTCTGCATGTGTACAAAGTAACTAAAATCTTTATTTAAAACGTTTAGATATCGTAAATATTTTACGCCTTTTTTAAAAAATACAAGATTTTCTTTCAATTGAATTTTTTCAGCGACAAAACTACACTTTTTATTGGCAATCCTTTACAAATATGGCTTTTAAAGCATTTTATTTTACATGATGTTTTATAAAACCGCACATAGTTTCCTTGTTTTTCAGTGTAAAACCAGCGTATATTAATAAAGAATTAATTCAGTAATGGAGGAACTCAAAAAGCCATTTTAAACATTAGAGTAGAGACCACAACAATCAAACTATTATGAAAAAAAAGTTTTTTTTAAACAAAACGGTAGATGCTTTATCTGAAAAGCAACTAAAAGATTTGAACACAGTTTTTGGAGGTTTAGCCACTAGAGGTGAAGAAGCAGCTGGTGTTCCTTGGGATGATGATATTATTCACTATCCAACAGGTGGCGGAGGTCCAAGATGTCCAGATGGATATTACTGGAATGTAAATTTAGGACGTTGCTTAAGAGAAGGTGATTATCCTTACGAGCCTGCAGACCATGCGCCAAAAGCTTAGTACAATGATATCAAACTACAGTTAATTTCAAGATGCTATCATAAATGGAGGAACTCAAAAAGCCATTTTAAATATTAGAGTAGAGACCACAACAATCAAACTATTATGAAAAAAAAGTTTTTCTTAAACAAAACAGTAGACGCTTTATCTGAAAAGCAAATTGAAGATTTAAACGCTATTTTCGGAGGTGCAGAAGATATACCTGTTGATGATCACATTCCAACTGGTGGCGGTGGACCAAGATGTCCTGATGGGTATTACTGGAATGTAAATTTAGGTCGTTGCCTTAGAGCGTACGAACCAGTAGATCACAAACCTGTAAGATAAGCTCGTTTTTATACTATAAATAACACTTATACAGTTGCTCAACAACCAACAATACGGAAAACATTGTTTAGTTTAACATGTTGAGCAACTGTTATTTTAATATTCACCTCAAAAAGTTTTATATGCATTTCAATCGATTAGTTTTAAAAGTTGCCAGTAGATGTAATTTGAATTGCTCTTACTGTTTTATGTATAATTTAGGCGATTCCTCTTTTAGAAATCAACCAAAGTTTATGAAAGAAAGTATGATTCCGCAAATTATAAAACGTGTTGCAAACTATCTAACCGAATATCCACAGGAAGTATTCACGTTTACTTTTCACGGTGGCGAACCTTTGTTGATCGATAAAACTTTTTTCGGAAAATTTATTACGCAAGCCGCAATTTTAAAAGAACAGTTTCCCGATATTACGTTTGAATATAATGTACAAACCAACGGCGTTTTAATTGATGAAGCTTGGGCAGAAGTGTTGAGAGAACACAAAATATTTCCAGGTGTCAGTTTGGATGGAACCAAAAAAGCACACGATATGTATCGGAAAGATCATAAGGAAAATGGAAGTTATGATGATGTGATTAAAGGATTGAGATTGCTTAAAAAACAACTAGGCTTTGTTTCGGTAATTAGTGTGATGAATATTGACGAATCAGCAAAAACTACGTATAAACATTTAACTGATATTTCTTCCGATTATGTAAATTTCCTGTTGCCAGATTATACGCATGATAGTTTTCCATACCAACCAAAAGCCATGGGGAAATGGTTGATTGAATTGTATAATTTATGGATTGCTGACGCAGATCGTCCTATTATACCGTTTTTTAATGGTTTGACTAATGCAATTTTAGGCTCACAGAAAATTGCACGACAAGAAGCGCATGCCCTTGTTATAGAAACAAATGGCGACATTGAAGCAATTGATTCGTTGAAAGGTTGTGGTGAAAGTTTTACCAAAACCAACATGAATATTGTTACGAATGATTTTAAAGATATTACACAACTACCTTTAGGGAAATTATACTTTGAAGACAGCACAGAAAAACTTTGCACAAAGTGTTTGGAATGTCCTGTAGCTTCAATTTGCAAAGGCGGACGTTTGGTACATCGTCATAAAAAAGAGAATGGTTTCAATAATCCTTCAGTGTATTGTGAAGATATGATTCTAATTATTTCGCACGTACAAAATACCATGATGGATATGATTCCGAGCATGTACGACGACAGTATTTCTAAAATGGACGCACTCGAAATTATTGACTATTTAAACACATTAGATATGTCGAGCACAAAAAATATATACAAAAAAGACCTAGAGTTTTTTAGTATGGCGTAAAGTTGAAACTGAAACTGAAGTTGAAACGCTAACCAGCAGTTCGAGTGTTTTTATGTAGCGAAGTGAACATAAAAATGTATCGAGAACAGCTATTAGTTTTCAGATACTTCTCGGTAGTTCTATTGAGCGTAGTCGAAATACAATTTTTCTACATTTCATTCCGAAAAACCACTCGAAGTGACGTGATATAAATTGAAATTGAAAGTTAAAATCCTATAAAGATTTCAGCATGAACTAAAATAAAAAAATGAACTCAAATACAATTCAAGTTCATTTTTCAATTTCAATTTCATATTCTTAATCTACTGATAATGTTTTTGCATTTTTTACAGCTTCATCCGTAATGGCGTGCTTTACAACTTCGCTCATTTCAGTTACGTAATGGAATGTTAATCCTTTTAAATACGATTCTTTAATTTCTAAAATATCGCGTTTGTTTTGCGCACACAAAATAATTTCTTTGATTCCTGCGCGTTTTGCAGCCAATATTTTTTCTTTAATTCCGCCAACTGGCAACACTTTCCCTCGCAAGGTAATTTCTCCAGTCATGGCAATATCCTTTTTCACTTTTTTCTGAGTGAATAAAGAAACTAACGAAGTCAACATCGTAATTCCAGCACTTGGGCCATCTTTTGGAGTAGCTCCTTCTGGTACGTGAATGTGTACATTATACTTTGAGAATATTTCAGGTTTCACGCCTAAAAAGTCTGCATTCGACTTCATATATTCCATGGCAATTGTAGCCGATTCTTTCATCACTTTTCCTAAGTTTCCTGTGATCGAAAGATTTCCTTTTCCTTTAGATAAGGTTGATTCAATAAATAAAATATCGCCACCAACACTTGTCCAAGCCAATCCAGTTACAACACCTGCAACATCGTTATTTTCATACTTGTTGCGTTCCATGCGTGCTGGCCCTAATACTTCTTCAATAATTGCATTGGTTACTTTTTTCTCATATTTGTCTTCCATTGCAATGGATTTGGCTGCATAACGTACCATTTTGGCAATTTGTTTTTCCAATCCACGCACACCACTTTCACGCGTGTAGCCTTCTACAATTTTTTCAAGTTGCTTCTTCCCTATTTTTAAATCTTTATCGGTAAGTCCGTGCTCTTTTAGTTGTTTGTCTAATAAATGCTTGCTTCCAATTTCAACTTTTTCTTCGGTTGTATAACCAGTTACGTTGATAATTTCCATACGATCGCGCAATGCTGGCTGAATGCTTCCTAAATTATTTGCCGTTGCAATAAACATTACTTTAGACAAGTCGTATCCCATTTCTAGGAAATTGTCATAAAACTCCGTGTTTTGTTCAGGATCTAATACTTCTAACATTGCCGATGACGGATCGCCATTGTGACTGCTTGATAGTTTATCAATTTCATCCAATACAAATACAGGATTTGACGTTCCCGCTTTTTTCAAGCTTTGAATAATTCGTCCTGGCATTGCACCAATATAGGTTTTACGATGTCCTCGAATTTCTGCTTCATCACGCAATCCACCAAGTGAAATACGCACATATTCTCTTCCTAAAGCTTCTGC
>NZ_JBGCDL010000233.1:0-5193 GCF_045105435.1 Kordia sp. | reverse complement strand
TGGCGTAAATGTGGTAGAAAATGCAGATTTTTTTTTTTTTTTTCTGTTATCTATGGTTTTGATTGGATGGCGTTTGCGCCCAGCTAACGGAACATTATCATCCTAGGTTTCATGTTCATCTTTTATTTTGGTTATATCATCTGTATCTTTTTTAAATTTCTGTGGAATATAAAACGGATAATAACTTGCTTTGGGTTCGCCTAGTACCAATGTTTTGGAATCATGTTTTTTCACAATACCATCTGCAAAAGCATGTTGAAAACTTACTCTTCCCTTTGTACTTTCTTTCTCAATTGAATAGCCAAATAAAGTTTCTACAAAATCATACTTTTTTTTCTCGTGATGCGGTTTTTTAAGCAACTCTTTAACTCTTTGATCAAAAGGTAATTTATACAGCATGGACAAGCCAAAATGCTTGATATTCCCTTTTTCATCTAACTGAAGAAACACAGGAACTTTTTCACCTTTAGCAAGCACTTTTCGCCAATGTTCCCAATCAGTAGTTCGTTTTTTAGAATCGTCTTCATAATACGCAAAGAAGAAGTCCTTCATAACTTGTTTTGGTACTTCTTTCTTTTCAACGTTAGCTTCCCAAAAAATAAATTCTTTGTTTTTTCCAATCCATTTACCTTTATGTCTTCCTTTTGTTGCTTTCATTCGCTTTGAAGATTGTCCTGAAAATACAAGTTTTCCTGTTACTCCATTTTTAATATCTGATTGGATTGTGTAATATACTTGATTGTGTTTTCTGTAAGACACAACTAATGAATTATGAAGTTTCAATTCTTTTCCACGGAAAAGTTTGTATTTTTTTAGTGCAGATTTATTTTCTCCAGCAATTTTTGGGTTAAATTTTTTCTCAAATAATTCTACAAAATTTGTTTTAAAATGTGCATCTATTTCTTTGTGTTCAATTCTTCCTATTTGTGCTGTATTGTAATCAATTTTATATGTTCCGCCTTCAAAATACAACCAACCACCTTTATTTTTTTGAGCAAAACTTTGCTTGTCATAAATTTCTGGATTATTCCAATCTCGCTGACTAAAACGATGATCGTTTATTGTATTTAATTTACCAAAAGATAAAATTTCCAAGACATTGGCAATTGTTCCCTTGATGCTACTTCCAGGAATGCAATAACGACCGTTATGCTTCATGAATTCATATTCTTGATGCTTCTCTGGATAAGATACAGTCGATTTCCCTCTGACGAAAATGGGCGTTTTCGCGGTGATGGTTAGGTCAATTTCTCCAGACAATGCTCCTTGCAAGGGAATGTCTTGACTTACATAATCAGCCCAATCAGGCAAACATACTTCTTTGTTAATTGGGACAAAATTATAGGCTGATGTTACGGTACTCATGATAGGATTCCTTTAAAAATTTGATGACTATATACGTATTCTTGAAAATTAGGAGAAAGCGGATCTTTCTGCTTTTTAAAAATTGGAATAAATTGTAATGCTTCAATTCCTTGTTTTTTAATCATATCTACTGCGGGAAAAGTTTCTTTCGCTGTTAATGCTGCAAAGCCTTCACTTTTGTAACAGTAATACACACCGTCAATATTTTTGATGGTTAGACTTATTGTTTGATTTTCGTTAACCAAAAATCCTTCAACAATAAAAGGAATCTTTGTTGTGAAATATTCTCTGTAATTCACAAGTTGATTTATAAATACAAAAGGTTTATGTGTATCATCTTGCCACAGATAACCACTCCAAGAATATTGAGCATCCAAAATATCCCATAATTGGTCAGTCGTTATTTGTTGTGTGATTGTATTTTCCATAATCTAATTCGCTACTTTTAAAAATCCGTTTCCGTTGGTGGTGTTTCCTCCTAAAGCCAATCGACCATCTTTTAAATCGGCAATGGCTTTGTTAAAAGCTTCTAATACTTTTTTGTCTATTCCTTCTTTATACGACAACCAAATATTTAGACGTTTAGGTTGTTTTATTGCATATACTTTTTCGGAGAAAAGCATTTTATCAATCGTTCCGCCTGTAAAGCGATCGATACTGTTGTGTTGAAAAGGTGTTTCTACGATATCATCTTTTTCAATCGTAATATCTTCCACAATGACATTTCCGATATGACCATTTTCATTTTTACTTTCAGCTTTACTTCCAAATAAACTTTCTAAGGCTACTTCTGCTTCTTTTTGAAGGTCTTTATAATCTTGTAAACTGATTTTAGCTTTCCAATCATACGCAGGACACAAGTAATAAAAGGTTCGATGTCTCAAGACACCTTTGATGGAAGCGCCTGGAATTATATAATTGATTTTCGGGTTTAAAAAGTTTCCGCCAGCATCCCAAACCATTTCTTTTTCTTTTAAGTTGGTTGCGTTGACTTCATCGTCTCCATAACCGACTCCGATATGAATGGCATCGGTTGTAAATTCAAATTGTTTGTATAGTTTAAAAGCTGATTCTATTGTTTTCGGTGTAAACTTACTTCCATTTGCAATCGCTGAATACGGCGTAAAGGCACAGAAGTCTTGTAAATCGTCCATATTGCTAAAATCAAATTTTCTATGTATGATTGAAATTTGTTTGACACGTCCCAAACCATTGGTGGCTTGACTTCCCAATAAGAAATCTCGACGGTAGAAAAGGGTTAGTATTTCTTCCCATATTGCATCTTTAGCTTTATTAACTTCCAATTTTAATTGCAATTGAAAACGACTACCTTTGTGTACAATCGCATTGGTAAATTTTCCTTTTCCATCCGTAACACCCAAATAATTAATGCACACATGTTCTCGATTCGGTAAGATTTTGTAATGCTTTAATAATCTATCTTGAAAAACCGCATTATTCAATTGCGTATATACTTTTCCTGTACTGTCTTGCAACAAGGCATCATTCACGATTAAAGATGAACCTATTCCTGTATTCTTTTTTGAATTCGGTTCAGTATCTTTCCCTAACAGTTCCAATGCTTTGTCCGAAGCCAACGATTTGATAACTCCTTTCAGTGAAGTTCCAGGAATCACAGGCAAATTGTTCCAATCTCTTCGGACTTGCGTATCGCTGTAACTGTTTTCCAATCCGCTGGCAATGCAAAGCGGACTTTGCAATTCGAGGACAATATTTGCGAGGTATTTAATCATTTTTCAAGGTTTTTGGAAGTTCTACACATATTTTTAATAAGAGAGCAACGGCATTGGATTTTTCAAAAAGTCTTTCAATAACGTCCGCTTGCGGTCTACTCCAATTTGCGTTTGCCTTTTCACGTAAATACCCTTTTTTCGTATCCGTTAATTTTTCTCGTAAGCTTTCTTTCGGATTCTCTGAAGCAATGGCTTCTAACACATAATTACGAATTGCGCCCCATTGACTTTTTGTAGTTTTCTCGAAAAGTGTTTTGTGGTCTTTGATAAACTTTTTAGCTTCCTCATAGGTTGCATGATCTTTTTGAATGATTTCATTTCGCTGTGAAAGCTGTTTTAAGAAGTCACTTTCAACATCTTTAGCTTCACTCATCAAATTCAAGCGAATTCCCTCAGTGGTTTCTTTGATGACTTCGCAATGCAAAAATTCAGGATTAACCAAAATTTGTCCAAAACCTTCCGATTTGTGTACGCCAACACCTTCGTTGATCGTTTGTGCGCTAATTTCAATGTCTTGATTGTCTTCTGTACTTTCAAACACTAACACACTGCCTTTTTTAATCGCAATACGATCGGCATCTTCATTTCTTCTTTTGGAATTATACGTGTGAAACGATTTAAACTGTATGAAAGAATCTTCTTCAGTAAGTTTTGCATTCGTAATTTCAAAATCAGCAGCGTTTATTTGCGTGGTATAGCGTCCAAATTCGTTCAAAAAAATCAAATCGCTCCACGCATAAATGATGATTTGTTTGCCTTTTACATCGGCTACTTCTTCAACTTTTGCAGTTTCAGAAACTTCTATGGTGACATATCCAAATTCTCCTTTGGAAGTCCCAATATAATGCGATCCGTTAAGATTTTGAATTGCTTCTGTGATTTCGTCGGAAGGTTTTTTTACTGAAATTGTACTTTGAAATTGCACACCTCTTTTTAGATAGCTGTATAAGTACATTTCTTTGTCTTTAGAACGTCGATTTTCTAAATCTCTAGCAGATTTTAATCGCTCGCCTTGTGGTACAGTGAAAAGTGAAAGTTGCGCGTCTTTAGCAATGACAAAACCTTCTTTTTGTTGCTTTTTTTTGTGATTTCCCGTTGGAGAAAACGTAAAGCTATTGTTGCCTTCCGCATCTTTTGTTTTATACAACGAAAACGGCACAGGCAATCCAACTTGTTGTTGACAGATTGGATACGCATTGCCAAAACGAACATTTCCAGCATGAAATAATTCATAAACAGCATCTTTATTTTGTGTTTTCAATGCTGCGTAAGATTGCTTCGCGACGAGTCCCAACAGTTTTGCGCCTTGTACATAATCGACAACATCCGATTGTACTTCCGAACCCGATTGGGTTCGCAACACCAACGGTTCTCTAGCGGTAATAGTTACTGTATAGTGTTGCATGGTTCTTCAATTTTTACGACACAACTGCCCAAGCCTTTGTATCTGTCTTTTCCAATTTCTTTGATTAATCCTGCCATCAAATGCAGATCTTGTTTTAGGTTTTCAAGCTTAGTTTCGTCAACCATGTTTTCAACGGTAATCGTTCCTTCCAATCGCATTGGAATGACAACTTTTGTGGTTCGTAGCGAATGCTCTTTGGCTTGTTTGGTGTCTGCTTCTATAGCAGTTGTCGTTACATCTTTAAAGAATAAATGATGATAGTTTTTTGGAACAAATTCTCCCAATCGCACTGAATTGAATTTGATATCGCCTTGAAGTGTGTATGGCTTTCCAAACAACTGTGTTAAGTTTTCTGCTTTTGTAGCGAGTGCATTACACTTTTGTAACATTGCTATTTGTTCTCGAAACAATCCTTTTAAGGCTTTTCCGCCAAAAATAGGATGATCGTCTTCCAGTATCGGACTGTTATCGACGCCGACACTTTGTCCTGCTTTGTCTTGATGCAACCAATACGAATGAAAAGTTACAGAATAGAAAAATGTGTTCATGTGGTTACAAGTTTTTGAAGATTGATGAGATTGTATAAATACGGTAAGTCCAGTGTTTCCTTTTGCATGTTTTTGATGAATACTTCTTCGGATTCTGGAAGTTTTTCTAACATGCGATCTT
>NZ_JBGCDL010000232.1:0-8038 GCF_045105435.1 Kordia sp. | reverse complement strand
ATTAGTTTTTAGTCGTACAAAAGTTGAGTACTGTCATTAGAAAAGCCACACAGTTTATTCAAATACACTTAAACGATTAAAAATTAAAAAGATGAAACAAAACATCAAAAATACATTGTACAGATTCGTTACAATGCGTGCACCTGAACTTATTGGAGCTGCAAGAAGAACAATGGGATTTGTAGATTTTCCAACTAATGAAACAAGTGCTTTTATAACACCAGCAGCGCAAGCAACCACACCTGAAGCTAAGAAATTGGCTATTGAAACAGCCGTTAGTGGATATACGCCTACTTTTTCTTCTAAAAAAGATTTAGAAAATGAAAATATCTACTTTTATTACTTTGCTATTTGGCTTACCGCTAATAGAACTAAATTTTCTCTAGAAGAAATTACTAGTAGAGTTGACGCATATTATGCACCTCAAAGTACGCATCCTAATATGGTACAAGTTTGGGACGATTTGCACTACAATATTTTAACAAATGGCGATCCTTATGTAAGAGATACACTATTATCTTGGCTTGTTGCCGATTTCTTTTTAACAAACCGAGATGCTGTTGAACGTACTACTAAAAACTTACAAGAACTAGCACAAGCAAGAGTTGTAATTGATAAAAGCTTATTCAATTATGAAGTTGCTGCTACAGAACCAAGAACACCAAAAGTTGCCGAAAAACACTTCAAAAAAGAAACAAAAGCAGTTGCAGCAAAACAAAACTTAGTAGAATTAGAAGAAATTGCAAAAGAAATTGCACGCGCTAGAAGTATTTATGATTCCGACAATACCAAAGCAAAAGCTGCATATCAAAAAACCTATGATACTTCTGTACGCGCTGCTTATAATGCAGCTACTGTAACAGAAAGAGTTGTTACAGATTCAGATACTGGAGAAACTTCAGTTGTAAAAGAATATACCAATTTAGTTATTCCTGATTATAATTTTGCGCCAGTTGATGAATTAGATAAAACAATCTTAGCAACTAAATTAAGCGTTCCTGCATTGCAAGTTGTCAATGACTTTGAAGCACAAAACAATGCTACAACATTGCAAGAAGTTGAAGATGCTATTGCGAACGAAATTCAAGCAAACACGGATGAGGTTTTTGAAAACACTGATTTTGAAGAATCGCAAGTAGTAATTCCAGGAGGAATTTCTGTGCCAATATCTAGCGATGCAAACCTTGCTCCTTTCTCATTTAGCTTATGTCCAAGACAAAAAATTGGAACTTCATTGTATAATTTATTAATGACAATAAATGTTCCTCATGCTTCTTATGATGTTGTAAACGTTCTGGTAGATTTCGATGGTGAAGTATATTCAGACTTTACAGAATTTAGTACTGGCTCAAAAATTTCCTTGGTCTTATGTGGTGATGGTATTGATTTAAGTCAAGCTTCAGAAATTGATGTAGAAATTGAATTCTCAAACGGTGAAGTATACGATGAAAATATTGTAGGTATTGTACCAAAAAAGTGTAAATTAGGTCAATTGCAACCAGCAAATCCAGGATCAATAACTCCTACAGAAGCGCCAGTAGCTTTCGGAATTCAACGTTTAGGAATTGCTGATTACCGTAAAGTTGAACAAGAAGTTTGCTGTTATGTGCCAGGAGAAGTTTCACACATTGAAAACATCATGGCGCGCGAATACAAATCGAAAGATATAAAACGTACACGTCGTCAAGAAACAACAAATACTTCTTCTAGCGAAAGTGAAAGAGAAAACCTCACAGAGACAACTTCTACGGATCGTTTTGAAATGAATCAAGAAATTGCTTCTATCAGTGCGCAAGATCAATCTGCAAATGCTACTGCTGGAATCAACTGGGGAAGTCCAGGCAAAGGTTTTGGAGGAAATGCAAGTGCAAGTTTTGCAACTAATACCTCTTCGGAAGAATCAGAAAGTCAAGCCATTACACATGCAAAAGAACTCACAGAAAGAGCTTTAGATAGAGTTGTTCAAAAAGTACGTGAAGAGCGTGTGACCAAAGTTGTTGAAGAGTATGAAGAAACTACTTCACACGGATTTGACAACCGTAAAGGCGACAAACACGTTTCAGGTGTATATCGTTGGGTTGATAAAATATACGAAAACAAATTACTGAACTATGGAAAACGTTTAATGTACGAATTCATGATTCCGGAGCCAGCTTCTTTTCACGATTTGGCAATTCAAATGTCAAGCGAAGAAGAAATATTAGTAAAACCTGTAGATCCAAGAACGGCTTCTTTCCAAAAAATGAAAGATCATAAAGCCGTTACTGCAACAACTTACAAACATTGGGCAGCTATTTACAATGCTGAGGTTTCTGAGCCGCCAGTAGAAAATATGTATGTCGGAAAAGCATTTTCATATCAGGCAACTGAAATTAAGGACGATCGTTATGAACGCTATGGTGAAAACGAAGAAGTTACCATTCCGGAAGGATATTACACAAGCTATGCGAAAGCTTATTGGGAAGATAGTTCAGAAGATGGATACACGCCGAATTCGACTAAAATTATTGTTGGAAGTGAAAAAATGGCAACTAAAGATGTTGAGTTTAAAATTCCTAAACACGTAGAATCAATTCCTGTATCATTTTCTTCTTTAGGACATTTATCTGGAAACTCTACCGTAAGTATCAAGGTTCAAGTTTTACCTGAAACTAAAGAAAGATGGCAAATTGAAACTTTCAATACAATTATTGAAGCATACGAAGAGCGTATGACAGCATACAATGAAAAATTGGCTGCTCAAAAAGAAATGAAGAATGAGAAGATTAATATCAATCCAGGATTCTTTAGAGAAATTGAAAAAACCGTATTGCGTAAAAACTGTATCACATACTTGCTTGGGCATGATAATTTAGGGAAAGATTTAGTCAACAACAGACAATCTGTAACTGAAATTACGGCTAAATATTCAAATGCTTCTTTAGATGATTATGCTGCAAAAGTAAAATTCTTTGAGCAAGCTTTTGAATGGGATATTATGAGTTATTACTTCTACCCTTTCTATTGGGCAAACAAAGAAAAATGGGGAGAATTATACCAAATTCAAAACAACGATCCATTATTCAAAGCTTTCTTACAAAGCGGAATGGCACGTGTAATTATTACCGTTCGTCCAGGATTTGAAGAAATGGTAAACTGGTATATGGCAACGGGACAAATTTGGAATGGCGGACAAGTACCAACACTTGACGATGAAGAATTTGTATCCATTGTTGAAGAATTGCGTAATCCTGAAAGTGAAGTAGAAGAAACATGGGAAACGCGTGTACCAACTTCATTAACAGTCATTCAAGCTGGCGCTATCGGATTGAATGTTGAAGGATTGCCTTGTAATGATGAATGTAATGATTGGTTACGATTTGACACTGACGGAAATCCTGTTGTAGATGCGGATGGCAACCAACTTTCAAACAATCCAATAGTTCAAAGTGATGAGCTTGTTGGCGGAATTGAAGATGGTATTGGTAGTGATGCTGTAGGTGATACTACCGTACAATAACAAACAATTTAATCACAGATTTTACTAGAAAAAGTATTCCCGAATTCAGTTCGGGAAGCTTTTCTACTGTCAAAATTTGACAAAAATCGAAGTATAAAAATTAAAAAAAGAAATTATGCATGCATACGAATATGGGTTGGAAAAGTATGGGAAAAAATTTCAACCATCAGGTAATGTAGTTGTATTTAATGATCGCATTACGTTAGATGACGGCTCAAATAATCCTGACGATCAAAGTATTGAAAATCTAAATATTCCAACTGATTTTGACTTGAGTATTGATGAATATATGTATTGTGAATTAAAGTCAATACCTGGGAGTTCACAATTTAACTTTACTCATGGTTCAAGATCAAATCTGAATCGCTACACAGTGGAAAACTATTTAATTCCTAGTGGTCAAATGCGGTTTTTAAGAAGCGATACCGTAACATTCAATAATGGAAATAGTATTGATGTATATACGTATTATTTGGATGGAAAATATTATGGGAGATTTATAAGTAGTGACCTTTTAACATTTCTTTATCCACAAGTTTTTGTTTCAGGTACCTCAACTAATAGTTTTTCTGATAATTTTAATGAAGCTTTAAATCTATATAGTATAGATTATGCAGCTGCCGCAACACCTAAGTTTACAAAAAATTTAAGTAAAATATCTAAACCTAAAGCTTTTGGTTCATTAGAAGTTATTTTAAATAAGTTTTATAAAAATTCTAACGTTTCTGTTATGTTTTTTATTTCTAAGGATGGGGCTAAAATAGAGAAATCACATATAGATATTGATGAAATTAGGGACAACGAAATTATCATATTCTTGGAAGAAGATGATAGTTATAATATCTTGGGTTCAGTTTGTAGAGTTCTTTCAGGAAAAAATATAGGTAATTCTAAACAATTTTCTTCTGAAGGCATTGCAATTTTAGCACGTTTATTTGATGTTGATACCAATACAGGAGAAATCAAAAGTGTCGCCGTAGAACATATTGAAAAAAAGAAAAAAGGTGAAGAATGGGGGATTTTATATTTTTTAGGAAAAATAGTAGATGCTGTTGTTGGTTTTGGTACTTGGCTAATTAAAGAAACTTTTGGCGATGGTTTAATAGCTATTGGTGAAGGCATTACAAGTTTAAAATTTGGAGAAAATCGTTGGAAATATTACGATGATAAAGGACAAAAAAATCCAAAATTCAATCCTATTTTTCCTGGTTTAGAAACTATTATTGATCTCTTACTTGATACTAAAGAAGCGAGTACAAAAGAATATGATCCAAGCAAACAAAAATCAAATAATAGTAAAGATCCTTCTTTTGAAGGAACTACAAGTGATATAAGAACTAATTTCAATAAGTTTATAGGCTACATTCCTCACAAAAGAATAAGTAATTATCTCAAAGACAAATTAAGTTTCATTATTGATATCATTGAAACGCTAGTGGATCTCTATAATCAAATAGTAAAATTTATTAATGAGGGATTTGCTGGTACACTTATTTTTTTAAATGCTTTAGTGATTGGTATACTCAACAGCCTTATTGAAGCTGTGGGTGATATATTTTCAATGGTAGGAATGATTTTAAGTTTACCTTATCATCTACACAAAATCTATAGTAAGCAGAAAAAGGGATCTTATGTAAGTTTAGTTGTTGAACTTTTGGAAAATGCAGTTGAAGGATTTGTAAATTTATTTTCAATAAAAAATCTAAATGCAGTAATCGACTTTACTGTTGCATCTTTTTCACTAGTAAAAAATGCCCTTTCCAATCCTGAAACTATAGTGAGTAAATTGAAACAAGCAAACGAATTCGTTAAAACAAATGTAGATGAGATCGGATATACAATGGGCTATATCATTGGGTTTGTTGTAGAAGAAGTATTTACTGGCTTGATATCTTTTGGAATAGGGAATTTAATTAAAAATGGAAAAAAAGTAACAAAAGCAACAGAAGCATTTGATACTTCTTCTGATTCTTTACAACGTGTATTAACCACTAAAAGTAAACGCCCAGATTTTGAAATTAAAGATT
The DNA here is from genome assembly GCF_045105435.1 of Kordia sp. GTDB lineage: Bacteria > Bacteroidota > Bacteroidia > Flavobacteriales > Flavobacteriaceae > Kordia. Next base: position 2,512 of record NZ_JBGCDL010000232.1, on the reverse strand, counting down.
CTAATCGCTTTGTAAATACAATTATTGAATTGTTCAATAAAATAAAGAATTTTGATCTTAAAAAAGCATTAGACACCTTACTAGAATGGATTCGTGAGTTTGTTTCTACAACCAAAGAACTTGCAGAAAATGCTTTTATAAAATTATTTCCTAATAAAAAAGTAAGAGATACTATTATATCTGAAGGGTTTATACCTACTAAAGTGAATGCAGCTGGAAATGCTATAACATTTTGCCCAATAAAATAATTACTATGAGAAAATTGTATAAAATTCTCATATTCTTATGGGAATTTAAAAAGATAAAAGAATCACAATTCAAATTAGGTATAATAAAGGAAACTTCTATTATATTAGGTTGTTTTGTTACAGTGTTTGGATCAAAAAGATATAAATATAATTTATATGCTGAAAAAACTGGAGTTTTATTAGCTGAAAATGTAAAATATCAAAAAACAAAAGCTATAATAAGAGAATTAAAAGAAAAAGCTAGAAAAAGCGGAAAAACTATAGAAGAATATTTAGAGGACTTAGCAACTGCTGTAAGAAAAGGAAAAAATAACAATATAATCGCTAAATTTATCAAAGGAAATAGCCTAGAGCTAGTTGGCAAGAGGTTTGATAATTTTTTTGGTGGTGGTTTAATATCATTATATCCTGATAGGACTGTTGCTATTACAGGAATTCTAAAAGATGTAAGTATAGTAAAAGGTTTTGGATTTAAAGGTTTATGGAGACAAGGTAATAATCCTGGTGGATTAGATATTTTATCTTCCCCTATTTGGTGGAAACTCAAAGAAAAATATAAGCTTTTAGAGGAAACTAATAACAAATTATTTTGGAAAAAAGTTACCCAAGATTTCTGGGATCTAGCAAATAAACCTTGGTTAGATGATATTATAGCTAGAGGCGACGATGTTAGGTTTGTTACAAATCCAAATTTAGAAAAATCAAAATATATTTTTGATAGTAAATTAAAGGAATATGTCAAAGATGAATTTGGGAAAAGAGTTCCCACAATATTTAGTCAAGAAATCGAATATTTGAAAAAAAATGGCTATGAAATTATTGATCATATAGCTAAAAAAGTAAATTAAAAATAATGCAAGAAGAAAAATTATACATACCAAAAAGTTATTTAACTTTACAAATAGTACGCGATGTCATGGCTGAATTTGAATGGCCAGTATCTTATGAATTAATTGATGAAACAGAGGATTGGAGATCAGTTATTATTAAATTTGAAACATGTGAAATTGAACTACAAGATGTTCCAGATGATGGAATTAATCTTACTTTTATATCATATAAGAACGGAAAAGAATTAAACGCTAATTATGCGGATATAATAACATATCTAGCTAATTACAATCCAAGAGAACATTTAAATTTAGAGTATAACACATACACAGATCCAGTACTTGACATAACTACATCTGTTAGAAATGATATGAAAAACCTACAATACTATCATATAGATTTTATTACTGGTACAAATTATTCTTGGGCAGAAAAATATCTAAAAGAGAAGAAGAAGTAAATAATTATAAAACCAAAAACCCGCAAACTCAAAAAGTCAGCGGTGTTTTTAAATATCTCTAAATCTGTAGCGATTATTTTCAATCTTTAGAGTTGATGTGGAATGATTTTTTTGTTTAATTAGTGTATTATCTTACTCATACTCGGCACTAGTTATAAACTAGCGCTAGCGTGGGATCTTTTAAACCAGCTTGTAAAAGTTGTGCTCCTATGTTAAAATATTTTAATATACTTCAAGATATAAATCCTATTTAATTATGAATTTCTCAAAAGAACTACAAAAACATATCAAAAGCCATGGATGGAAACCTAATAGAAAAGAGTTTTCAAATAAATTATACATGGAACAAAATAATTATCCGCAATTCATCCAAGATTTTATGTTTGAATATGGTAAGCTAAAAATTTCAGATTTTACACCTGAAATTCCTGTAAAATCTGAAGTAATAAATTATATAAATTTTGATATTTCAAAAACTGAAGGGATTACAGGAATTTCTGAAGGTTATACAGAGCAATTAGGTAGAAAATTATATCCTATTGCACATTACACGCCAGAATCATACGATGTTTCTATAGATGAAAATGGTTATGTATATTTATTAGGAGAATATGCTTTTTGCTGTGGAAAAGAATTATATAAAGGTATAGAAAATATTATAAGAATGAGAGTTTTTGATACTTTGGAATTAGATCCTGCAAATGATGATGATGAAATATGGTTAGAATACAAAAAAGGAACTAATACTGTTGTTGATTTAGAAACATATAATTTTAAATATAATTTTTAAAACCTACAATACTATCACATAGATTTTATTACAGGTACAAACTATTCTTGGGCAGAAAAATATCTAAAAGAGAAGAAGAAGTAAATAATTATAAAACCAAAAACCAGCAAACTCAAAAAGTCAGCGGGTTTTTAAATATCTCTAAATCTGTAGCGATTATTTTCAATCTTTAGAGTTGATGTG
>NZ_JBGCDL010000231.1:0-6619 GCF_045105435.1 Kordia sp. | reverse complement strand
GATGTGACGACTTGTGAAGTTTTAAAAAGAAGAAAATTACGTTATAAGTTTTTAAAACACAACAACCTTTAAACTGCAAAACTCATAAACTCATAAACTCATAAACTCATAAACTAAATTAAGTTTTCTGCTTCTTCTTTTTTGCAGCTGGAAAGAGAATGTTGTTTAAAATTAGACGATAACCCGCAGAGTTTGGATGTAATTCTAGTTCCGTTTTTGGATCTCCTACTCTATGCTGATAATCTTCAGGATCGTGTCCACCATAAAAAGTAAAGAATCCTTTTCCTTTTATTCCGTGAATGTAGCGACCTTCGCCATTGGTTCTATTTTCTCCTAATATTAATACAGAAGGTTTTATTTGAGAACGGTCAAAACTAGTCGTTTGTCCCATGAATCCTTTTACCAAAGCCGTATGATTTTGACATAACATCGTTGGAATTGGATCCCATTTTGCAGAAAAATCCATTAATGTAAAGTAATCAGCTTCTTTTGCTATTCGCCTTTTGGCTGTCATATCGATGGTAGAAAATTCATATTTTGTTGAACTTCGCTCTAATTCAAAGTTTGTAAATGCAAAGGTTTTGTTGAAATCTATTTTACTTTGATAATTTCTATCCGACACATCGCCATCAAACATGGGCTCACATATATCAATACCTTCTGCAGCAAGCGCAATATCAAAACTATCTGTAGCGCTACACATGGCAAACATAAATCCGCCACCAATGACATAATCTCTAATTTTTAAGGCAACATCACGTTTTTCTTCCGAAACTTTACTGTATCCCAACTTTTTTGCCAATGCTTCTGCGTCTTGCTTCTCACGAATGTACCAAGGTGCAGATCGATACATTCCATAAAATTTACCGTATTGTCCCGTAAAATCTTCATGATGCAAGTGCAACCAATCGTATTTTATCAAATCATCGGCAAGTACTTCTTCGTCATACACAACTTCATACGGAATTTCAGCGTATGTCAAAACCATTGTAACGGCATCATCCCAAGGCACATTTCCTTTTGGAGAATATACCGCAACTTTTGGCGCTTTTTCCAAAATAACTGCTTCCTGATTTTTGCTCGGACTTGCAATTTCTTCCAACATTGCATTGGTTTTTGCATCTGACAAAATTTCATAAGAAACACCGCGAATTTTACATTCTTTCTCTACTGCATCAATAGCTGGCAATAAAAATGAGCCGCCACGATAATTAAGCAACCATTTCACTTTTATCTTTTTTTCTAGCGACCAATACGTAATTCCGTATGCTTTTAAATGATCTTTTTGTGAATCCGAATCCATCGGAATCAAAATGTATGAAGCGTAGCTACTCGCTGAAAATAAGAGTACTAGCGTGAGTGTGATGATGTTTTTAATTTTCAATTGCATAATATTTAATACTAGGGAAAGATACACAAAAAATACATCGTTAAGAAGAATTTATAATTTCTATAACAATTCCTACAAAAATTTATTTTCCAACTATTCGGATACTCCTTTTTTAGCTTTCATTTTTTCTTGTAGAAAACATGTGCGCTCACAATTTAACAGCTTAAAATGTGATGGTTAGATATCAAAAAAAATACTAGTATAAAACAAAAAAAATGCTGATTCTCACAGCATTTTTTCATTCTTACAAAAAAAAGGGGAAAACACTAATCTGAAAAGAATATAAACACTTGCGCCTAACGATTTATATGTAATTAGTTTTATAACTCTAAAATTTAACTACAACACTTTATGGAAAATACAGTAATTATCAACTCTATAGGAAATGCTACTCCTGGAGCTTCAAAAGTATTGTCGGACGCGTTAAAAGTTCCACAAGACTATATTTTAAAACTACTATATAATGCGCCTTCCATTCTATTTCAAAAAGTAGATGAAGATACAGCGCAAAAAGCAGAAGATACACTAACAAAATTAGGATTAGATGTTTCTATATGTACTAAAGAAGATGAAATTGATTTAAGAACTGAGTCAATTGATATCAGTGTAAGTCTTGACGACATCCTATTATTACCGAAAGTCATTGAGCAATTATCGGTTTTCTTAGGCTGTAAGCAATCGGAAGTATTAAATCTAATGTTGAACGAACCAAGTATTGTGCTTGGAAATGTATCTGTCGCTACGGCGGAAGCGTTACAAAAACGTACCGATGCCAATGTACATTTTTCAAATCCTAGAAAAGACCAATATACTATACTCATCAGTAAAAAAGCAGCAGAAACACAATTACGAAATATTGAAAAAGTAATAAAAACAAAAGCTATAGAAAAGGAAAATGCGTATGTCTTTGAAAACATATCGTACGATCACTCACAATTATTGTGGAGACAATACCAAGCTAACAAAGCGGTAAAACTCATCAACCAAAGTCACCAATTGGTATCGGTTGTCTTAGCAGATTTTGATGTTTCAAACGAAGCACACGCAGCATTTTTAATTGAAAAAGTAGGCATGCCAAAGGAAATCTTAGAAGATGTACATGCAGCGCTTCCAATTTCATTATTTGAAAATATAAACAGAAAGCAAGCAAAAACAATCATTGCTGATTGTGCTGCTATCGGATTAAACACAACGATAGAACAAGACTTTAACTTCAAGAAAAAACTACAAATTGAAAACATTGAAGACTTAGAAAATGTAACTAAAATCTTAGCACAATTTATTGACAATGAAGACCTTCCTAAAGAAAATGCAACAAATTGGACAAGCAAAGAAGAAGTACCTCCATTAATTGCAAGATACCTTTTAGCGCAATTAGAACAAGTAACGTGTAACCCAGAAATCATCAACTAATTATGGAAACAAATATGCTACACTACCGAATTGCTGAACGCGGAAAAATGCATGCTTTAGACAAAAACTACAAAGAAGCATTACGTCATTACAAAGAAGCAATGAAGCTTACACAGCAAGAAAAAGATAGCGAACTGTTCTTTCAACATTACAGTCAGTGTGTTATGGAAACATTAGAACTTTCTGGCGCACACGACCAAGTAATTTCATTTTGTGAAAACTATCGCTCTTTCTTAAAAGACAAAGAACAAGATGTATTGGTTCGTAAACACAACGCTTATGTAAGCGAACGCCAAGCAATTCAGCATGTATTAAGAGAAGAACAAGACGAAGCAAAAGCACTACTCCAAGACATTCAAAAAGATCTTGGACGCGGTAAGCAACCAATTACAGACGAACTCTTAGGTTGGTTGCAAAGAGGATACAAAGTCAATAGAGATCAATTGACCAGACTCCAAAAAAAACATAATTATTTTATTGTGAGAAAAGAATCAGTAAATCCCAAAATTGCCATGGATTTACCTGAGGGCGTTTCTCCATTCTAACTTTTAAAAACAGAAAATGGCAGACGTAAAAACATTCGATCAAGGATCAAAAATACTACAAAACGTAGACGTGAGTAGTATGGTAACAGCGCTCGCCTTGGGTATTGCAGAGGCTCAAGAGCGGCTCGACACGAACTCGGTTTCGCAGCTTATTAGACTTTCAGAAAGTAAAGTAGCTGGGAAATCATTATTGGAATTAGGATTTCAACCCGCATTTTATGCGTTTGATTATGCTGATATTTCAGCATCTATCAGCTTAAAAATGGCCGTCAAAGAAGAAGTTGAAGTTGATTTTAGCTTATCAGTTGATTACAAAAACAACTCAAATTTTGACCAAGACTTTTTTGACGAATTAAAAGAAAGTAAGAAAAATTCGGTCAGTAAGTATTCCAAAACACAAAAAGATATTGCTTTAACAGCAAGTTCTTCAGAAGACATTAGTATTAACGAAAAAACAACCAAAGTTCACGAAGAAGAAGGTTCGTATTCGAAAATTGAAAAATCGAAAGAGCAAATGCGCGACGTAACCAATAATATTCGCGTGGAAAGTGTTATTGACGACAAAAGAGTTTTAGATCAAAACTCTTCTACTGATGTCTTTATTTCTAAAGAAGAAGGGTACGTAATAGTTACAGAACCTTATATTCATACGGATACAGAAGGATTGTTAAAACTAGACTCATCATCGTATCCTACCAGCAATCCAAAACCAGTAATTACTCTGAAAACTGGAAAAACATTTGAAAAAGAAACAAATTTCGCAACCACTTTAGGAAATGCTAGATCGGTGAATGGTGGAACTGTAACTGGGATTAATTCGACAGGAATTCACAGAACCGGAGGAACCAAAGTACACGAATTTTTCTTTGATTGGGATAAACATGTAATTGACTACGCGTATTCTACAGGAGTAAAATCAGATTCATTAAACCAAGCTGATGTTACCGCATTGGCAATGACTTTAAAAAGAGATCCTTCCTTAGTAGTTACGGTAACAGGATATACAGACGGAAGCGGAAGTGCTAGCCAAAAAAATGCTGCATACAATGAAGCACTTGGTGAAAAAAGAGCAAAATCTTTAAGAAGCAAACTAAGTCAGATTGCTGGCGAAACCTTTACAGACACACGTGTAAAAGTAGCTACAGAAGGAGAATCTTTAGCCAATGGAAGTACCGCAAGAGATGCTAATATTCGTAAAGTAACAGTAACATTTGCAAATGGTGCTCCTGATTATATTCTCTTCAATGGAGGAGAAATCACTAAAACAGGTGCAGCTCCAAAAAATACAGGACCAGATCATTTTGTATATGTAGAACCAACGAACTCTAGTGCCAATACAGGATTAGACATCACATTTCTGTATGGTGGAAAAACCTATGTATTACGCCAAGGAGCTACAAATAACTTGTCTTCTTTAGTAAATAGTAAAGGAAAATATGAAGAATTGTTTGTTGAAAAAGTAAACGAATCATATTACCTACTACACGAAGAAACGAAAGTAAACTATTTTGTACACTCGTCTGAAAACAAAGAATTAAACGTAAAAGTTAATAATGAGTCGTCAGAAGAAATGAACAAAGAATCAACTAATGTATATGTTGGCGAAACACAGAACGAATTCTCTAAATTAAAAAAATCACAACAAGATTTTCAAGGAGATAAATCAGTAGCAATTAGTGGTTCATTAGATGTTCGCTATGCGCGTCAATTTAGCATGTCGGTAGAAGGAAATGCTTCTGTATCGGCACGTATGATTTCTGTACCGCCGCCAACAGCGTTAGAAAACTACATTCAATCGTTGACAAATACAAATTCAAATTAATAATTGATGAGTACCACGCCTAAAGTTATACAACAAATTACCAACGCTCCATTACCAATGATGCTGGAAAAGCTCGGAATGTCAATTGCCAATGCGCAATCGGCTTTAGATGCAAATTCCATTCGTTTGGCAAATGAGTTGGCTGCGGTAAAAATTAATCTAGGTGATGAAGAATACAGTTTATTAAGCCTTGGTTTTGCACCCACATTTTACGCTTTTACAGAAGCTTCTGTAGAAATGAAAATGGAATTTTCTATGGCTGAATCTGAAAGCTACGGAGGCGCATTAGGATTCAGCTATGGGAAAAGCAGTGACTCAAACAGTAGTTCTAGTTCAGACAATAGTAGTAGTGATTCAACTTCTACTCAAATGTTTGGAGTTTCCATTTCGGCGCATTATTCACGTAAGTTTTCTTCATCCGCAGAAGGCTCATCATCAATTGCAGCAAAGATTGTATCGTTGCCTGCACCTGATATTTATCTTGAAATACTAAAGTCAACAATTAACACAGAAGAATAAATCAATTTAAAATTATAAAATATGTTTAATAAAAATCCAGAAATAGGGCAAGAATTGCTAAATGTACCTATGGGACAAATGATCGAAAGCATGGCAACATCTATTGCCAATGCACAAATGGCGTTAGACTCCAACTCGATCGAAGTAGCAGAAATGATGGGAGGATTAAGTCCAGTTAAATCTACTATTGGTGGAAAAGAATTTATCAACTTTAAAGACAGTCGTGTCTTCTTTGGAAAAGAAAAAGTAGAAACGAGTGATGCAGTAGAGTTGTACAACTCTAACTCTGATGCTGCATACAGAGCAGCCATTATGGCAAAGCTTAATCCTGCAGATATTGAAAACGGATATGACAAGCCTGTTATTGACGTTAATAAAAGTCCTATTGGAGCAACGGATGCAGTTTTTACTCCTGACAATCAGAAAAATGCAGATGTTTATTATAGAAAAGGTAGTGACTGGTATACTTACGATGCAGGAACTGAAGTATATGCTACTGCAGCTGCACCAATAGTAGTACCAGGAAAAAAAATGAAAAAACCTGCTGTAGCAGAAAAAACATTGTACTTACCACAACGTTTATCCATGTTAGAGCTTGGGTTCTCTCCTACTTTCTATCAATTTGTAGATACGATTATAAAAGTAACGATCTCCATCAAATTTACACGAGAAGGTTCATCTTCGTATGAATACAAGAGAAACTCAAAAAGTACGGACAGAAGCGCAAGTTTTAGCTGGAGAAGAGGTATAAAAACTAACAAAACAGTAACAACTACGCAAGTAAATGCAGGATTCTCTCAAAAATATAGTTATTCGGCAGAAGGATCAAGTTTACTACAAACAAAACTAGTTCCAATTCCGCCACCAGCGGCATTAGAAGAGCGTGTTCAACAACAAATGGCAATTGCTAGAGAAGAGTCTGAAAACTAG
>NZ_JBGCDL010000230.1:0-6768 GCF_045105435.1 Kordia sp. | reverse complement strand
GATAAATAGTTTTCTACCGTGAATTTTACGAGCATTTGGGTAATTTTTTAGGTTTAATTAGTACAAATATATCAATTTATACGAAAATATCGTACAAAAAGACAATTTTTTGTTTGGAAGAATGAAATAAAAGTATATATTTGTACGTGTTTTTCTCATAAAAGACAATATTTTTAGAAAAATGACAAAGTTGTTTATGGAATCATCGTAAATATCGTATAGATTATCAAAAATAAAAATGATTGCTGAAAAAGATTCCATCGCAATGCAAACCAAATTATAAATTACACTAGAAAGAAAGTTAATGATAAAGAGAGAGTTTCCTTTTTACCGACAGTTAGACCAAATGGATTGTGGACCAACATGCTTGCGTATGGTGGCAAAGCATTTTGGACGTGCCTATACAATTGACTTTCTGCGAAAGAAAGCAAATATTACCAGAGAAGGTGTTTCCCTTGGCGGAATTGCCGAAGCTGCCGAAGAAATAGGATTGCACACCTTAGCGGTAAGTGTCGATTATAAAACCTTAATAGATGAAGTGCCGTATCCGTGTATTGCGCATTGGAGACAACGTCATTTTGTGGTGGTTTATAAGATTAAAAGAAATACGGTGTATGTTGCCGATCCTGCACATGGTTTGGTAAAATATTCAAAAGAAGATTTTATAAAAGGTTGGATAGGTAGTAGTGCCGATCCAGATAGTGCCGAAGGATATTTATTGTTATTAGAGCCTACGCCAGAGTTTTACGAACTCGAAAAAGAAGAAAAGAAAGAATACGGATTTAAGTTTCTGTTTTGGTACTTTAAACCCTATAAAAAATACATTGCTCAGTTAATTTTAGGACTACTCGTCGGGAGTTTGCTGCAGCTTATATTTCCGTTTTTAACCCAATCGGTAGTCGATTATGGTATTAATTATCAGAATAAAGATTTTGTATTTCTGATATTAATTGCGCAGTTAACACTCTTTATTTCGCAAACTACGGTAGAACTGATTCGGGGTTGGATTTTACTACACATGACCAGCCGGATTAACATCAACCTGATTTCCGATTTCTTAATCAAGTTGATGCGATTGCCCATTGCCTTTTTCGATTCCAAGAATACGGGAGATATTATACAACGTATTTACGATCACAATAGAATTCAGAGTTTCTTGTCGTCCACAACTTTAAACACATTGTTTTCTGCTTTTAATATGTTCATTTTTGGAGGTGTATTGGCATACTACAACATGCCTATATTTATTGTGTTCTTTGTAGGATCTGCCTTGTATATTGGTTGGACACTATTGTTTATGAAAAAGAGAGCCGAACTCGATTACAAACGATTCGATCAATCATCCGATAACCAAAGTAGTTTGTATCAGCTGATTTCGGGAATGCAAGAAATAAAATTGAACGGTTCGGAACGTAGAAGACGTTGGGAATGGGAAGCCATTCAAGTACGTTTGTTCAAAATTTCCATTAAAGGATTGGCGCTTTCGCAAACACAAAATACAGGTGGACGATTTATCAACGAATTAAAAAATATCATCATTACCTACATTGCGGCAACTTCCGTAATTGACGATTCTATGTTTACCTTAGGTATGATGCTTTCGGTACAATATATTATTGGACAGTTAAACTTGCCAATTAACAACTTTATTACGTTCATTCAATCTGGACAAGATGCAAAAATTAGTTTAGAGCGTTTGTCTGAAATTCATAACAAAGACGATGAAGAAGATCGTTTTGAGGAAAATATCAAAGAATTACCGGAAGATAAAACGATTAAACTGACCAATGCAAGTTTCCGCTATGGAGGAAAAAGCTCGCCGTTAATTTTAGATGATTTAACTGTAGAAATTCCGCAAGGAAAAGTAACCGCTATTGTTGGCGCCAGTGGTAGTGGAAAAACGACCTTAATTAAGCTGTTGCTGAAATTCTACGATTTTAATGAAGGTTCTATCCATATTGGTCCACATAAATTGGGCGATATGAGTACCAAATCGTGGCGAAAAGCATGTGGTTCAGTAATGCAAGATGGTTTCCTATTTGGAGATACAATTGCTAGAAACATTACGGAATCAGATTCGGAAGGAATTATTGACAAACAACGTTTAATTCACGCAGTAAAAGTTGCCAATATTGAAGAATTTATTGAAGAATTACCATCTGGATATAATACTAAAATTGGATCGAGTGGTGTCAATGTTTCTGGAGGACAAAAGCAACGTATTTTAATTGCGCGTTCTGTATACAAAGATCCGAAGTATATTTTCTTTGATGAAGCAACAAGTGCTTTAGATGCGAATAACGAAAAGGTTATTATGGAGAATCTTCAAGAATTTTACAAAGGAAAAACAGTAGTGGTTGTGGCACACCGATTGAGTACGGTAAAAAATGCAGATCAGATTATTGTACTTGATAAAGGAAAAATTATTGAGTTAGGAAACCACGAAGAGCTTACGGCAAAACGTGGATCATATTATACATTAGTAAAAAATCAATTAGAGCTAGGAAACTAATATGGCGAAGAAGATAGAAGAAAAAAAGGAAGAAGAGAAGAAAGAGGAAAGACGCAAGAAAATTAATGATCTTGACGAACGTTCCGATCAGGTTAAGGAAATACTTGGACAAGCACCTAATTGGGTAATTCAATGGGGAATTTCGGTGGTGTTTTTAATTGTTATTATGTTTATAGTTGGTTCTTCTTTATTGAGTTACAACGATATTATTCCGGCACGAGTTACCATTACTTCCGAAAATCCGCCTGCGCATTTAACCGCAAATGCAGCTGGGAAATTGACGAGTATTTTTGTAGAAGCTGGACAAAAAGTAGATGTGGATGAAGTATTGGCTGTGATAGAAAATACCGCAAAATTTGAGGATGTTCAATTGTTAAAAAAAATATTGGAAGACTTTACACCTAAGGAGAGCCATTTTGATTCGTTAGCCTATGTACTTCCAACAAAATTGAAATTGGGAGTTGTACAGCCTGCTTACAATCAGTTTAGAGCGCAGTACTTAACGTATTTAAACTATACAATATTTAGTGATGACAAAAACCAAGCAGCAAATATAAGTTTGCAATTAGGTAGAGTTCGTAATAGATTGCGAAATAGTAAGAATCAACTTGAGATACAAAGGAAAGAATTAGAAAATACCCGAAAGGATTATGAGACGTTTAAGCGTTTGTATAACAAAGGAATTGAATCAAAGCTTAGGTATAAAGAACGAGAAAATATGTACTACAGTGCAAAACGTTCCAATGAAGCGTTGTTGTCTGCCATAGAAAATGATGAAAGTTCTATTTTAACCTTACAAAATAACTTTCGTCAAGCATCTGTTGGTGATAAGAGTTCGGAAATTTCTACCGATCAAAACTTAGAGCAAGCGAGGCAAGATTTAGAAAATCAGATCTTACAATGGGAACAGCAATTCGTATTAAAATCGCCCATAAAAGGAGAAGTTACTGTATTTGATATTTGGTCTAAATACCAAAATGTGAATATAGGACAAGATTTATTTACCGTAATTCCAGATGAAATAGAAGGAATTATTGGACGCGTTTCGTTTCCTGTAACCAATTCAGGAAAAATTAAAGTTGGACAAAGTGTAATTATCAAATTAGATAGTTATCCGTACCAAGAATGGGGAAGTTTGTCTGGAGAAATCATTAATATTTCAGGTGTTCCACAGTTAAATCCGCAAGGTGGACCCGCAACGTATGTTGCTTATTTACGAGTAGACTCACTAAGTAGCTCGTTTGAAAAACCGATTGATTTTAAACAAGAAATGGAAGGAACGGCAGAAATTGTAGTGGAAGAATTGACTGTAATGCAACGAATCTTCTACCAATTGCGAGAAGTATTTAGTCGAAAATAAAACATAAAGAAATAAGTTGATATTTCTTTTTTTCATGATAAAAGCCTCAAAGTTGAACACTTTGAGGCTTTGCTATTAGTATTTGTTTCTTAACAAGCAAATAGGCACGATAAAATAGCTTGCGTATTGCATGTTGGATCATTTGTTTGACAGTTGTATCCAGAACCGCCAGTTCCTCCACCAGGGCAATTTTCAGTGATAACACAACCGTCTATAATACCAGTAAAAATACAATTTGGTGCTGTAGATTCTCTGTTCCCACCTTTGGCATTCAATGTGTTTAATTCTGCAATTCTTGACTTTGTCAAGCTTAACTTGTTTAATTCTAACTTTTGTTTTTTCATGATTTCATTTTTTACAGTTAATAAAAAATACAATTGAAAGAATTTATAGGGAATACATTCATAAAGATAACGAACAAGTGAAAAAAATAATACCTTGAAATTGTTAATTAACAAAAAAAGCGCCTTCATTGTATACAATGAAGGCGCTTAAAAATATATTGGTTAGGTATGTTTTATTTAGTTTTGGCGTCTGTTATTATCTCTGTCTCTTACTCCATCTGTTTGTCCTGTCCTTCCACTATTTGTTTGACTGGCACAAGTATCATCTTCTTCATTTTGAGTTTCACAATAAATCGTATTTGGCTCTGTTTTATGATTGTTGGCAGCAGCATTTTGTGCACCACCATACACAAGGTATGGATTACCAACTTTAGAAATTTTGATCTTTTTAAGTTTTAAAGTTCTCATAATGATTGTTGTTTAGTTAACAACATTAAATATCAGAAAAGTTTCTGTAAAAAACAGTATTTACAAGTGATATTTTATAAAACGTCACTACTTATTGTGTTGGTTTTCAAGGTTTTTTATGTACACAGAGGGGTATATATCTGTTTGTGCTTTAAAAGCTCGTGAAAAGGTTTCAGAACGCTTAAAACCAAACTCTTCGGCAATTGCTTTGATGGTATACGAGCGTAATTTATCATCATTTTTAAGTTGAATTAAAGCCGCATTGATGCGTAATTCTGAAAGATAGGATTTGAATGATTTTTCTTTATACGTATTGATCACATTTGACAAATAAGATGTATTGGTTTTTAATTTTTTCGCGACATATCCAAGTGTGCAATCTTGACGTAAGTACAATTTCTTTTCTTCAAAATTTTCTAAGGCTTTTAAAATTTGTAGTGCATTTTCATCCGTGACAGGATTTGATATTTCTTTTGTAATAATTTCTTCTGCAACAATTTTTTCTTTTGGTTTTTCTAAAGTCTCTATGGTTACTAATAATTTTTTAAAACGTAGCTTGTTTTGTTTTTGCTTGTGCTTGAACCAAATAAAAAAACCTACAAGTATGAAAAGTAAAAAAGCTAAAGATATATATAAATACTTTGCAAGTTTCTGTTGTTTTTGATTGTTGCTATCTAAAACAGTAATTTCATTTTCAAGAATCTTGTAATTGGCATTTGAATTTATGCTATCTGTTTTTTTGAGAAGTACTAAATAAGTTTCTAGATTTTTTGAAGCTTTTATTGAGTCTCCTAATTTTTGGTAACATTTATATAATATTTCATACCCTTCTTTTTGATCACTATAAACAATTTTATATTTTGCAATGATTGCATTCACTTTTTCCAAATATTGAATAGCATCTTTATGGTTTTTTAACTGATAATTACTTTTTCCTAAATAGAAATAAGGTGTTATTAATTGATCTTCACTATTGATGCTTGTATAATAACTTATTGCTTTTTTAGAAATCTCAATAGCTTTATCAAATTCTTTCATTTGATAATTTATGATAGCTTCATTCATTAAAAGCAAATTGTAAAACATTGATGCTTCTTCATTTCTTAACATTTCTATTGCTAAGTCGTTATATTTTTTTGCTTCTTTTGGATTTTTAATCCTCAAATAACAATCTGCAATGTTGAAAAGTGCTTGCTTTTTATAGGTTTCTTGTTTTGGATCAGATGTTTTGAGTGTATTGAGAATGTTTAAGTTTTCCTTGAATAATTCAATAGCACCACTATGATTTTCATGTACTTTTTTTACATAAGCAATGTTTAATGAAACCACAATTTTATTTAGTGGATTATCAGTTAAAATGGCATATTGCTTGGCTACTCCGTATTCGTCTATTGCTTCAGACTCTTTTCCTATGTTTGTAAATATATTAGCTCTTAGATTGTGATTTTTAAAGAGCAATAAATTATCATTAAATTTTTTTGCAATGCTTATGGAGTTTTCAATTCCTTTTAATGCTTCATTGTTTAAAGGAATATAACTATTAGCATAGGCAATATGATAAATAGCGTATGCTGTTTTGCGTGAGTCATTTTCTTTTTGAGCTATTTTATAAGCAGCTAATGCATATGTTTTGGAATCAGTAGGATTTTTAAATAGTGTGCTTTCGTGCAACTTTATCAACTCCTCATACGATTTTCCCTGTAAGGAATCTGTTTGTGCATTCAGCGAAAGCGAACACAGAAGAGTAAGGATACTGAGTAGGAGGAAAAAGGTTTTTTTATACTGCATGAACTGAGAGTTTATGACGATCAATCTATACAAGTATAACGGTTTTATGTGGAGAAAAAAAATAAGTAGGAAAAGCTTTATAGGTTTTTTTTCAACGATTTATAATAAAAAAAGTCTAGCGTATAACTAGACTTTTTTTAAAATTTTACAAGCTCAGAAATTTACTTCTGCTTGTTTTTATTTTTGTTCATGTGCTTTTTACGCGCAATCATGGATTTGTAGTAACGATATAAGAAATCGTAACATACCATTTCGTGAATACGGTTTTTAGACTTGAATAAACGATTCATTAACATGTGCATATAACTTCCCATAAGGTCGTTAATTGGCATCATAAGTGTTTCGTCTTCTTTGTG
>NZ_JBGCDL010000229.1:0-5966 GCF_045105435.1 Kordia sp. | reverse complement strand
CAATAAAAAAATCATTTTTTTGTTGGTGGAATGGAAAATGATTGTATATTTGCAGTCCAATATCGCGGGATAGAGCAGTAGGTAGCTCGTCGGGCTCATAACCCGAAGGTCACTGGTTCGAGTCCAGTTCCCGCTACTAAGTAAATCAAGGCTTCACAGAAATGTGAAGCCTTTTTTAGTTTCAAGGGTAAAACATAGGTAAAACAAATGCTGGGATAACTTGTATCGAAATGATGCAATTTATAACGTGGAATGTTTACATTTGATTGGACATAGAGTTAAGAGATTAAATTATTAATTAACTTAACTTTGAAAAGATGTCAAAAAAACGAAAGACTTACACAGAGTCATTTAAACGCAAAGCAGTAGCATTAAGCCATCAAAAGGGTAATGTAGAAGAAACCTGTCGAGAATTAGGATTATCAACATCAGTATTGCATCGTTGGCGAAAAGAGTATAACGAATATGGTAAAAACAGTTTTCCAGGACGAGGAACCCCAAAGCAAACAGATGATCAAAAAGAAATAGCCAAACTAAAGAAACAATTACGAGAGAGTCGCTTAGAGAATGAAATATTAAAAAAAGCGGTGAGCATCTTCTCCAAGAGCGACAGGACAAATATAGATTTATAAAGCACCATAAATTGAAGTTTCCAGTTGAGAAGATGTGTAAAGTATTAGAAGTAAGTAGGAGTAGTTATTATAGTTGGTTGAGTAAATATCCATCAAAACGATGGTTAAACAATCATTCTATTATTTATTTCATCAAACATATTTTTGAATATAGTTATCAAAGCTATGGAGCAGAAAGAATGAAAGCTGAATTAGAAAAATATGGTCATTATGTATCTAAACGTAAAATAGCAAGATTGATGCGAGAACTTAATCTAATTGTAAAACGTAAACATAAGTTTAAAATTACAACAGATAGCAATCATAAGTATCCTGTAGCACCTAATCTATTAGATCAAGATTTTAAAGTCCATAGAAAAAATCAAGTATGGGTGTCTGATATTACCTATATACACACCAGCAAAGGTTGGTTGTATTTAACTGTAATCATTGATTTGTTCAACAGAAAAGTCATTGGCTGGGCTATGAGTAATGATTTAAGTACTGAGAATACTATTATACCTGCTTGGCATATGGCTGCTAAGAATATTAAAATAACACAGGAATTGATTTTTCATTCAGATAGAGGTTCACAATATGCAAGTAATCTATTCACTACTGTTCTTAAAAGTTATAAAGGGCTTGTGAAGCAATCTATGAGTAGAAAAGGGAATTGTTGGGATAATGCAGTAGCAGAATCTTTCTTTAAATCTCTAAAGGTGGAATGGGTATATCATCATAAATATGGTAGCAGATCTCAAGCTGAAGTATCAATCTTTAAATGGATAGAAACTTGGTATAACAAAAGAAGATTACATTCATATTTAGGATTAAGATCTATTGAAGAATTTGAACAGGATATGGAAAATCAAAAATTAGCAGCATAACTCCCTTAACTTTTTGTCCAATTTTTTGTTGCTATTCCACTCTCAAACCTCACACGCTTTAATTACAATAGCAGTGAATCTTGCACCTTCTATTTAAGAGACGCATCGGGATTAGAGTTCAAAACCACCAATAGTACATTAATTAATCTCATTGCAGAGCAGTTGCAACAAACGCTCGAAGAACGAAAAGCACAACTTGAAAAGCAGTTGATGGAGTTTCAGCTCTAAATGAAAATAGCTTTAATAAGAAAGCCACTCGATTGAGTGGCTTTCTTAATTTCTATAGATCTACAAGCTACTATATTATAATTGAATAGCCTTATAAGCTAATGCTTTATCAACTACATCCTCTATTGAAGGATTATAGTCAGCTATATTATCTTTTCTAGCATTATAATTTTCTGGGTAAAAAAATAAATTTGCACCGTCAGGGTCTGGAACATTTTTATTAAATTCCTCGTAAAGTAAATCGATTTCTTCTTCCGCACCTTCACAGGCTACTATTTTTTTTCCAAGTTCTATTAGTTCTTCTCTTTTCATTGAATTTCTTTTAAATATATATATAGGCTATTTTCTTTATCCAATACGGCTATACAGGATTTACTTGCATATAATGAACTATATATACTATTAGTGGCTATAGTGAAATCTACTTTTTTATATATTAATATTTCACATTTTACCGTGTCAAAAACACCAAATATATTTGTGAAACCTTTTTCCAATCGAGCGGTAAAATACAAGTTATCATCCCCAATAATGTGAGTCGAATTACTAATATAAAAATCTTGCTTTATTTCTGTGTTTTTAGTAATGATTAAGTGGTGAAGGTCAAATTCTCTATAAATATTATTTGCCAGTATCTTAATTAAGCCATTTTCTTTATCCAGAAAGTTATTACCAAATGTTTCTCCTCCAAGTAAAACATCACATGAATTAAATTTAATTTCTGATTTGTTTAAGTCTAAGCCTATTAGCTGTAGTCCTTTAAAGTGTAGCCATAGTGTATTACTATATATTCCCAGTATCTCTACTAAAGCATTTTTACTTTTAATCACTAAAGGAAGTTCTGTCAAAGAAAAACAACAAATTTCATCACTCAATTTTGAGTCAAAATATATAATTTTATCTTTTTGCTTTACAATAAAATTTTCTCCGTGAGCGACGATTGTTTCAAAAGCAAATTTTTCTTTTATGATTTCAAAATAATCTTCCTTTAAATTAAGAAACCCAACATCTTTCAATTCCAAATCATCAATTTTTTCTACTGTTCTAAAGCATAATAATCTAGAAGAAAGCTCTCCATCTCTTGTCTCGTCAGCTTGAATAAGTGAATAATTTTCTATATCAATAACTTCACCTGTCATGCGATCTACGAAGGCAATTTCATTTTCATTTGCAAATACTACACAATAAAAACCATCCATAAGAGCCTTTCCACTAACACCTCCAATTTCCCAGATTTTATTTTTGAAATCAGTGGTTTTGTATACTAATTGACTCTCAATATTGAGGATGAAATTGTCATTATTTCCAAAGTACAGTGGAATTTCATTATCTCTTTTTGTTAAAAACTTTAGCCTCATATAATCGTTGAAAAATTGAAATGTTTTTTACACTTTCAGGTATACGTGCAATTTATTTCCAATGTCATAAAGATACATTTTGTCTTTATAAAACCTGATATCTTTAACTTCATCAATAGTATCAATTTGATGTATCCACTCATAATCAAAGGTTTCAGGATTTATTTTGACTATGAATGAATACCCATTTGAATGTATGAGATACCATAAAGAATTATCGTGAAATACCATTTTGCTTCCAGAAGCACTGATATGTATTTCACCTAAACGTTCATGATTTACAGGAGGTAAATCAGGGAGAGTAAAATACTCCCCTTGATTACTTATAATTTCTCCTGTTTTCAAGTCTATTTTGGCAATAGAACCTCCATTAGTATAGGCAAAAGCAATATCATTTAAAATAATATAAGCACCATAGTTATTGCTTTTCCAAAGCTGTTCTCTTTTTTTAATATCAAGGCAAAATGTAATATATTTAGTAGTAATGATAAACTTATCATTACTATACTCGTATAAGTTTGATATTTCTCCTTTGTGCCATTTTTCAGTTAAACTAATAGGGTCTTTATATGTACATTCTTCAGCAAAGTCTTTTTCCCAAATTATTTTTTCTTGTTCATAATCATAAATGATTAATTTACTTTGTTTATGTCCATATACTAATAAATTATCTTTTATAAAATCTGCCGATCCTCCTGGTAATTCCGTTAGATTTTCTTTTATAAATTTTTTATTATTTAAGTCAAAAATATGGTGCTGAGAAGTGATATTATATTTTGTTCCTATTTTTTCCCATTTAAGAATTTGTCGTAAGATAGAAATCCCATTCTCATTGTGACTAGAAATATTTAGCTTGTAATCAAATGGATTTGAAAAAGTTAATTCTTTATCTAAATTATAAAAACTTAGATTGTCGGCTATGATTTCGTCATTGTATACATGATAAAAATAATGCCCGTGAGACAACTCCCATTTTTCTTTAAAAGAGTCTAAATTTATTACTTTTATTTTTTTCTCATTGGGTATATCTGTAACTAAGCAATTTCTAAGAAAATTTCTTTGTCCACCTATGCCTTTTAATACTGTTTCTAATTTATACATATATCTATTCTATTACGTCAACGATTTCAAATATTTTATCAAAAATAACATCTTCATTTAATTTATCTAGTAAAAATTGTTGATGACTTCCACCAATATCAATAAATTCATTTAATGCATCTAAATCTTTTTTCTCTGGGAAAAGTTTTTTGACTTGATCTACAGTTATGATGTTAAGTTCATCAATAGGTGTACCATCTGCTTTTTTTAAAGATTTCATGACGTTTTCTTTTAGCTCAGATAAGGTTTGATTTACTCCTTTCTTATTGAATATCCACTGTATATCTCCCAATTCATCCATTTTTACTAAGTCCTTAGTAAATTGTTTTTTGATGCTGTCAGGATAAAAGCCTTTCCAGCTTTTTAGTTCTAACTTTCTTAGAACATTATTTCCTTCATCAATTACTACATCGTAAATTCTTCTTAAATCATTAGAAAGATCGCTTACTTCAAATTTCAAGATTTTACCATTCTTGATTTGTTCACTAGCAAATTGCAAAGCGAATTTACCACCATGAAATTTTTTCCAGTGTTGAGCCATATCCTTTAATACCTGATCGAAACCTGGAGCATCTGCTAATTTATCCAAAACTTTTGTATCTATTTTTTTAATGAAATCTTCAATAGCTTTTAAAATTTCTGGCTTATATCTATTTGCCTTTCTCAAATCCTCTAAAACTCCAAGTACCTTTGAGTTTGTTATTTTTTTCAACCCATCAGTAGCAACATCTAATACCTCTTCAAGCTTTCCTAATTTAATAACAACACCAACTCCAAAAACCATAGCCGCTACTGAAATAGTTGTCTTACCTGAAAAATGTTGTAATAATTCTGGATCATTTTTGATTTTGTCAACTTCACTAGAAAGGCTTTGAATCATTTGATTGAAACCTTCTTTTGTGAATAGTTTTCCTAAAGCTTCTCGTTGCTTCTCATCTGTAGCTATCCCATAGATACTTTTTATTGCCATCGGGATACTCAAAATCTCATCAATTACACCATCAGTTACACCTCCAATTGTTGGATTTAAGTGCATATATGATGGGAACTTATCATATTCTTTTTTATCTTCCCCTGTAGAATGCCACATTCCTTCATTAATCTTTCCTTCATCCCAAACATGAACAACAACCTTTTGAGTGGCTTGTATAGCTTCTATATAAGCTCCAATATTTTCATTAAAGAATGCTTTAGCTCCCTGTATAAAACGAGCTAAGAAACCGTGCTCAACTTCTGCACTTTCAAAGTCATCTATAACTTGTTGGCGAAGATCATTAATTGATACACCTTTCAAGCCTCTTGCTTTAATTTCTTTATCCCGTTTACTTTCATATTTTTTTAAGTAATTAGGGTTAGCTTTATGTTTTACAGAGACTTTACCGCTTGCATCAATTTTAATATCGAGAGTGATATCACATGGTTTATCATTTTTCTTTAATGAGCTTGTATACGTATTGGTGATTAAACTTTGACTATCAGAACCATTCCCAAATACCCCTGAGAGATTTCCAGTTTGATTACCGTCAAGAGGTTGTGATTGCTTCGTTTCTTGATTATTCTCTTCAATTGTAAGGTTTACACATAAGTTTACCTCGTCATAAAAAGGATTATTAAGTTGCTTTAGAATGATATTATTTAATTCAAAATACTGTTTTTCAGCTCCTTTACGTTTGGTGTGCCTAATATGTTCACTAACCAAATCAGAAACATGGTCAATTTCAGCTTGCTCAATTGGTTTTTGTATATCAGGACAAGAGCCTTCGCTGAATAATGATGGAATT
>NZ_JBGCDL010000228.1:0-2947 GCF_045105435.1 Kordia sp. | reverse complement strand
AGTTTTGGCAACATCATAATAAACCTATAGAGTTATGGAGTAACAAAGTAATTAAACAGAAAATAGAGTATATCCAATATTCATAACAATTCTATAGAAAATGGTTTTGTAACAAATCCAATCAATTGGAAATATTCAAGTACTAGAAATTATCAAGAAGATCATACTATTTTAGAAATAGATGACATCGGTTTCTTTGGTTAGATGATGGTATTGTATATTTTTAGCTTGTGTTTCGGCACTAGTATATACTAGCGCTAGCGTGGGAGCTACAAATTGGCAAATACACCAAAAAGTATGAAGATGCCGCGCAAGCTAAGTATCCTAATTTACCTAAAGATAAAGCTCTCCCTAAGTATTTGGATGAATTGATAGAAATCAAGAAAATAGATAAAGCCATTAATGATTTAGGGATAGAAATTCTTGTTCCTAAGAATAGATTGAGCCTAGAAGCAAGTAAGAAGAAAATGTTAAAAATATTTGATTCTTTAAGTACTGCAAAGGGAAGTAAAAAATTTAATCCAAATAAGAATGCTTTAAAAAAATTAGGAATAAAATTAGAAAAATCAAAAAATGGTCTCAGCGTAGATTTTGAAGGAACGAAATATTTATATAAAATAAAAGGAAAGGAAAAAAATATTGTTAAAATTAAACTGACAGGTAGTGATGTATTTGATTTTAAACTTGCTAATCATTTAGCAGGAATTAAAAGAAAACCAAAAGGTTATACTTGGCATCATCTAGATGACTATGATCCAGTTACTGGAATTTGTACAATGCAACTAGTAGAAACTCCTATTCATGTAGCTTGCATTCCTCATTATGGAGGTGTAAGAATATTAGAAATTTTCCTTAATTTTAAATATTTAACAAGAAGAAAATAATTATATTATTATGAAAATTATAGAAAGTGAAAAAAATATTAATATTATTGATATTAACAATTTAGAAGAAAAATATAATGTTGTCTTTCCAGAAAATTTCAAAAAATTATATTTAAAGTATAATGGTGGATTAGAAGAAACAGGAGAGGATATTGTTGATGAATTATATAGTATAAAATATGGAAAAAGCACTATAGAGATAGTTAGAGATTCATTGCAAATAAGCGAAAATAATATACCTTTATACTATTTATTATTTGCAACAACTGGCGTAGGTCACCAAATTGGAGTTAATCTTGAAGATGATTCAATAGTATTATTTAGAAAGGATGATTTAAAGCCTGAAGTTATTGCTAATTCTCTCGAAAATCTACTAAAAGTAAATTCTATAGAAGAGCTATAAAATATTTTTAACGCTACAAACCCCCACGCTAGCGCTAGTATTTACTAGTGCCGAGCATGAGTAAGAAAAGTAAAAGAGTAAACATAACAAAAAGCTATGCTAATTTTTTAGTGTAGCTTTTTGTATTTTAGAGAATATGAGTAGAAAATATAAGTTTCATAACAAGAATGGTTACTTTGGATCTTTGAGCGAGCAGGAAAAAAGAATGCAACTACAAGCAAATACCAGTTTTGGCAACATCATAATAAACCTATAGAATTATGGAGTAACAAAGTAATTCAAGAGAAAATAAGTTATATACACAACAATCCTGTAGAAGGTGGTTTTGTAACAAAACCAATCGATTGGAAGTATTCAAGTGCTTGAAATTATCAAGAAGATCATACTATTTTAGAAATAGATGACATCGGTTTCTTTGGTTAGATAATGGTATTGTATATTTTTAGCTTGTGTTTCGGCACTAGTATATACTAGCGCTAGCGTGGGAAGATGGTCATGTTGGGATAGTATTATCGAATAAAAATGGAATCATTACTCTTGTTAGCGCAGGTAGTAATAATGGAGTAAGAACTCGATTTACAGTAAACACAAAAACTGGAAGAATAGGATTTACTAAAATAACAATAAGAAGATATGAAGAAGATTAACAAGACTTTATTGGCTCTTTCTACTTTAGTTTTATTTACACAATGTAATAAGGTTGAGAAGAGTCTTGAAAGCAAAAAAAGTGAATTATCAAACCAAGTAAAAATATCAAAAACTTCTGATGATAAAAAAGACAAATTGGAAGTTGTATCTTTTGATAAAAGTGATCCTTATGCAAAATACTTTTTAAGCTTAGATACTGATGAGTATCATTTAGATTTTGATCTTAGATATGATAAGAAATTTATGTCTTTTTTTAACGATCCTTTAAAAGAGTATGACTTGGCTAAGAAACTATTAAAATATAATTTAATGTCTCAAAGAAAAAAACAAATCATTTTGATGAGTATGTATTCGTTACCATTAGATAAAAGATTAGAATTATTAGATTATTCTTATGAATTATTTAAACAAGAAATTTTTGATAGCACAACTCTTAATTACTCAATTGCCTGTCCTTCGTTTAAAAATAAACCAATTTTTTATATAGATTATAAAAATAAAGATCTAGTCAAAACTTTGAAGGAAATTAAATCTAATAAAAATGTTAAAAACAATGTTAAAACTAGGATTGATATGATTATTTCTGGAGAAATGTACAATAAAGGAGTTCAACAAGATTGGAAATGGGGACAGTATAAACCAAAAAATAAGAAGTAAAACTATTTTATATTTTCCTAAAAATAAAAACCGCTCACAAATTTGTGGGCGGTTTTGCTTTTCAGCATATTCAGTTTTTAAGCCATAGCTTATACGACTCATCAAATCCTATCCAATTGTTATTCATATCAAAACCACGATTAGCCAGTTCCCATCGGATCATTCGCTTAAGTGGAATCTTCGCATGAAGAATAAATCGTAATAATTCCCCACGCTAGCGCTAGTATGCACTAGTGCCGAGCATGAGTAAGAAAAGCAAAAAAGTAACCATAACAAAAAGCTATGCTAATTTTTTAGCGTAGCTTTTCGTATTTTAAAGATATGAGTAGAAAATATAAGTTTCATAACAAGAGTG
>NZ_JBGCDL010000227.1:0-13499 GCF_045105435.1 Kordia sp. | reverse complement strand
GTTAGGAAATTTAGCGTGTTCAACTTCGCTTTCAGCATTAAAATGTGTGTGTAATTGTTGTACAATTTCAATTGCAGATACCGTATCAGAATGCACACAAAATGTATCTGATTTCAAGATACGTTTTTGTTTTGAAATTGTCAGTACTTTTTGTTCATTTTTAAGTGTAGAAACATGTGGAATAATCTCCCCTATTTTGGTTAAAACAGCATTGTCTTTTTTACGCGAAACGAGTGTTAAGTCGTCATTGTAATTTCGATCTGCAAACGCTTCATACATGACCTTGAAATTTTGTTGCAAAGCGATCGTTTCAACCACAGAATTATATGGAATGTAGAGCTTATATTTATCTTTATATTTTGAAATTGCCTTTAAAAAAAGTTGTGCTTTTTCTTCGCTTTTTGCAACATCATTGTACAATGCTCCATGTGGTTTTATATGTGTAATTTTTGTAGCATGTAAAGCGGCTATTTCTTCTAGATTTGTGATTTGTTGCTGTATCGTTTTAATGAATTCGGCGGAAGCCATATCTACAGAAATACGTCCAAAATTTTCCCGATCAGGATACGAAGGATGCGCGCCAATTTCTACTTGATACTTTTTTGCCAATGCAACTACTTCATGCATGGTTTCTACATCTCCTGCATGTCCACCACACGCAATATTACACGCGTTTAGGTACGGCATAAGGATTTCCTCATTGTGTACACCTTCTCCGACATCACAATTGATATGTATCATTTGGGTATTAGATTTTGGGTTTTGGGTCGCTTTGCTTTTTTGTTTTTACTCAATTTTTAAACTTCAATTAGTTGTTGATTCGTTTTTTGTCAATTTGTCAATTAGGTTGTTTTATAGTTTAAACTCTCAACTTATAAAATCATAAACTTCAATTAGTCATTGATTCGATCTTTTCATAATTTAAACTTTTCAACTTCAAAAGCCACTAATTAAAAACCGTATAAATTCCTTTGACTCCTAAAATTATAGTAATTAGAATGATACATATTGCCAGTATGTTTTGAAATAGCGTGTTCTTGTATTTCCCTAAAACATTGGCTTTGTTTACAATCCACACTAAAAAGATAGCGACAATTGGTAATAACAATCCGTTCGCAATTTGCGCAAACGTGATGACTTCTAAAGGTTTAAACTCTAACGATGAAAATACAACGCCTAGCACTAGAATGATTGCCCAAACTGTTCTAAAACGGTTGTCTTTTAAGGAAGCGTTCCAACCAAAACAACTTTTTGCCACATACGCAGCTGCTAAAGGCGCAGTTATTGCTGATGTAATTCCTGCAGCAAATAAGCCAATTCCTAGCAGATATTTAGCGTATTCGCCGTATAATGGTTCTAATCCTTTTGCTAAATCAAGTGCATTGTCAATGTTTCCGCCAGTAGTTGCTGTTGCTGCTACAATGATTGCCATAGAAACAATTCCGCCTAAAATAATAGAGATAATTGTATCTTTTCTAGCACTTGACAAATCATCTTTTGTTTTCCACTTTTCTTTGACTAAAGATGCATGTAGAAAGAGATTGTACGGAACTACCGTTGTTCCAATGAGTCCAATAATAATTAAACTACTGTTTTCTGGAAATGATGGTGTAAATGTTCCTTTTAGTATGGCAATAATGTCTGGTTTTGTTAAAATCGCCGTGATTAAGAATGAAATACTCATTATCAATACAAGTGCTACTAAACTGCGTTCAAGTATTTTGTAGTTCCCTATGAATAGTACTGTAAAGGCGATAATTCCGATCAAAATTGGATAGAATGCAGCTGTGTCTTTTCCAAAAACTTGCATTCCCAATGTAGCGCCACTTATATTTCCAGCTTCATACGCGGCGTTTCCAATGACAATTGCACCAAGAATTAGGAAGATTGCTACGTTTCGTAACAACGGACTTTCTATTTGTTCTTTAATTACTTGCGCCAAGCCTTTTTGCGTAATGATTCCTGTGCGTGCTGCCATTTCCTGCAATACAATTGTTGCAATAATAGAGAGCAACATTGCCCAAAGTAAGCTGTAACCGAATTGCACACCAGCTTTGGTACACATCGTTACTGTTCCTGGTCCGATAAACGCTGCCGCAACAAGCGTTCCTGGCCCTATATTTTTAATCCATTTGAACATTGGCTGCTGTGTTTAATGCATAAATTGCAAAAGATCCTAACCAATGTGTACCTTCGTAATTGTCGTCAACAATACTTGGCAAAGAATAGTTTATGTGTTGGTTTGCAACATTTTTTAGGTGTGCATATTCTGGAAATTCGTTGACGATTCCGTACAGACACCAAGCTCTACTGAAATTGACACCATCTAAGTGTACAAGTTTTCCATCAGTTCTGTCGGACACTTTTCCTTGCGCAAGTTGAAAATTTTTGTCTGCCAATTGTGGTAAGAACGCCTGCAACCACGTTTTGAATTCTTCTTTCCCTAATACTCTTCGCATGATATCGGCTTCTTCCAGACATGGCGATAAAAAGTCAAATCCGCTTGGTTCCCAAGATATTGGACAGTTTTCATCGGTCATATAAAAGTCTTTCGCTCTTTGTTCTATTATCGTTTTTAGCGTCGTGTTTTCCAAGGTTTTGGCATAATCGTACGCAAATGTGAGTCCGAAAGCAGTATTTGTGTGTTCTCCAACTCTGATTGGGTAATTTAATTTTGGCAAAAAGTTCAAATATCCTTGTACTATAATATCAGTTAATGGTTTCAGATTGGTTTCTAATTCGCGTGCTAACGGATCGTCCCAGGTATGTAATTCTTCTGCGAGTTTTAACAACCAAGCCCAACCATACGTGCGTTCAAACGATTTGTTGTATTTTCCTTTGAAGTATAGAATTTCGATTTCTATGTTTTCTTTGGATATATTTTCAGCTAACTTTTTTCTGATTTCGGCACTGTTTTCCAAGTTTGGAAATTGCTTTAATAGTGTCACTAACGACCAATGTCCGTGTACGGAAGAATGCCAGTCAAAACAGCCGTAAAATGCTGGATGTAATGCTTTTGGCGATTGTAAATCTTCGCCGCTACCGATGGTTTGATTGAGTTTGTTTGGATATTCTTCTTGCATACAATGCAATGGCAATGCTGCTAAACGATTGGCCTCAGCTAAGGAAAGCTTTGCAATTTTACTGGAAACATTCACGGTTTCACTTTTTTTGGTTGTTGTTTGAGTTGATTTTTCTGTTTTCGCTTTCGGCTGACATTGTATGAAGATACAAAGCATTAGAAAGTAGCTAATTTTTTTCAATGTTGAAGGTATTTTGATTGGAGTTTCAAGATACATATTTCTGTTTAGACTTGGATGGGTTTTTAGATTTTGTTAGACTTCGCAGATATGCTTTACTCTTTAGAAATCTTAGATATGTGTTACTTTTAGACTTGTTAGATCGGTTTCATTTTGATTGTGTTTTGTGCGATTTGAAAATTTAATAGTATTTTTAAAAACGTAAAACGATAATTGATATGAGCCACAAAACATCGAGAAGAAAATTTTTGGAAACTGCTTTGAAAGCGGGCGTTTTTTTACCATTTTCTAGTACTGTTCTATATAGTTGTATTTCTAAATCGTCTGAAAAGAGCATTACAGAAGTAAATTCATCCAAAAAATTAAAAATACTTATTCTTGGTGGTACTAGCTTTTTGGGACCGCATCAAGTTGCGTATGCTGTTAATAGAGGTCATTCCGTATCAATTTTTACCAGAGGAAAAACCAAACCGTCTATTTATAAAGATGTTTTTGCTAAAGTAGAACAGTTAATAGGTGATCGAGCGAATGATTTAAAAGCGTTAGAGAATCGAAAATGGGATGTTGTGATTGATAATTCTGGACGTAAAGTCGAATGGACAAAACGATCTGCGGCATTATTGAAAGATAATTGTGATGTATATCTTTATACGTCTTCTACAGGAGTGTATTATCCGTATGTGAATAGTGCATTTAAAGAAGATTCTAAAGTCGTTTTATCTGTTCCAGAAGATTGTAAAGAAGAAGAAAAGCTAGAGTATGATTATGGCGTAATGAAAGCTAATTCCGAACTAGCAGCAATTGAACAGTTTGGTAAAGATCGTACTATTGTGGTGCGACCAACGTATATGATTGGACCTTCCGATAGAACAAATCGTTTTATACATTGGCCAGTTCGTCTTGAAAAAGGTGGAGAGATTATGGTACCTGGAAAAAAAGAAGATGCCGTGCAATATGTAGATGTGAGAGATGTTGCCGAATGGATGATTCGCTTAGCAGAAGAAAAAAAGGCTGGAACATATAATGCCGTTGGTCCAAAGGAAGCGCAAAATATGCATGCGTTTATCTCGGAAGCTAAAAAAACCTTTCCTGTTGAAAGTTCTTTGGTTATGATTGACGATTATGAGTTTCTTAAAAAAAATAACATCTACTATATTGTTCCGTGGATTATGTCATCACCAAGTCATATTGGCTCTGCAAAAATAAACAATCAAAAAGCACTACGAAACGGACTTAGCTTCAGAACTCTAAAAGATTCTATAAAAGATACGCTTGCTTGGTGGAAGTCTGATGCTGTAAGTGAAGAACGTAGAAAAGAGTTTATGACGGATCCAAAGTCTATTTTAATGCGAGAAGAAGCTATTATCAAAAAATGGAAAGCCTTAAAAGAATAGTTGTTTGTTTACTACTGATGATATTTTATTTAGAATTAGGACACCAAAAATTATTAATAACTATTTATTACTAAAAACAAAAAAGCGAGTCAAAGTTAGTCATTGTTGGAAGAAAAAATCTTCCGACAATGACTAGCCAAAGCTCGCTTTTATAAATGTTATGTTGGATTTAGCATATATAACATGAGACGTTAGATGCCCATCTTACACTACTACGACATTGTACGTTATTAGTTGGTCGAATAGGTACAGTTTGCAATCCTCCGTTTACTTTATCCAAACTAGAAACTGCAGATTTCTTTAATGATAGTTTACTTAAGTTCTTTTTTTTATTTTTGTATTTGTTCAGTTAATTATTGTTCTGTTTTTATGTCATTTTCATTTTAAAACACAAAGTGAACCTTGAGGCTCACTTTGTTAAGATTTTCTATTGTTTGTAATTAGAATAACCAACAATCTGATGCATAAAATGAAATTGAGCATGTACGCTTAACACTGCATTGGTTAGGTCTACTACATCCAACTGCAACTGGTCCTCCTGGGCTTGCTGGTGCTCCCACTCCTCCTTTTACATTTTCTAAGTTAGAAACTGCATCTTTGTTTAGTGATAGTTTTTTTAGATTCTTTTTTTTCATTTGTTTGATTATTTAGTTAATTATATTCCTATTGGATCTGGGCAATCATTGCAAGCAGAAATTAGTCCTACACAAGCTGTAGCTCCCTGAGAAGTATGACAATATTCTTCTGACGGACATATTCTACTCGTATTCGTAAAACATAGTATTCTATTGTATGTCAATTTTGCTGCTACGGCTCCTGCTTCTACTCCTCCAACAACGAAAGATGCATTTAATCGAGAAATACTTTTCTTATTCAAGGTAAGCTTATTAATGTTCCTTTTTTTCATAATTCTGAAATTTTAATAGTTATTGATTGGTTCTTTAATTTAATGATTTTATGTTGTTATTGTTACTTCAATATTAACATCTATTTCAAGTATTTAAAAAAAAATGTGATGAATGAATGCTTTTTGTGTTGAATGATTAGCTGAATTTATTAGTACTTAATAGTATCTGAATTTTAAAATCGTATGAAGTGTAAATCGCTGTCTAACTGACTTATAAATACGTGTAGTTTTGGTATAGATTGTTCATTTAAGTTTACATCAAGAAGTACTAATAAAAGGTAGTTACAAAAAGAAAAGTGAGCTTTTAAGGCTCACTAGATCATAATTATTATTGTGTAATTACATATTTTTACAATCGGAATTTTAGGCATAAAAAATGTTTTTTAGGTATTAAATTGCGTGTTATTTTGGTGTAGCACAAACAATCCATGAACAAGGAAATCCATAGTCAAATTGAGTTAAACAGACAATTGCCACGCAACTTTTCTGCACTGTGTTACAAGGATCTTGACATGCTGATCCATATCTACTTCCTGCGGCTGCAGCTTCTGCGTTACCTCCAGAAATTTTATCAAGATTAGAAATAACATTTTTATTTAATTTAAGCTTTGTCATTTTTTTTTTCATAATATTTTAAGATTGAGTTATAATTTAATACGAAAACTAAATAAGGTTTGAGTACACTATCAATATTAGCCTGTTTTTCAGATTATTAAAAATAATTGTGACCAATAAATATCACTTTGTGACGAATGTTCCTTGCTATTTTATTTCTTTTCTTAGGTGAGAAAGAATCATTTTTACACAGCTTTTACTAACAGGAATTTCATCTTTTGTTGTTTTTAAAGTAAGTAAAATGCGTTGCGAGTTTCCTTTATGATGTTGCACCTTTTGAATGTTTACATAGTATTGTCTATGACATTTTACAAGAAAATTGTACGGTTTTATACGTTCCGCTATAAAGCGTAATGAAGCACGTAATAATTGCGCTTTTTTATCTCCTGTAGAATAGATTTCTACGTAGTTCCCTGAAGCTTTAATGTATTCTATTTTTGAGGGCATTACTTCGATACATTGATTGACTGTAGGCGATTTTAAGATGATTTTTTTGTCTAAAACTACAAGTTCATCGGTGTCAACAACTGATTTTATAGCTGTTACTGAATGTTGTTGTGTTGCGTATAATCGATCAAGAAGAACCGTGATGATGAATAAAGGTATTGCAATCATGATTGATCTCGGAATTGTTACGAGCATGTAATAAGTTGTATCGACTACGCCGACATCCATCATAAATCTATGATAAACGGTTCCAATAAAACCTGCAATACTCAATATTGCAACTAGTAATAACCAATGATGATAAGTTTTCCAGATACGATTGCCGTTGGCAAATTGAAGTTTTTTAAAGAGTAACCAATACAAGGCATAAATGACAAGTGTTGTGTTGACTCCGTAACCTAATTGAATGATTTTTATGGGAAGTTCAAATTTTGGAATGGCTAAGTAATTGTCATACGGATCAAAGATGTATACGAAAATGGTGAGTACAATTCCAACAACCACAGCCAGTTTAAAATAATAATTTTGATTGTCTATGAGTTGATGTTTTTGCTGAAAGTAATATGTTAGTTTCGTTATTGTCACTGGTTTTGTAATTAAAAAATCAATTTAAAATTACAAAATTGTTATTTGCCCTGATTACGGTTTTACCCTCTTTTGTGACGAAATTCACGTTTTTGTGATGAATAAATAAGCAGCTTTATTTCTTTTAGATAAAAAAATATCCAACATCAATTATGAGTTGATGTTGGATATTTTGAAAACTAAATATGTTAGATTTTCATATCTGTTATTAATTTACATTAGATAAATCATTTAGATTTATACCTAGCGCGTCACCTGCGAGCATTAATACTTTTTGATCTGTAGTTTCAAAGTTTTCTATTTCTTCGGCTTTTACTGTTTTTTTAACGTTGTAATATTGCTCCATAAAAGCCTCAATTTTTAATAATTTATCATAGGCAGTTGTATGTTGATAAGCTGCTTGAAGAAAATACCTAATTAAATTTTCCAAGTTAGAAATGTAAGCTTGTAAAGGTTTTGGTATGTAATTATTTGCTAAAATACTACCTGGTTGTAATGTTTTAAATACCTTTGGCAGTAGTTCTTCTATTTCTTCATTGAATGTACCTGAAACAGTTTCTGCCTTTATGTGCTTATACATATATTGCTTTAAGGTTCCTTTTTTGCATGTATTAAAAACAGCGATTAATGCCATTGTTCCAAAACTTGCGTCCTTTATTTTATATTTCTTATAAATGTTAGGAATCTTAGCGATGTCATCTTTATTCCAAGCTAACGGCACAATATCTAAATCATTTATAACTGATTCATATATAATATTCCCATTATTAATTTGGTCGTTGTAATACTTTATAAAGTTATTCGTTTCTTTAAATTTATTTTTAGTTGGATAAATTCCAATGGTTGGTCCTGCTGTCGGGTAGGTTGACATTTGTATTGTTGCATTTCCACACCATTCTTTCTTTTTATCTGAAAGATATAAGGCTAACGCAGGAGAAAGCGCGCCTCCTAAACTATGTCCAGTTACTGCAACTTCTGCACTAGTTATTTCTTTATCGAGAATAAATT
This sequence comes from Kordia sp., assembly GCF_045105435.1. Lineage (GTDB taxonomy): Bacteria > Bacteroidota > Bacteroidia > Flavobacteriales > Flavobacteriaceae > Kordia. Next base: position 5,283 of record NZ_JBGCDL010000227.1, on the reverse strand, counting down.
TATGTAAAGTCGACAAAAGATCTGCATTTCCATCTTGCATTTTATGTACCAAAACGTCTAATCCTGTAGCTGTTCCTTGCGAGATATCTCCCATACCTTTCCCGGAGATGTCTTTCCAAACAGCGGTTTTATTTACATGAAAATCTTCTTTCATCCAACCAAAACTTGAAATAGAGTTCGTTCCTGCAATTGCGATTACAAATAGTTTTTTAGTTTTTGAATAATATACGCCCATCGTATTGTCTGCCACTGCATACGAAGAGTTTTGGTCATGCGAGTACACAACTGGTCCCCAGACGGTTTCCCAATCGTCTCCAATGTACTTTTGAGTGTTTGAGTTTGATAATACTTCATTTGACACTTTCTTTACAAAAGTTTGTAGTTTTCTATGTGATTCTCCATAGGTATCTTCGTTAGGGAAAACGACTCCAAATGCAGAATTACTGGCAAATGATAGACTGTGTATGATTCTTGCTTTTCTTTGTTGTGCTGTTTCTGTTTTATTCACGATTTTAGCTTTTGGTTAATTATTAAATTGAGAGGAGTTTTACAACAACATTACTAACACAGAAAGTTGTACAATGCTAGTAATGTTGCTTATTGAATGCCTTTTAGTGATTCGCTGCTTCTGCTAATTTTCCTAAGTCATTGATTTCATTATTTGGCATAGCTCTTACGACTTGATTGGACATTGTAACCCATTCTCCATCTCTTAGAAATGAATAATTGGCAGTTCCTGTTTCCCAGTTGTCTTCTAATAAGATTCTAGCTTCAAAATTCTTTAGACTACCTTTTTCATTTTCGGTATATCCGTTGACAATAATCATGATATGACAACTTGTATTTGTACACAGGTAATTGTATGTTCCTGTCACAGCAGATTCTACGTGTAATGGAGGATTAACAGCTTGAAAAACTACAGAACGTCCTTGCACTGTTTTTGTTTGTGGAGAAACTCCTAGGTTCATTCTACAAGTAATTGCGCCTGCCATACTTTCCCCTATCAGAAGATTTAATAGGAATACATTTGGTACTGAATTTGACATAATGGTTAATTTTAATTGGTTCTCCTACTCTATTTTAGGCTTTTCGGATTTCGCCATGTAATGCACAAAAAGTGATATTATTTTGCTGCTTTACATGGTAAAAGTAGTTGTGAAATAAGCGAAGATGCTGATTTTTTCGTGAGTGAAGATATTTGTTCCGTGAATGATGTTTTTTTTGGAGTGATGGGTTTTGGTTGCTAGTTGCTGGTTGCTAGTACAAACTGAACTTTGAAATCGCGTAAGGGATTGAGCGATTGTTGGAGCTCCTTGAAATGCAATGAAAAGAGCGACTCGCGAAAGCCCGACCTCCATTTTTTTTTGGAGGTTACGCCCAAATTTGTATTCTAAAAGAAGCTATAAAAGAGTTTTATTTTATGATTGTGAAGATGTCTAATAATTGTTTTCTGTGACGCTGACTTACTGGTAAAACGCTATTATTTTTGAGTGTTAGCGTGTAATCTGTTGGCATAACTGATAAGATTTTATCTGTATTTACAACATATTTTCTGTGTAATGACACAAAATTGTCAGGCAATGTTTCTGAAAAACTTTTGAGCGATTTTTGAACTAGAAAACGCGCATCTTTCGTATGAATGAAACAATATTTATCGTCTGATTCAATGTAATAGATGTCACTTACCACAACTTTTATGAGCGTATTTCCCTTTTTTACAAGCAATTTATTGTCTAATTGTAAAGTCGCTTCCTCTTTAGTCGATAATTGTCCAACTTGATTGGCGTATTTTTCAAAAGCCAATTCTATTGAAAATTTCAACGAATACGGATCAACAGGTTTTAATAAGTAATTATATGGATTTTGTTTTTTTGCTTGAGAGAATGAAATTTTATCTTTTGAATTTGTCAAGAATAAGATTGGAATTGGGCGCGTGTTTTGTATGTATTCTGCGAATCGAATGCCTTCACGTTCACCATTCATAAATATGTCAAGAATTGCAATATCTGGCGTTTTTTGATTGAATATTTTCACAGCTTCTTCATAGTTTGTGGCAATTCCGCTGATATTATATTCGTCTGAAAGGATGATTTTTAACATTTCTACTTCAGTTGAATCGTCTTCTAAAATGAATATGTTTAGTTTTTCCATGGTCGTTTATGCTGCGTTTTTGTAAGGTAATGAAATGTTGACAATGGTTCCGCCTGTTGGGTTTGGTTGAATTTTAATGGTTCCGCCGTTAAGTTGAATCATTGATTTGGTAAGCATGAGTCCTAAGCCAGAACTTTTTCTTCCTGTCGTATCTTTTTGTGCTTTGTTTGATTTGATTTCGAAGATACTTTTGAGTATTTTTTCTGGAATTCCAATACCTGAATCTGTAATAAATACAATGAACGATTCGTTTTCAGTTGTTCCAGAAATAGTAATTTTCCCGTTTTTTGGCGTGAATTTAATTGCGTTGTCCAAACAGTTTCGAATGACAATTTTAAAAATTTCCATGTCGCCATAAACTAAAACTGATTTTTCAATATTTGTAGTGAATTGAATGCCTTTTTCTTCAATTAACGATTGGTATTGTAGTTCTATTTGACGAATAATTTGCCACAATGGAAACCATTCTTTTTGAACCGAAAGTAAGTCAGATTGACTCAGCGACCAATTCAATAAATTATCTAACAATAAACTGAGTGCATCAATAATTTGCGTCACATTTTTATCGGACGAAATGCCTTCTGAATTTTTCTTGAGCGCTCGCAATTGAAATAACTGTTTTAAACGTGCAACTGGACTTCGCAAATCGTGTGCAATGATAGTAAACAACTGATTTTTTACTGTGTTTGTTTCATTTAATTCACGATTTAGTTTTTTGATTTTTTTGTTTTGCGCGATGAGTTTTCTGTAGAAAATAAATCCGATTACGAATAATAGAAGGATTCCCGCTGAAATTGCAATAAAGGTGTTTCGTTCTGCTGTTTTAAGGTCTAATTCGGTTTGTTTTTGCGCAATATTGAAGGCTTCTTTTTCTTGTGCAACTTCCCAAATTGCATTTTGTTTTTGGAGTGAATCATTGAGTGCTTTGTGCTCTTTGTAATACTTTATGGCAGCTTCATGTTTTTTTGAAACTTCAAGAATCATGTATAAATTATAAGCAATGTTACTTTTTAATTCTAAATCTTTTAATGATTTGGAATATGTATATGCAGAATCAAAATACTTTTTGGCGAGTTTATCTTTGTATTGCTCAAAATACAGATTTCCTAGGTTTGAGTAGTTTCTGGCTATTTGAATTGAATCTTGGTGCTGTTTGTAAAGCCTCAGTATTTTTTTAGATAGCGAATCTGCAGTTTCAAACGCTCCATTTTTTAAATGTATATATGCTTTATTTTCAAGTATTTCACATGTAAAGTAATGCGATTGAGTTATAGGAATTTTTAGTGATTTGTCATAATAAATTATTGCTGAATCATATTTTTGCTCATTAAAATACAACTTACCTAAACTTTTGTATACAAATTGTTTTATACTTTTATTTTGAGTACTGCCAATGGTATGAAAAAATTGTTTTGCATCATTTTCGACACCAAGCTGTATTAAAATATGCTTTTCTAGTAATGTTTTTAATGTATCGTTCGTTTTGTTATCTGTGAGTATATACCTTTTTGCTTCTTTGAATTTAGTATTGGCAAAACTTGTGTGAGCATTATGCCATGCATCGGTAGCTAAACTACTTTTTTTGTCTAAGTAACTTGTTTTTTTACAATATTGACAATTATTAGCAAACCATTGATCAGTATATGAATTTTGTCCTAACGTAGCGTGAATTCCCAATAAAAATAATGTGTAAAAAAAAAGTTTATCTGTGTTTCTCATAAAAAAATTACATTCTTTAAAACTTTTGGCATTTTATTTTGGTGGGATAAATTTCGTTCCACGTCTTGGCTCACCAACAGTATGTATTTTTTTTAGTATTTCTTTTATTTTATTTATTTTTTCATTGGTTTCTTCTTCGTTAATATTTGCTACAACATTTTTAATTTCTGTCAAAGCTTTAAATGCTGTTATTGGTTTTTCTAAACCAGACTTTTCATTAAAGTCAATTTCGACTTGAATTTCATGTAATTCTAATAAAGGAATTTTATCTTCGTCTTTTGGTTCTAATCTTAATTCCCAATGCTTTCGGTTTAATAGATCTTCGTTAGGCTCATTTTTTAGTAAGCTAGAAGTATTTTTTATATTAATTTTTATACTGCTTTTTCCATCTTTTTCGTCAACCGTAACACATTCAGGAATATAAATATCAGTATCTAAAACTCTGTCTAAGAAATAAGCAGTAATATGAATAACTCCTGTATTTTTTTCAATGTGTACTAAAGGACCTACAGAAGAATTGGTATGATCGATATCCATCGTTCTTTTAGTTGTTTCAGTTACAAGATTTTTTTGTATATCTTTAAATAATATAGAGGACATGGTAGTATTTTTTATGGTTAGTTCTCCTCTAATATATAGTTTATTTACTAAAAAATAAAGTATAATCTTTCTTAGATTATATTATTTTCAACAATTTACACTTGAAAATTACCCCAACCAACCTTCTCTATCCAAACTTCTGTATTGAATTGCTTCTGCAATATGGTTTGGTAAAATGTTCTTTTGTACTTCTAAATCGGCAATAGTTCTCGCTACTTTTAAGATTCTGTCATACGCTCTTGCGGATAGATTTAAACGTTCCATCGCATTTTTGAGCAAACTCAACGCTTCTTTGTCTAGTTTACAATGCTTCCGAATTTGTTTTGTACTCATTTGTGCATTGTAATGTAAGATTTCCGAGTGTTTGAAACGTTCTGTTTGTACTTCTCTCGCTTTGATGACACGCTCGCGAATTTCTGCACTTGTTTCTCCTTTTCGTTCTTCCGATAATTTTTCGAAAGGAACTGGCGTGACTTCGATATGAATATCAATTCGATCTAATAAAGGTCCCGAAATTTTCCCCATGTAGCGATGCATTTCCATTGGAGAAGCACTCATTGGTGAATTAGGATCGTTGAAAAAACCGCTTGGACTCGGATTCATACTTGCTACCAACATAAAACTACTTGGATAGGTTATGGTAAATCGTGCACGCGAAATTGTGACTTCTCTGTCTTCCAACGGTTGTCGCATGACTTCTAAGACACTTCGTTTGAATTCTGGCAATTCATCCAAAAACAACACGCCATTATGTGCTAACGAGATTTCTCCGGGTTGCGGATAACTGCCACCGCCGACTAAAGCGACGTCAGA
>NZ_JBGCDL010000226.1:0-8148 GCF_045105435.1 Kordia sp. | reverse complement strand
GGTGATGCTGAAATAGAAATTTCTTTAAATGAAGATCGTTCACTCACAGCAAAAATCTTCAACAGACAAAACCAAATACAATATGTTGGTGAAATTGAAGGATTTACACAAGGAATCGGATTGTCCTATCAAGTTGATTTTGACACGCTAAAAGAATTGGTAGACAAAGTCTTAAAAGGAAAAAAGAAAATGGCGGAGGAAAGACTGCAAAAAGAACAAGAACAAGAAACACAAGCTGGTGGCGGACTTGTTAATTTTACTCCCAAAAAAAATCTGAAAAAAGAAACCAAAAAGGATTCCGAAAAGAAAACACCCAAAAAAGAAACGGAAACTTCTAAAAAAGAAGATAAAAAAGCAAAAGATTCTGCAAAGAAAAAGGGAGAATAATGCAGTAATCATTTTTTGCACTTTATATCTATTTTTAAGAAGCTACCTTTTGTAAAAACATACTTCAATTTAAGTTTTTTAAACACAAAAAAGGAACTTCGAAAAAGGAAAGATATCTTCAAAATTTCTGACAAAAAAAGCGGTTTTTAAAAGTCAAAATCTTCTCAGTATCAACGCTTGAAAAGTTAAGAATACTAGAAAAAATGTGGTCTAAAACGTTAAAATTCTGAGAACTTATTAACGAAAACGTTTGAAATTTCAAAACAATGTAAAATTAGTGGAAAGCGTACTTTAAAATCAAAATAAGTTTCCTAGCTTTACTATTCAAATTAAAAATTGAATGCAAAGTAACATCAAAAAAGTAGGCGTAATGACCTCTGGAGGAGATGCTCCAGGAATGAATGCAGCGATTAGAGCTGTGGCAAGAGCTTGCTCATATTATAATGTAAAATGTGTAGGTTATTTTAGAGGTTATCAAGGTATGATTGAAGCCGATAGTATGGAACTCACAGCACGTAGTGTAAAAAATATAGTTAGTAAAGGCGGAACGATTTTAAAATCGGCTCGCTCCATGGAATTTAAAACCAAAGAAGGACGTAAAAAAGCCTACGAAAACTTAGTAGAAGAAGGCGTAGAAGCAATGGTGCTTATTGGTGGAGATGGAACGTTTACTGGAGGAATGATCTTTAGTAAAGAATACGACATTCCTGTAATTGGAGTTCCTGGAACGATTGACAATGATATTTTTGGAACAAAATTCACCATAGGATACGATACCGCATTAAATACAGTGGTAGAAGCAATTGATAAAATTCGTGATACAGCAAGTTCTCACAACCGCTTATTCTTCGTGGAAGTCATGGGACGCGATGCAGGTTTTATTGCATTGAATGCTGGAGTTGGAGCAGGAGCAGAAGAAATTTTAATTCCTGAAGAAGACTTAGGTTTAGATCGATTATTAGAATCTTTACAGCGCAGTCGCCGAAGCGGAAAATCGTCGAGTATTGTGGTGGTTTCTGAAGGTGATAAAATTGGTAAAAATGTCTTTGAATTGGCAGAATATGTTACCGAAAACTTACCAGACTATGAAGCGCGTGTATCGGTTTTAGGACACATGCAACGCGGTGGAAAACCAACATGTTTTGATCGTGTATTGGCAAGTAGATTAGGTGTAAAAGCAGTTGAACTTATTTTAGACGGACAAACCAATGTAATGGTTGGTATCTCTGACAATAAAGTAATGGTGACAAGTATTGAAAAAGCTGTAAAAGGTGAACATAATATAAACAAGGAATTATTAAGAATATCTGATATTCTATCAGTATAAACAAAATAGTAAGTTAAAAGAAAAACAAATGACAAAATTAGGAATTAACGGATTTGGAAGAATAGGAAGAATAGTATTTAGAGCAACAATTAAGCGTGACAACGTAGATGTAGTTGCTATTAATGACTTATTAGATGTAAATCATTTAGCTTACCTATTAGAGTACGATTCTGTTCACGGAAGATTTGATGGAACAATTGAAGTAAAAGATGGAAATCTTGTGGTTGATGGAAAAACAGTTCGTGTTACAGCAGAAAGAGATCCTAAAAACTTAAAGTGGGATGAAGCTGGTGTTGATGTAGTAGCAGAATGTACCGGAATTTTTACAACTTTAGAAACGGCTGACTATCATATCCAAGCAGGAGCAAAGAAAGTTGTAATTTCTGCACCTTCTAAAGATGCACCAATGTTTGTAATGGGTGTAAATCACCAAGACGTAAAAGCATCAGACAATATTGTATCAAATGCTTCTTGTACTACAAACTGTTTGGCACCAATTGCGAAAGTATTAGATGATAATTTCGGAATTGACGAAGCATTAATGACCACAATTCACGCAGCAACCTCAACACAATATACAGTAGATGCTCCATCGAAGAAAAACTACCGATTAGGACGTTCGGCAATGAATAACATCATTCCAACAAGTACAGGAGCTGCAAAAGCAGTTGGAAAAGTAATTCCTAAACTAAACGGAAAACTAACAGGAATGGCATTTCGTGTACCAACTGTTGATGTATCTGTAGTAGATTTAACAGTACGTCTTCAAAAAGAAACTTCTTATGAAGAAATCAAAAAAGTATTCAAAGCTGCTGCCGATGGTGATATGAACGGAATTCTTGGGTACACAGAAGAAGCTGTAGTTTCTCAAGATTTCGTAAGTGATGATCGTACAAGTATCTTTGATGCTGGCGCAGGAATTGAATTGAGTCCAAAATTCTACAAAATTATTTCTTGGTATGACAATGAATTTGGATACTCAAATAAATTAGTAGATTTAGCATTACTCGTAAATAACTTATAGTATGCATTAAATTAAGCACAATTGATATTTTTGTATACAATTGTGCTTAATTTGGTTATATACTTCATGTAAAACGTTCCCGAAAATTTGGGGATTTACTTTATATTCACACCATGATTTTATTAGTAGATAGTGGCTCCACAAAATGCGATTGGATTGCAGTGGACAAAGATGGGAATCAATTATTAGACAAGCTTCGTACAAAAGGATTAAATCCTGCGATTCTTGCTGAAAAGAAATTAAAGAAAACCATCAAAAAAAGTAAAGAACTTTCGGCACATCGGCACACAGTTACGCATATTTTCTTTTATGGTGCTGGCTGCGGAACGGAAAATCCACGTTTGCTATTAAAAGGAGTGTTGGAAAACTTTTTCCCAAATGCAGTTGTTGAGGTAAATGAAGATACCTTGGCTGCAGTATATGCCACTGTAAATAACAAAGCAGAAGCGGCAGTTGTTTGTATTCAGGGAACCGGTTCTAATTGTAGTTATTATGATGGAGAAAACTTGCACCAACGTGTAAATTCTTTAGGATATACTTTGATGGATGATGCCAGTGGAAATTACTACGGAAAACAACTTATTCGCGATTTTTATTTCAATAAAATGCCAGATGCAATTCGTGTAGCGTTTGAAGAAAAATACAATCTAGAAAGTGATTACATCAAATACAATCTCTATAAACAACCAAATCCAAACGCATATTTGGCAAACTTTGCAGAATTTATGTTTCTCAATAAAGATTCTGAATATATTTTAGAATTGATTAAAAGTGGATTCCGAGAATTTGCACAAAACATGATTATGCAATATAAAGAAGAACTCAAAACGGTTCCTGTTCACTTTGCAGGCTCTATTGCGTTTTTCTCAGAAAATGAAATTAGAGAAGTTGCCAAAGAATTTGGATTTAAAGTAGGAAACTTTACCAGAAGACCTATTGAAGGTTTGGTCACATTTCATACCAATGCTTTAAAAAATAATCAAGAATAACAGCAGTTTTTCCATACATACGAATTAAAAGTAAAGAGGCTGTCTTAAAAGTTTTAAAAGCCGTCATCCTGGATCAAGTTCGGTTTGACGAAATTGCTACTTTTCAGACAGCCTCTTTTTTATAACTTTTAGGAGAAATAATTTTTTATTTATAAATTCTGTTCTCTTGCTCAGAAACTTGAATGAAAGTAGTACGTTTGGTCAGTTCCTTCAATCGAGATGCGCCGACATACGTACACGTACTGCGAATACCACCTAAAATATCCTGAACAGTTTCTGATACGTGTCCTTTCAACGGAATTTCAACAGTTTTCCCTTCGGAAGCTCTATATTCAGCTACGCCACCAACATATTTTTCCATCGCTGTGGCAGAACTCATTCCATAAAATTGCTTAAATTTTTCACCATCACGTTCAATCAATTCGCCACCACTTTCGTAATGTCCTGAGAACATTCCGCCAAGCATTACAAAATCTGCACCAGCGCCAAAAGCTTTTGCAATATCACCTGGCGTTGCACAGCCACCATCCGAAATAATATGTCCGCCCAAACCATGTGCAGCATCGGCACATTCAATAATGGCAGAAAGTTGTGGATATCCAACTCCCGTTTTTACACGCGTAGTACATACTGAACCTGGACCAATACCAACTTTTACAATATCGGCACCAGCAAGAATTAATTCTTCAACCATTTCGCCGGTAACTACATTTCCTGCAATAATAACTTTGTCGGGAAATTGCGCTCTCACTTGTTTTACAAAATCTACGAAATGCTGCGAATATCCGTTGGCAACATCAATACAAATAAACTTTAGTTGTGGATGCATTGAAAAAATAGCGCGTAACTTTTCATTATCTTTTTTACTAATTCCTGTACTAACGGCGATGTGTGGAATTACAGAATTAGGAGCACTATTTATAAAAGCACTCCATTCTTGAACGGTGTAATGTTTGTGAATCGCGGTAAATAATTGTTTAGATGCCAAGGCTTCTGCCATTTCAAAAGTTCCGACAGTATCCATATTGGCTGCCATGACAGGAATGCCAGTCCATTCATACGAATGATGTAAAAATTTGAAGTTTCGTTCCAAAGAAACTTGTGAACGACTTTTTAAGGTTGAGCGTTTTGGACGAATCATTACATCTTTAAAGCCTAATTTTAATCCACTTTCAATACGCATGATATACAATATTTGGTTGTGATTAAAAGTAAAAATTTATCTTTAAAAAATATGGTCAGATAGGAGTTTTTTTATAAGTTTTTCAAAACTATTCTCTAAATGTAAATAAGGCTAAGGCTATCATTCCACAAGCTGCTATAATTGAAACACCAATAGTGTTGGGATATTTTTCTGGCATAAAGAATCCAACTATTGAAAGCATTGTAGTCAAAAGAGTGATTAGAAATATGATAGCTACTAATGGGTTATTACTGTGATCGCTCATAAATAATTTCGTTAATTGTATTGAATGAATTAAAGACACGCGTCCCAAACAGGATCTTTTGGCAACGGCGCAATAATTTCTAAAGGTTCTTTCTTTACAGGATGTGTAAATATTAATTTTCGTGCATGTAAATGTATACTTGCATCTTTATTACTGCGATCAAAACCATATTTTAAATCGCCTTTTATTTTAGAACCAATAGAAGCCAATTGCGCTCTAATTTGATGATGTCGTCCTGTATGCAAAGCAATTTCTAGCAATACGTATCGATCTAATTTTTTCTTTACAGTATAGTCTAAAATCGCTTTTTTACTTCCTGTAATTTCTTTTGCAAACGCGGTCGATTTGTTATTCTTCGGATTCTTTCGCAGCCAATGTGTCAACGTATCTTGTTGCTTTGGTGGCATATTTTTTACAACTGCCCAATACGTTTTTTTAGCTTTCTTTTCAGCAAACAATGCATTTAATCGTGGCAATGCTTTTGAAGTTCGAGCAAATACTATAATTCCAGTTGTGGGTCTGTCTAAACGATGTACAACGCCCAAAAATACGTTTCCAGGTTTGTTATACTTTTCAGCAATATATTCCTTTACAACATCGCTGAGCGGTTTATCGCCTGTTTTATCACCTTGCACAATATCGCCTGCACGCTTGTTGACAATAATAATATGATTGTCTTCGTAGAGTACTTGGAGATTGTTTTTAGTGGAAATTATTTTCAATGTTTTGACAATTTTAGAATATACTATTCGTCAGTTCGAGTTGAGGTTTTTGCCGAAGTATCGAGAACAGCTTTGTAGTTCTAAAAATATTCGTTGAAAAGTATTTCTCGATACAATTTTTTTCGCTTCTCTTCAAAAATCACTCGAAATGACGTTTGGCAGATGCTAAATAACTTTTACATTTAAAATTTAGCATTTAACATTTATAATTTAATACTGTTCCTTCTCATTCGGAAAATCAACTGCTTTTACATCGGCAGCATATTGTTTAAAGGCATTAGTCATGTCTTCATACATGTTTAAATAACGACGTAAAAATCGTGGGTTAAATTCGTGTGTCATTCCTAACATATCGTGTGTAACCAAAACCTGTCCGTCAACACCATTTCCAGCACCAATTCCGATCACAGGAATTGAAATACTTTCAGCAACTTCTTTGGCTAACTTTGCAGGAACTTTTTCTAAAACAATGGCAAAACAGCCAGCTCTTTCTAGCATTTTAGCATCTTCTTTTAATTGTAATGCTTCTTCTTCTTCCTTGGCGCGAACTGTATACGTTCCGAACTTATATATTGATTGCGGTGTGAGTCCTAAATGTCCCATTACAGGAATTCCAGCATTTAAAATACGCTTGATTGATTCTTTAATTTCTTTTCCACCTTCCACTTTTACAGAATGTCCACCAGATTCTTTCATAATTCGAATCGCAGAACGTAAGGCTTCTTTCGGATCTGATTGATACGTTCCAAAAGGCAAATCGACCACAACCAATGCTCTATCAATTGCTCTTACCACAGAAGAAGCATGATAAATCATTTGATCTAAGGTAATTGGCAAAGTAGTTTCGTGTCCTGCCATTACATTACTTGCAGAATCTCCTACGAGAATGACATCAATTCCGGCACCATCTACAATTTTTGCCATGGTATAATCATAAGCGGTCAACATGGAAATTTTTTCTCCATTACTCTTCATTTCCACCAGTGATTTTACGGTTACTCTTTTGTATTGTTTCTTTGCGACTGACATATAATTTGTTTTCTATGGTTGTAAAAATAAGAATAAAATATATAGAAATATTCGCATGCCGTAATTTTAAATTTTTTTATTCAGTTCTTAGAAAAAAATCATTTATTTTAGAAAAGTCTTTTGTATAAATTAAGTCTTTAACTTTATTTCCTTTTGCATCTAAAATAACATAGAATGGCTGTGCATTTGTTTTAAATTTTTCTACTTGCCAATGTGAATACTTAGATCCAACAGTTTTTATTTCTTTTTTCTTTATCTCACTGTAAAACCATTCTTTTTTGGGTAACTCCTCTCTATTGTCAAGATGTAACGGCACAAATATGAAGTCATTTTTAAGCCGTTGTATAATAGCTTCATTTTGTAGTATATAATCTTCCATTTCAGCAGTACTCCTTGCAGTGTAAGCAGTAAAATAAAGAAGTAACTGTTTTTTTGCTTCCGCAGCTTTTTTTAATAAATCGTTATAATTCAAATTTCCTTGCACTTGAAAAATAACTGAATTCTCTTGTCTTTTAGAAACGGTTGCTTTCTTTTTAGGAATTGATTTGTTCTCCTCTGAAGTATTAGAAAAACAACTAGTAAGAAGTATTGCAACGAATATTGAAAATACGTTTTTCATTCTTTACGATTCTTTCAAAAATGACCATTCCTCACAAGTTTTACTCGGAATAAATTCTGTGATTTTGTAGTCAGCCAAATCGTGAATTTTAAACGGATCTTGTTCCAAAATGGTAGCAAGTTGCAATTTATCAGTCATTTTCGATAAAATAATTCCGCCAGTTCTCGGAACTTTTCTGCCAGAAGCATGAAAATTACCCAATTCATAGTGTAAATTCAAATAGGCAATATGATCTTCTAAGTGTTGATCTACAACTTCTAATGGAACTTTATAAGTGAGTGAAATGATGTACATGTTTTCTAGTGTTATTTTTTAATCGGAATCCAAACTTCTTCTTCCGAATCTTCGCTATTTGGAATATATTTCTTTCCTAAAACTTCAAAATGTGGTCTATTATCTAATGTATATTCAGAATTTGGTAACCATTCGCTAAAAATATAATTTGCCATTTGTGCAAAATCTTGTGGCAATCCTTTATAGATAAAAACAGCGTACAATCCAGATGCAATAGTTAAAGTTACCATATCTTCTGGAATACTATCAAAACTAGAAACTTCGGTCATGGCGTACTTTGTAAACTCATTCTGCGGATTAAAATTTCTA
>NZ_JBGCDL010000225.1:0-9846 GCF_045105435.1 Kordia sp. | reverse complement strand
GTTGAAAATAAAAACTATTTTAACCTTTCATAAACATTTAAGCTGTTTTCCGTTGCGTTGCTTGTAAAATTGTTGCCAAGAAAATAACCAATACACAACCAACTACATTTAACCATAAAAATGGCATAATTTTCATGTAATAAATAATAATTACAAGGACTTGCGTAATTAAAGCGCCTGTAAAAACGGCGTTTCCTTTTACCTTTTTAAAGAAGAATGCCAACAAGAAAATACCCAATACATTTCCGTAGAAAATAGAACCGATAATGTTTACTAATTGAATTAAATTTTCTGCCAAACTCGCAAAACAAGCAATGATAATCGCAACAATTCCCCAACCTAAGGTGAATAATTTAGTTGCTTTTACATAATGTGCATCGTCTTTTTCTTCTTTTAAGTTTCGTTTGTACAAATCGATAGAAGTAATAGTAGCTAAAGCATTTATTTCAGAAGCTGTAGACGACATGGCTGCGGATAGAATTACCGCCAATAACAATCCAATTAATCCGTGTGGTAAGTATTTTAGAATGAACGAGATAAACATATAATCACGGTCATTGGTTTCGCTGTCTTTTGCAGCTTCTTTATACCATGATTTAAGTTCTGCTTGTTTCTCTTTGTATGCTTCACTTTCTGGATTCGTTTTAAGTGCGGCCAATTCTTCTGTTAACGCATCATGTTTTTTCCCGTATTCCGGATCAATGGTACGTTTTATTAAATATTTTGATTCTGCTCGGTATGTTTTTTCAATACTATCTAAACGGAATAATTTCTTCTTATCAGCTACATTGTATGATTTTGCCAATTGTAAACTGACTGTTTTTTTCTGATCGAATAATACAGCTTGCTTGTCTTGTAAAGCTTTGTATTCATTGCTATATTCTGAAGCCAATACTTTTTCGGTAGATGCATCAATGAAGTTTAATGGTGCAGGATTGAATTGATAGAATACAAAAACCATAATTCCCACCAAAAGAATAAAAAACTGCATTGGTACTTTTAGCAATCCGTTGAACATCATTCCCCAACGCATTTCCTTCACAGATTTCCCAGAAAGATACCGTTGTACTTGACTTTGATCGGTTCCGAAGTAGGAGAGCGCTAAGAAGCTTCCTCCAATGATTCCTGTCCAAATCGTATATCTATTCTCTAAATCAAATGAAAAATCTAAGACTTCCATTCTTCCGCTCGCGCCAGCAATATCAAGCGCACTTGTAAAGCTTATATCATCAGGAATTAAATCTAAGGTGATAAAAAGTGCAGCAAACATTCCTGCAAAAATGACAAACATCTGTTGCTTTTGCGTGACACTCACAGCTTTGGTTCCACCAGAAACGGTATAAATAATAACTAAAGCACCAATGATGATGTTTAAGGTTACTAAATTCCATCCTAACACAATTGACAATATAATGGCAGGCGCAAAAATGGTAATTCCAGCCGCCAATCCACGCTGAATTAGAAATAAAATTGCAGTTAAACTTCTAGTTTTTAGATCGAAACGATTCTCCAAAAATTCGTACGCAGTATATACTTTAAGTTTATGATACAGCGGAATAAAGACCATACAAATAATCACCATGGCAATTGGAACTCCAAAATAGAATTGTACAAATCCCATTCCGTCGCTAAATGCTTGTCCTGTGGTCGATAAAAAGGTAATGGCACTTGCTTGTGTTGCCATCACCGACAAACCAATGGTCCACCATTTTGTGGTGCTTCCGCCTCGTATATAATCTTCTGCGTTTTTGCTTCCGCGTGTTTTCCAAGTTCCATAACCAACAATTGCGGCCAATGTTCCTATTAATACAGTCCAGTCTAATGCTTGCATGTGATGTGGGTTATGAAAAAATATTCATGATTAGGTAAAAGAAAAGGATATACGCCAAGTTGGCTATCAAAATGATCGTATACATTTTTTTCCAAACAAATTTTTCAGTATTCATGGCTTAGTTTTTTAGTTCTGGTTGCGTTACAATTTTTGCTTTCCCTACAGAAATCATATTTGCAAAGAGTTTGTATGCGCCAGGAACGCCCGCAGGCAATTCGCGGAAGAAACTCAATCCAGTATAAATGTAGTTTCCTTCTCCATATTTGGCAACTAACAAACTTCCTTTTTTTGCAGTTTCACCTTTGTCGTTCATGGAAAGAATTGGTGTAAATTCATCAGCCCAACTATTTGGAAAATACAATCCACGTTCTTGAACCCAACCTTCAAAATCTTTTGCTTCTATTTTATTTGGAAAGTTTACAACCGCATGCTCTTTAGCAATGATATCTACTTTTGCATTTTCGTCTGTAACACGATCTCTAGAAAGTTTTAAACTGTACGGCGCCAATTCACTCGGATCTACTTTTACGCGGCGATTGGTATTGTACTGTACAATTACATTTCCGCCATCTTTAACATATTCTAAAATATATTTTTGCTTGAATTTTAATTCATCAACCGTATTGTAAGCACGAATCCCCACAACAATGGCATCATATTTTGCAAGCGATTCGGCATTTATGGAAGACGGATCAATCACATCTACATTGTATCCAATTTGGCGCAAACTTTCTGGAATTGCATCTCCAGCACCTTGAATATACCCAATATATTGTCCTACTTTATCAATATTTAAACGTACCACTTTTGTTTCCGCAGGTAATAAAACCGATTGTTTTGGAATGTGATCGTATTCAATTTCGTTTAAAGCCTGTGTGTATTTTTTATCACCAATAAATACTTCCGGAGTTAATACACCTTCGCTTTGCGTTGATGGCGGTACTACCGTAAACATTAAGGTAACTTCGTCTCCTTTTTGTTCAATATTTACTTTTTGCTTTGCAGGATAGACTTTCCAGCTATACGGATGTTTTATAGAAACATAGCCGTCAATATTATCTTTTCCGGCTTTAACCGTTACTGGAATTTCTTTCGTTTTATCATCAGAAAAGATAATAACCTTGTCTTTAAAATTCGCAGTTACTTCTGGTAAAATTTCAAATGGTTGATACAATTCACCTTTGTCTGGTTTTGAATAACGATATACAACAGGTTTTGTAATGGTAATTGGTTTTCCGTCTATTTTTAAATTGAATTTAATAGTTGCAGGTCTTGGCGTTTCGGGCAATCCACGTAACTGTTGATCGGCTACGTTGTACATTCCCAACGTTCCTTTTTCAAATAACCAATACGGCGCAGACGATTTATCGGTTGCTAAATTGATGTCAAATTGAAGGTTTTCTCTTTTATTAGCCGCCAAATCTAAGTTTTTTGCGTCTGTTTTTTGATCGCTTGTAGAAGTCATTGAAACCAATTGAATAGTTGTATTGCTTCTGTTTAGTGCTTCAATATTTACTTTTACATTAGCTCTTGGTGTGGCACTTGATGCTGCTGCAGATGCTTCTAAGTACAATCCGGCGCAAGCCTGAATAATAGTTTCAATCTCAGCAAGCTTAATCGTTTTCCAGTGTTCATCTTCTAACTTTAGAATCAGTCCATAAGCTTCCATTAATTTTGGTAAATGTGAAGTAGGATTTACAAAGTCAAAATCTTTTTCAATCGCAACTAAAATATTTCCAATAGCTTTTCCACCTTTTAAACGACTCCAAGAAGTATCAATTCCTGAAAATATATTGCTTTTATCTTGCGGAAAATCTCCTTTTAAAAATTCTACATATTCTTGTTGCGTTCCACGCGAAGTCAATCGTCCAAAACCTTGACATAAATGCTGACTGCTCGCCATAGAAGCCAATTCGTTGTTTGACAATCCTTTTAGTGGATAATAGACACCAATATCAAAGTTGAGCATTTTACTCTTATCGGCTTTTTCAAATTTTTCACGACTTCCGTAAAACCACCAAGATGTGTTGAAAAATAAACGTGTTGGTTGCCAAGTATCGTACGTTCCTAATTGGGAAGTATATTTTGTTTTATCGCCAGCCAAATCAAACGCTTCCATACTTAACATGGCAGACGTAGTGTGATGTCCGTGCGTTCTTCCTGGCGTTCTATGATCAAAACGATTGATAATTACGTCTGGTTTAAATTTACGAATTGCCCAAACCACATCGCTTAATACTTCGTCTTTGTTCCAAATATCTAAAGTTTCATCAGGATGTTTTGAGTATCCAAAGTCATTGGCACGTGTAAAAATCTGTTGTCCGCCATCAACATGACGCGCAGCGAGTAATTCTTGTGTACGAATGACACCTAATTGTTCTCTGATTTCAGGACCAATTAAATTTTGTCCACCATCACCACGTGTAAGCGATAAATAGGCTGTACGCGCTTTTACTTGATTGGACAAATAGGCGATAAGTCGCGTATTTTCATCATCAGGATGTGCTGCAATATAAAGTGCAGACCCTAAAAAGTTGAGTTTTTGTACTTTCTCGTAGATTTGGTTGGAGGAAAGTTTATCTGGTTTTTGCGCTGTAGTTGAAGTAATAAAAGCACAATTCACTAAAATAAACAGTAATAATTTTCTCATTAGGACACATTTGGTTCAGTTAGCATCAAAAATAGAAAAGTTCATGTATTGAAATCTATTTTTAACGTTCTTTAACTTTCGTCGAAATGAATTTGAGAAACCAACAATTTGTTTCTGTTTTGTTTGAAAGACTATTTAGGTGACTTCTTTCCATAAAAAAAAGCGAACCGAAGCTCGCTTAATGATTTCAATTTATGTTTTTTTAACAACAAAGTGTCCTACGATTACTTTCACAACCTGCTATCCAATAACAAATGGTTGGTCTTTCTTCAGAATAACATTGTCTGTTATTAGAACCGCCTCCGCGAATAGGTGTGGAAGTTTCCAAGTTAGAAATTGACTTTTTGTTGAGTTTTAAACTTTTAAGATTTCTTTTTTTCATGAGTTTTCGTTTTAATAATTAATATTTCTAACAATCTTCCCAATCACAAGAACCGCCAGAACCACAATTAGCCTGTGTTTGTGGACAGTTACCTGTGTTATTACCACCGCCACCGCCATTGTATGGACAATAGCAATCGCTCATAAAATCAGGATCTCTTGATGGACAGTCTTGCCAAAAGCATGAACCATTTTCAGATTGATATCCGCCTTTTACTACATTACTTTCAAGGCTAGAAATTGAATTTTTGTTAAGCTTTAATGCTTTTAAATTTCTTTTTTTCATAATTAATAATTTTAAATGGATTCAACAATCTTAGTAACATGCATAACATTGGTTATTGTACCAAACAATTCCCCAACCAAAGCAACGATCTTGCGACCAACTAATAGGTATTCCACCTGTTCCGCCACATGGTTGTGAAATAGGTCTAGGTCTCATTCCACCTACTACTTTTTGTGCTTTTTTACTTAGAACTTTTGCCCCTTTTAAATTTGAAATGTTTTTTAACATGATTATTTCTTTTTGGTTAATGTTCAAAATGTATAAAAAACTACGAAAAGAACATTACGGAAATACCTTACTTAACATTTGGGTTTTGTCCTAATGTGCTCCAATCATCTCTTGAATTTTGATTAAAATGAAAAGATTCAAAATCTTCTGCTGAGTAGCCTACTTTTTTAAATACTTCTTTCCAAACAGCTTTTCTTTCAGATTCTTGAAGACATCTAACATGTTTTTTTAAGTTGGTAGAAACGATTACAGTTACTCTATTTCCAATAAGTTTTTTTATATTAAAATTTGGAATATATTTTTCTTTTACTTGTTGAATTAAGTCTTCTTTTTTTGGATTTAACTTGTTACTACACATATACATTTTATCTGCTATAGATATTTCACATTGTTCTATCATATCTGAGAAAAAAACGACATGTATATTGTCTTTGTTTCCATTCGTTTTGACAATGTCATATACAGTTTCTAAGCTTGAAATGATGCAACTTTTGTATTCTGAACTAGAGTCTTTATTCATTTTAGTGTAATTATCTATAATAATTTTTTCTATTTTTTCACCCTCAGATTTTCTAGTTTCCATTTCTTCTCTTTTTTGCTTTTTAGATCTTTTATCAATATTTCTGTAGGGAATAGTGAAAATTTTGTCAGTAAAAGTATTATCATTGATTGGATATATGTTAATGACTGTTCCATAAGGAACTTTCGTAATCATATTTCTAACATCTCTTGCTAATTTTTTTATGCTAATTGTATCTAAACTTGTTGTCATATCACAAAAGGCAATTATTTCTAGAGGGCTTTCATTTTTTGTATTTACTGTACATGATTTAAATATTAATATCGATAATATTAATAATAACATTGTGAGTTTAATTTTCATAATTTTAATTTTTAAAAGTTTTTAATGTTGGGGCATTGCGTAATGAGTTTCTAGCGGCAAACTGTTTACGCATTTCTTTGGCACGTTGAAATAAGTCCATATTTATAGTTTGTTTTTTAAAACCTAATTCATATCCATGAAGGTAACATGCATAGAAAAAATCAGTACTATTTTTGGTGAAATCCCCATTGATATCACACCATTTGACATAGCTTTCGCAGTTTTGTAGAAGTTGTTCCAACTTACTTAATTCTTTTTGTAGAAGTCTTAATTCATTTGTGTTCTCTTCAAATTGATTTTTTGCTGTTTTCAAAATCGAGAAATTTTGTATTTTATTTAATCCAACGGCAGCGCAAATTCCTCCAATTAATGGGAATAATAATGAAATAAAGATAAATGTGATTTGAGTAATAGTTGAAGCAGCTTTAGAGTTTTGAATTAGAAAAGTTTCAAATCTAAAAAAGGCTAAAAATATAAATGTTAATATGCATATTATCAATATTGATAGATTAAAAAAAAAGCGAAAGTTATATGTCCTTTTTATAACTTTAATATCAGCTTCATTTTCATCCTTAATACCTGGAAGGTTTTCTTTTTTATATCTAGTAACTGATTTTTCTATTGAAAAGAATAAATATTGATCAAAAAATATTTTGATATAAAACGTACTAAGGCCAATTCCTGTAGATATAATTAATGCTTCATCGTAATTATTTGCTATTTCTTCAACAAATCCAACCAATAAATAGACATCTGCAAGGACCATAGTAATTCCTGCTGCTAGATATAAAAGGCCAATTGGTAAAGAAAATGATTTTGGTTTCCATCTATATAAATTGGTTAGTTTTTTTAAGTATTTAGCATCCGATTCGTGTTTTTCTTTTGCATCTTTAACAAATTCTTTTTTACTTTCTGTTTGAGTTTTTAAATTATTTCTCAACCCAATAAATATTGTTTCTACATAGCTTCGTAAACTTGAAGCCATGTTTCGCATAATATCTTTCATAGAGTTTTCTACAATACCATACGTTCCATCATCTTCTCCAATAGACCTGAATTGTTGTCCGTTTTCATTAATCGTATCTAAAAACTCTTTGAGTGTTTTAGAAACTTCTGCATCTTGGTCTATTTTTTTGATGTTTAGAGCATCTCCAAAGTATTTTTTCATACTCGGAAGGTTTGGATATAACTTACCATTTGCAGGCGTACTTTTTGTATTAGAAAACCATTCAATTGCTTTTTTTAAAAAGTCTTTCATGATATTGTTTTTTAGTTTAAACTATTTTGAATGAACCATTTTGCTAAATCATACCCTTCGTAGAGAGCCGTTTCTTGATACTGAGTTTCTTCTTGATAATCTCGGATTTGCAACCTGTATAAGTCAGTGCGTTCAGAAATATCTTCTCTCTTTATATCAATATCTTCTATAAGCCCTTCTATTGATTTTCTTTTTTCTTTTTGATATGTAGATCTTTCTTCTCGTAACGTATTTATAACTTCTTCTAAATCAGAATAGCTTTTATCTTTAGCCTTTAATTTTCCTTGTATACTTTCAATAATTGATTTTTCTTCTGGAAAAATGACATCTTCGTAAATACTTAAGTATGGCTTATTCCTGTTATCCTGCTTTTTTACAAGATTTAATAATTTATTATAAAATTTATAGGTTTTGCCTCTTGCTATAATTGGAGGAGCATACCATACGTTTCTTATTGATTTTGTTTTTAAAATCAATAGTTTCATCAATTCTCTTTGAAGCGTAAGATATTTTTGTTTAAATAATCTATTTTCAGAACTAGTAAGAAATAAAGGAATAGGACGCGTTCTATATTTTATTTGGTTTTGAAACCACATTAAATCGTATTCTATATTATTTCGAGTAGTTAATAAACCTTTGTAGCGGAGTCCGATTCCTAATAAGAAGCCCGTAATTACGCTAGTTATTACAAATCCCATAATAGCAATTGTACCTGGTTCATTATTAATAAACATAATTAAAAAAGTGATAAGTAGCGCTATGAATAATATGACAATCTCTATATTTTTCAGCAACATAGAAACGGCAGTTTGTGTTGCCTTTTCTTTTTCATAAGAGTCTTTGCTTTTTGTTCTGAATCTTGGAACTATTATGTTAATAATATACGCATATACTAATCCTCCAATCATTAGCGATAAGATACTTCCGCTTAATTGACCTGATAAAGATTTATCTAATTGAGTTAAACTATCTAAATTACTACCTGCTTGTATAACAATATAAATAATACCTAAGATCAAAAAATAGGGCAGGAGTTGTAACCACATATTATAGAAAGAATTACTTTTTATTTTTTTATCGAATTGTATGGCATCTTCCCAGTTGGCTTGTACTTTTAAATTCTGATAACTTTCATGTTTATTATTAGATTTGGTCATAAGTTTTTCACAACACCATGCAACTAAGCCAATTACTGCTAGTATAGTTATAAGGCTTATTATTAAAATTATTAGCCATTGCCACCTTTTAAATGGTTCATCGTCTTTAATCCCATTTCCAAACTCCATTAATGAATTTAAAATAAAAAACAACCAGCCATCGCTATTTAAATTCTTTTGAGAGGAAAAAATTGAAAAAAACCAACCCGATACTGCAGTTGCAGACACACCAGTAGCTAGGAAAAACTTCGAAACTCCAATTGTAATTCCTTTGTTGTATAATCGTGTTATATTTTCTTGAACGCGGTCATAAGCAGCTTCATAACGATTAGCCATTCGTTCAAATAGTTTTGCTTCTTTTAATAAAGCCTCTTTGTTTTCATCATAGGTTCGTTTATTGATGTCATATTTTTGTTGTGTAATATCTTTAAATGTATTTGTTAACTCCTCGAGTTCCTCTTTTACTTCATTGATTCTATTTTTGATAAGATTAGCTTTCTTTTTTCCAAGATTTTCTACAGATTCACTCAAACGTTCTTCAAGACTTTTTATATCTCCTTCAATTATTTTTTGTTCTTCGATATAAGTGCTAATATTTTCTTCATACGTTTGAAGTCGGTCTTTTTGTTTTTGGATGTCTTCTTGAATAGAACTGATATGTGTATTACATCTTTCAATATCTGTATCATACACTTCTTGAATTTTTTGTTGTATTTCAGTCCTCTGAGTTTTATAATTAGTTAGTACACCATCAAATACTTCGTCTGGATTTTCTTTACTGTTTATAATTTGATAAAACCCCCAACGTTCATAATTATCTTTTTCATTAGAAATATCTTTTTTATCTTTTAATATTTTACTTTTATATGAAGAGTTATTAAATGTAATTTTTTTCATAAGCTAATTAGTTTTAGTTGAAAAAATTGGATTTTATTGTTTATTGAAATGGATAAAGTCTAGCAGAATATTTTTAATTCATGGAGAAGCTCTATGAGATATGTGGACCTAACTGCCCAATTACTTCTTATTCTGTTGTGTTTATGGTGTGCGCCAGCATAATGAATTCCAACAACTTCACCTGTGTTTAAGTCAACAACAGGTGATCCGGAGTTTCCATACCAAGTACTGCAGTCATGTTCATAAATATATTGAGCGGCACTCGACGGATAAAT
>NZ_JBGCDL010000224.1:0-14764 GCF_045105435.1 Kordia sp. | reverse complement strand
TCCGAATACGAACATCAACTCAATAGGCGAAGTGAATTTATTATTATTGAAAATTAATACGATTCGAGTACGTGGCAATTTTTTAAAAAAATAACACTTTTCTATTTTAGCCCTAAAGTCTTTCACTTTAGGGCTTTTCTTTTATTAGCATCTAAAATTATTTTTTTTGGGATGAATTCAATACAAACACCAATTTTGAAAGGCACTGCAAAACAGCTATCTTCACATGAAACTAAATTCGCAACGTACAATCATGGTCAAAACCGCAGCAGAAATCAAGGAATTACTTTTCAATCATAAAAATGATTTAGGTTTTATTTTAGGAAACGGAATCAATTTACACTACCAAAAAGACAATGTTTCGTGGTATAATTTACTGCTCAATTTATGGAAAACACACGCTGATGAACCCATGGATGAAATTCCAGAAGGCATCTCATTCATAGAATTCTACGATGCGTTGGGTTTGCAAAATGTAACACAATCTGGTTTTTCCACACAATTACAAAAAGATGTAAAAGCAAAAATGTTAGATTGGCAACCAGATGATGCGCAAAATTTAATATTAGACAATATAAAATCATTCAATGCGCCCATTTTGACTACTAATTTTGACGATCTCATTCCGAAATCTATGAAACTTGCTCCGCATCGAATTCCAAACACAAGTTTCACAGATCACTATCCTTGGGCAACATATTATGCAAATAATGAACTCAATTCGCCATTAGACGGGTTTGGCGTTTGGTACATGAACGGAATGGTAAAATACCACAGAAGCATCAAACTTGGCTTGTCGGAATACATGGGAAATGTAGAACGTGCGCGCAAAATGATCAATAATAACTACGGATATATTCCAAACAATAAAACAAATCCGTGGGTACAAAACAATACGTGGATTGATATCATCTTCAACAAATCACTATGTATTTTTGGATTAAGCTTAGATGAAACAGAAGTCTTTTTCAGATGGTTATTAATTCAACGTGCAAAATTCTTCAAGCGCTTTCCAAAATACAGTCACAAAGCTTGGTATATAATGAAAGCAGAAGACAAAAACCCAAAAATGGTAGGAAAGAAATTCTTCTTAAAATCAGTTGGTATCGAAGTTATAGAAGTGGAAAACTATTCGGTACTATATGAAGATATTTGGAAGTAATTAGGTCATAGGTATTTGGGTTTTAGGTTTTAGGAAGTTTTTTAAGAACGCCCAAATAAACAAATTGATAAAATGAAGTACATTTTGATATAAAAACCTGTATAACCAATTTACCCTAAAGCGAAGCTTTCAAACAACTAACAGCTAAAAGCAAAGCGACCCAAAACCCAAAACCCAAAAAACCGTTCGCCATATGCTATTTCCCGTTCGTCATAATTTCGATTGTCAAAACTACAAACTGTTATACTTTTACATCGTAATCAAAAAACGACAGACATGCAATTAGTATTCAAACTCATATTGAGGCTCGCCTTTTTCTTGGCCGCCATCGTTGCATCGGCACAAGATATCTCAGGAACTTGGAAAGGTGCGCTAAAAGTACAAGGAATGGAACTTCCTATTGTATTCAACATTTCTCAAAGTGATAATGGGTTCACAACAACATTAGACAGTCCAAAGCAAAATGCTTTCGATATGCCTACCGACAAAACTACGTTCACAAATAGCAAACTCACCATTGTATACGATGGCATTGCTATGGAATACGAAGCAACGTATGAAGATGGTACTTTCAAAGGTACATTTCATCAAGCGGGACAATCATTTCCATTAAATTTAGAAAAAGGAGAAAAAGAAGCTAAAAAACTTAAGCCGCAAGAGCCTAAAAAACCGTATCCGTATGCTTCTGAAGAAGTTATTTTTGAAAATAAAAACGCAGGAAACATCAAATTTGCAGGAACACTAACCTTACCAAAAGGTGTAAAAAACCCGCCTGTAGCAATACTAATTACAGGTTCAGGACCACAAAATCGTAACGAAGAATTACTAGGACACAAACCATTTTTAGTATTAGCAGATCACTTAACAAGACAAGGAATTGCAGTATTGCGTTATGACGATAGAGGAACTGCAAAATCAGAAG
This sequence comes from Kordia sp., assembly GCF_045105435.1. Classification (GTDB taxonomy): domain Bacteria; phylum Bacteroidota; class Bacteroidia; order Flavobacteriales; family Flavobacteriaceae; genus Kordia. Next base: position 12,680 of record NZ_JBGCDL010000224.1, on the reverse strand, counting down.
GCGATTTCCAGTCAGCAACTTCATTTGACTTTGCTAGCGATGTAGAAGCAGCCATGGCATATTTACAAACCCGTAGCGATGTTGTAAATCCAAATAAAATTGGTTTGGTTGGGCATAGTGAAGGCGGATTAATAGCACCAATTGTTGCTGCAAGAAACAACAAAGTAGCTTTCTGTGTATTGCTTGCAGGTCCTGGTGTAGACGGAAAAGAAGTACTACTGACACAAGGGAAACGTGCTGCGGAATTAGAGGGTTTTCCAGCAAGTGATATTGCTATTTCTCAAGAAGTATCAGCAAAAATTTTTGATATCAGTGCAGACTTCAAAGGAGAAGCGTCAAAAAAGCAAATGAAAGAATTGCTTGAAAGTGTAAAAACAAGAATGACTTCACCAAAAGCAAAAGAAGAACTGACAGATAGCGCAATTGACCGACAAATAGAAATGATTACATCTCCATGGATGCAAGCATTCTTAGGATACGATCCGCAAACATCACTACAAAAAGTAAACTGTCCAGTATTGGCAATCAACGGAGAAAAAGACTTTCAAGTATTGCCAAAATTGAACTTAGACGGAATTAAAAAAGGCTTACAACATAACAAAGATGTAACCATCAAAGAATTTAAGGACCTAAACCACCTATTTCAAACCTCAAAAACAGGAGCGTTAAGTGAATATTCAGAAATTGAAGAAACATTTGCTCCTGTTGCGTTAAACTTTGTTTCAGACTGGATTAACGAAAGATTCTAAATCATCAATCAATCAAAAATGCACTTTTTCAAACTTGAGAAAGTGCATTTTCTTTACATTTGACATATATTTATAAAAGATGGAAGCCTCTAAAAAAGAGAACACATATATTTTTTGGATTTTACAATTTTTAGGTTGGGGATTATTAATCAGCATAAATATTTTAGGACAAATCTATTTAAGCTCTGGAGGGCAAGTAAAACGCTCCTATATTCTTTTTGAAGGCTTGGTATTCGTGATTCTTGGAGTTGGACTTACCGCTTGGATACGACTCTATTTAAAACGATTTAACTTTGTTGAAAATCAAACACTAAAAAACTATCTAAAAGTAATCGCTTTATACATCGTAGTAACGTTTGTATTTGTTGTATTACTTCTTGGAATAAGTAAATTACTCTTCACTTCCTTTCACGGAACAGAATTAGTTCTTAACAGAAACATCATCTTTCTTAATTCCGTTAATGTAAGTATTTATGTCTTCTTTTGGATCATACTATACGTATCAATTAAATCCATCATGCGTATGCAACGAAATAAAATGGATCGTTTGCGTTTAGAAGCTTCGCTGAAAGAATCGCAATTAAATACCCTAAAAGGACAGCTCAATCCGCACTTCATGTTCAACAGTCTCAACAATATTCGCGGACTTATGTTAGAAGATGTAGATAAATCTAGAGACATGCTCACACGACTTTCGGAAATGCTGCGGTATTCACTCAACATGAACAAAGTAGATGCCATTCAAATTGGACAAGAAGTGGAAACAGTAGCAAACTATGTAGCACTTTCAAAAATACAATTGGAAGATCGTTTGCAATACGAACAACAAATTAATGAAGAATTGTTGGAAGTAAAAATTCCGCCAATGATTTTACAAATGTTGGTCGAAAATGGAATCAAACACGGAATAGCAGAACAAAAAAACGGCGGAAAAATAAAGTTAATTGTCACGGATAATAACAAAGAAATTATCTTGCAAGTCAACAACACAGGAACCTTAAAAACAAAAACCGATTCTACACGTATTGGCGTTGAAAATATAAGAAAGCGTTTGGAATTATTGTACGGAGAAAAAGCTACATTTACACTAAACGAAGTGGAAAATGAAGTGCATGCCATTATAAAAATACCTGTAAAATAAGATGGAAAATATCACGGCAATCATAGTTGAAGACTCTCGCTTAGCGCGGAATGAACTCAAAGAACTCTTAAAAAAACATCCACGAATAGCATTGATCGCTGAGGCGGAAAATGTCGATGAAGCTTTTAAACTCATCAATTCGACACAACCACAAGTATTGTTTTTAGACATTAATATGCCTGAAAAAAATGGTTTTGAATTGTTAGAAATGCTAGACAATGTTCCGTTAACGATTTTCACAACTGCGTATGACGAATATGCCATAAAATCCTTTGAATACAATGCGTTTGATTATTTGCTGAAACCGATCAATCAAGTCCGATTTTCCAAAACAATCGAAAAAGTAATCCAAACCATTGAAAAAGAAGCAACCGAAGAAAAACCATTTGAGTTGCATCGTCAAATATTCATCAAAGATGGCGAAGACTGCTGGCTCATTCGAATCTCAGAAATTGCCGTATTTGAAATTGTCGGAAACTATACGCGTGTCTACTTTGAAGAACACAAACCGTTAATCTACAAATCGCTCAATCAAATAGAAGCAAAACTACCTGAAGAAACTTTTTTCAGAGCAAATCGTCAGCAAATCATCAATCTAAATCATGTAGACAAAGTAACGCCTTGGTTTAACGGGAAACTTAAAATTAATATTAAAAATTCCAATCAAGAAATAGAAGTCTCACGCAGGCAATCGTATAAATTTAAAGATGTATTAGGGTTTTAGTTCTAAGAGAAAAGTGCAAAAAAATGAAATACAAAGAATTTATAGAAAAAGTAACTGAAGAAATAGAATCAAACGAAATTAACTATCAAGCGTTAAGAGATAAGTTACAAGAATTTATGCATTTTTTGACACAGTTAACAAAATTAGAATTAAACGAATCAAAAAAAGAAGCGAACATTCAATTTAAAAATGGAATAGCTTTAAATACAAAAGATGCTGCGTTGTGTGTAGTAGATATCATACGAACACGACAGTTTATTAGAGGCGTTTTAAAAGCCGTAAATGACATTAAAAAACAAAAATCATCTGTCATAAGAATTATGTATGCTGGTACAGGTCCTTTTGCGATGCTAATTTTGCCGTTACTAACAAAATACAGCAGTGATGAGCTACAACTCACTTTATTAGAAGTTAATAAAGATACTGGTGCACATTTAAAGCGATTGATAGAAAAACTGGAAATTGGAGCATACATTGAGAAAATTGTATTTGAAGATGCTTCAAAATACAAGATCGATGAAAAAGATGAAATAGATATATTAATAAGTGAAACCATGCAGTTTGGTTTAGTAAAGGAACAACAAGTGCCAATAATGCTAAATTTAGTTACGCAACTAAAAGAAGATATCATCATGATTCCGCAAACGATAAAGCTAGATTTAGCTCTGTTGAATGCAAACACTGAACTAATATTCAATAACAAAGAAGAATTAAGATATAAAACCCTAAAAACGGTATTAGAATTTGATAATCAATTCATCCGAAAGCATTCAAACGAAATAAAACAAAGTAACCGAATTGAGTTATGCAAGCAATTACAATTTAAAGAAATAGGTAATGAAGAATATGACAGATTAGTAATGTTAACTGCGATTCAAGTATATGGAGATGAATGGATACATGTAGATCTAAGTAGTTTAACAATACCAAAAAGAATATTGAATTTAGTTGATGTTGAAAAAACTAAAAACGAAATTTCAATAGATTATGTGATAAAGGAAATTCCTGATTTTGAATATAAACTACATTAATATTAAGTTTTATCAAGATGCGTTTTAGAAGAATGATTTGTGGAGTCGTAAATTCCTTGCAATTCTTCTTCAGTCAAATCACGCCATTCTCCCACAGGAACATCCAACGGAATGTGCATAATACGCGTACGTTTCAGCTTTACAACTCTATAATCTAAATACTCGCACATTCTACGAATTTGACGATTTAAACCTTGAGTCAAAACAATTGTAAACGTATATTTTGAAAGTTGTTCCACTTTACATTGACGCGTTAATGTGCCTAAAATTGGAATTCCATCGCCCATTTTTTGAATAAAATCAGCCGTAATAGGATGATTTACGGTCACTTCATATTCTTTCTCATGATTGTTGCGTGCACGTAAAATTTTATTCACAATATCACCATCGCTTGTCAAAAAAATCAAGCCTTCACTCGGTTTATCCAAACGTCCAATAGGAAAAATTCGCGTTGGGTAATTAATATAATCAATAATATTATCTTTCTCTACTTTCGTATCTGTTGTGCAGACAATCCCGATAGGTTTATTAAACGCCAAATACACTTGTTTCTCCTTCGGATTCGTAATCAACTCGCCATCAACATGTACTTTATCGCCAGGTGCAATCTTAGTTCCCATTTCGGGTACAACACCATTAATCGTAACACGTCGTTGCTCAATCAGTTTATCAGCCGCTCTGCGCGAACAGTAGCCAGCTTCACTTAAAAACTTGTTGATTCTTGTCAGTTGAATATCGCTCATTTCATTTCCTTTCAAAGTGCAAAGCTAAGGAAAATAAGCATGCTTTGTTTATTGACTTAACTCGAAATTGAACTTTGACGAATAAATAGCTTCAAATCGTTCAAATCGCCATTAAAATAATCTTCATCAACATCAGTTCCATTAATATTTCCAGTAAAGCTATATTGCCAAATTGTCCAATCACTCCAAGTACTTGGTAAATCTGGCTTCGAAGCATTAGGACTTGCAACCCAAAGTGGATATTTGGCAAATCGGGAATCATTTAAATAGCTATCTCCAGTACTATGATTCGTGTAAATAATTGGCGTGCGTTGGTATTTTTGTTCGATAAGATCAAGAAAATCAAGTAAATCAGTAATTATTTGAGTATGATCGGTTGTTTTAATACTTCCATTTTCAAAATCAACAACTGGAGGCAATGCATCTGATGGATATTCACTTCCAACTACATTAAAAAAATTATCTGCTTGCGATTGCGGCGCATCGTCGGTATAATAAAAATGGTAAGTTCCTCTAATAAATCCTTTCTGAGGAATCGTTTCCCAATTATGAGCAAAATCTGGATCTTGAATCGTAATTCCTCCAGAAGCTTTGCAAATTACAAATGCTAAATCAGTGTTATTTGTATCAATAGAATCAATCAAATTCCCTTGCGACTTTGAAATATCAATTCCTTTAATTTGTGTAGACATGGCAGTAGTTTTGGTTAAATAAAAATCAAGGTACAGAAAAATGATGCTGCCACAAAAAAAACAGACTTAATCGAGTAGAAACACGTATAAATTTCGGCCACTTCCGTGTGATTCTTCATCCGAAATATACACAGTTGAATTATCTGTAAAGCAAATACTTTCCTTTTGTGAAGTATGACCCAAATCGTATTTCTTTACGGTTCCGCCTAAAAAATCATCACCTTTAAAATCGGTAAACTGCCAAACTGCGTTGTGAGATAACAACACAACTTTCTTTCCGTTTGGACTCATCGCGGCAGAAGTTACCCAACATTCTAGATCGCTACAGGTATTAAATGTGCTAATAAATTCCGCTTTATATTTTCCCGCTTTCGCTGGAATTTTATACAAATTAGTTCGCCCGTAATCACTTTTTGTGCGACTTTTAGTGAACAAATACAAATTGCCATTGTGATGAAAAAAAGATTCTACATCAAAATGTCTATTCTTCTTTTTAGGCGGAAATTTCTTCTGATCAGGAAATGAAAACGTAATCTTTTGTGGTTCAATACTTTTCTTAGACGCTAAATCGGAAGCAGACAACATATAAATTGTTTGATTCTTTCGATCGTTCGCGTTATTTCCAAAATCGCCTACATACAAATTTCCTGCTTTATCTTTCGTTAAATCTTCCCAATCTCTATTCTTACCATTAATATACAAGGTCTTGTAAATCTTTCCTTTAGCATTAACTTCATACACTTTCGGATCATTTCCACTATCATTCACCATCCAAAAACTATCTGAATTTGGAATATTTTCCATTCCAGAAACTTCTTCAAGATCGCTCGAAATTTTTCCAGCGTAATTTAGTTGCCCGTAATTCACAGAACAATTAGAAAACATTAAAATAAACAGGAAATATCTAAAAAGCGTATGTTTCATAGCGTGGTTTTTCTCAAAAATAAAGGTTTCCACAGAAAACATAAAATTTTACCAATCAATTAAGAAGAGTTTATGACTTATTAAATTTTAAACGCTAAATGTTGAATTTTAAATTAAAAAGTATTTCTTTACAAAAACACCAAACATGCAAATAGACGTACTCATAATTGGCGGCGGCGCAGCAGGATTTTTTACAGCAATCAATATTGCTAAAAAATACCCTGAAAAATCTGTTGTCATTCTTGAAAGAGGAAAAGAATTTTTAACCAAAGTTCGTATTTCTGGTGGCGGACGTTGTAATGTAACGCACGCTTGTTTTGACCCGAAAGAGTTGGTAAATTACTATCCAAGAGGTGAAAAAGAACTCTTAGGACCATTTCATCAGTTTTGTTGTGGCGATACAATGGGTTGGTTTGAAGAACGTGGTGTAGCACTGAAAATTGAAGATGATGGCAGAATATTTCCTGTAACAAATTCATCACAAACGATTATTGATTGCTTTTTGAGCGAAGCAGAAAAATACAAAGTAGATTTTAGAGTGAATCATGCGGTAAGAAACGTTTCAAAAATAAATGATGCTTGGCAAGTAGAAACAAGTCAGGGAACGCTGCAAGCCGGAAAAGTAGTATTTACCACAGGAAGCAATCCTAAAATGTGGAAACTGCTAGAAACGCTCGGACATTCTATAATTCCTGCGGTTCCATCACTATTTACGTTCAATATAAAAGATCCGAGAATCAAAGATTTACTCGGAATTGCAACACCAGCAAGTGTAAAAGTGGTTGGTACAAAATTAGAATCTAGCGGGCCATTACTCATTACACATTGGGGAATGAGCGGACCAGGAATTTTAAAACTTTCCGCTTGGGGCGCGAGAATTTTAGCTGACAAACATTACAATTTTCAAATAGAAGTCAATTGGTTAAACGATGTCGACAAAGAAGATTGTTTGGCAAATATCAAAGATTTTAAAATAGAATTGGCTAAAAAAACGGTTCAAAAAAACAATCCATTTCACTTGCCAAAACGTTTGTGGCAACGAATTATTCAGGCAGCAGGAATTCAAGAACAAACGCGTTGGGCAGATTTGAACAAACAACAAACGGAACAACTTGCCAATCAACTAACAACGGCAATTTTCAATGTAAATGGCAAAAGCACCTTCAAAGAAGAATTCGTTACGGCTGGCGGAATCGACTTAAAAGAAGTCAACTTCAAAACATTTGAAAGTAAAAAACAGAAAAACCTATACTTTGCTGGCGAAATTCTAAATATTGATGCCATTACGGGCGGATTTAACTTTCAAAATGCATGGACAGGAAGTTATATTATTTCGGAGAGGATCTTTGATTCATAGACTTCTTAGATTTTTTGATGCGCTTTGCTTTTAGATTGCTAACGCTTTTAGAATGTTAGATTTATCGCTAGTGCGAATTTGTAATTCATGCCGACAAACACGCTAAAACTACAATTCGTCATTACGAGCGATAGTGAAGTAATCTGTTTATTGTAGAACGATACTGTTCTTTGAAGTAACAGATTGCGCTAGCGCGAGTTTGCAACCCGCAGATTTTATAAAAATCTGATTTCAAGGAATTAGTAGTCTAAACCCAGTATTTACCTAGTATTTAGTTCTTTTAAAGCACAATTTTATGTCTATATTAGAGTTAATTAAAAAAAATGAATACAAAACTGAATACGATTTGAAAAAATTAAAACAATTTTCTGAACCAAAAATCTATACAGGCAAAGACGATCTTTCAAAGCGATGGTATGTCTATTTTTCTTATCGAAATCCAACTACAGGTAAACTAGAGAGACAGCCACCAATCTACGGAGAAGCCAATAAGTTAAAAACAAAAACAGACAGGTTAGCTTATTTATCAACCATCCGTAAAGTATTGCATCAAATGCTTAAAAAAGGATATAGCCCTTTTGAAGATGCAGTAGTAACAGATAAACGTCTTTTAGAGCAGTCAAAAGTTGAAACTATAAAAAAGCAAACCACAAGACGGATAAAAAGTCAATGTCAGACCTATACTGTAAAGCAAGCAATGGAATTTGCGCTTTCTCAAAAACAACCAAATTGGGCAAAGAGAACAGCGTCTACCTTTACAGGACATTACAATAAGTTCATGGATTGGCTCGAACAAAACAAATTAAACAATCTTGACATTAGTGATTTAAAAAAGCGTGATGTAAGCCTATTTCTAAATACCTTAAAAAAGACACAAACTAAAAAAGAAAAGTTAGCTAATGTTCAGCCCGATGTAGTTGCTCCTAAAACACGAAACAACTACAAGGCGACCTTATCAATTTTATTTTCGCAACTAGCGGATGATGAAATTATCCCACATAATTATGTAGAGACGATAAAGAACGTTAAAAATAAACCGAAGAAGAACAAACCATTTTCAAAACAACAAATTATTGATATCAGAGAATATCTCAATGAACACGATCCATACCTGCGCGTATTCATGCAATTTATGTCCTATGCTTTTCTTCGTAATGTAGAAGTATGTAGGCTCAAAGTTAAAGATATCGATTTAGATGCTAAACGATTATTTGTGCGCTCCAAAACAGCACCATTAGCAATCGTGCCTATTATTGGAGAATTAGAACATGTTATTCGTAAAATGAATTTAGAAAAATACGATCCAAATGATTATCTAATTACAAGAGAAGAAAAACCATTTAATTGGGATATCGAAGAAGCAAATAAAACCAAGCATTTCGCTACAAAATTTAGAAAGGTGAAAAATGTGTTAGGATTAAGTGATGATTATACATTATACTCTACTAGACATACCGCAGCTAGCAATCTATATAATCATTTATTATCACAGGGTAATTCAGATGAAGTTGCACTTATGAAACTCATGCAAATCACACGTCACACTTCAAAAGCAGGGCTTAAAAACTACCTACGTGAAATTGGTGCAACATTACCAAAAGATTATGGAAATATGTATAGTATTGAATTCTAAACACTACCAATGTAAGATAAGTTAAGGGGGTTTGAGTTGTATAATCTCAAGGGAAATCCCCCTTTAACTTTTTTTTAAGAACGTAGAACAATAATTCACTGAAATCTTTGTTTCGTAATAAAATAATTAAATGACTTTATTGTAAATTTGAAATCCCTAAGATTCCCCAATATTTAAAACTGAAATTGTATAATAAAAACCCCTACAAGTAAAGAATGGATCATGGTGAGAATGAGAATGAATATCCCTCTTTTATCAGAAGATTATTAGAAGCATTCATTAACAAAGTAAAAAAAGAAGAAAGAGAAAATAAGAAAGATTTAGAAATAAAAGAATTACTATCAGACTTAGATAAGAGTAAAAATATTTCAGTAGATGCTATTGAAAAAGTAATTAAACAAGATTTGAATACTTAAATTACATGTCCTTTCTTGCGCCTACAAGTTGATTAGATATAGTATCAATGTCTGCATTTTTTATTAATTCTGTGAGATCGGTATTGCTTTTCTCTTCCATATTTTGTGCCTTAATAATTACCTTTAAAACTTCAATTAAAATCATTTTTTTAAATGACCCACGTTTTTTCAAATCTTCCCAATTATCTTCTGCTTCTGTTTCCAAACGGTCAAGAAAAACGTCTCTATCATCCTCTTTAGTATCTTCAATATCTTTTTCAACAAACTCAATAAGTGTAATCTTATTTTTTTCTTGCGGATTAGTTTTTTGCTCCAACATTCTATTTAAGGTAGAGATAGGTAGCGACGATTTTTTACTTATTTGATAGGCTGTATAGCCTTTTCGTAATACATAATCTAAAGCTTGTATATAAGTCATTTTTAGGGATTTTAGGAAAAAAATGATTGAACAAACAATATTTTGAACACAAAATGGTTATATTTGTAAATATAAGTTCATTTTTATGTTCAAAATATTTGTTTTATATAAATGCCGATTCTTTAACAATTATACATCACAAATATAGCAATATAACTTTAATAACATAATTTATTTAAGATTTATCCTACATAAATGCTAGTTATTTAACAAAATGAACTTAAAAATAGGTTTATCACTAGTAAAATTTATGACCGCAGTAACAGTATATAACGTAATTAAGGCACTTCCTCAAGAGGAGATGCCAAAGTTATATAAACTACTGGGTATTAATATCACTACAGAAGCACAACCTCTAAAGACAGTAAAAAAAACAAAACCTATTGCTGATACAGTTGCCGAAGAATTTTTACGAGCAAATGTATTCAGATCAAAAAAAGTAAAATAGTTAGTTAATCTGAAAAGTGAGTTGAAAATATTCTTATTGATTATTTGGGGATTTAGTCAACAATTCTCACTCACTTTTCTTTAAAAAACCCATTTATGGCAACAAAACGCAGATTAAAAATCAGACTCAGTATAAAACACACACTTCGAGATTATAAAGGATTTGGAAAGCAAGCAAACGGAATGACAAGAAGTGGATTTGACGAATTATCTAACGGACAAATTGTTAGCAAAAAAGATTTAGAAAGAGCCATAAGAGGATGAATATCGTTCATCTAACCGTGAATTTCAAAGGTGTATTTACACCTTTGAAAATTCACATGTAAACACAAAACAGATGCTAGAAGAACTTACAGAGCCAAAAGCAACAGCAATATATTATATGAATCATACCGAGTCATTCGGATTTACAGAAAAAGAACTTTGTGAATTTGTAATGTTACTTATGATTCCTGCATTTTTTGATATTCTAATAAACAAATACGAAGATCATATAGAATTTATAATCAGTGTTAGTAAAACTGATAATGAGTATTTAAAAATTCATAGAATGCATGTATTCCATAACACAATTGAACACCTAAGCAATGTTGTATATGAGACACTTGAAAATTCGTATAGCGTCGGAAAAGAGTATGATATTTTAACCGCTAAATGCAAACTAGATGCAATTAATCAGTAACTACAGACCCACTCAAATTGAGTGTCCTTATTTCCTTAGTGAAGATAAGAGCGAGACTATGCAACGGTATCGTATTTTCATTAATACCTACAATTCCAAAGTTGGCGCATTAAACAAACAAGTGAAAGCTTACAATAAAAGGGTACATACTTTTGTAGCTGAACATAATCTAAAAGCGCAAGCTGCTACAGCGAATGCCAATTTTAAATCGCAAAAAAACAATAACACTTTTAACAAAGAGCTTTCTGTAGACGATTACAATGCGCTAGTAGAAACTACGAATTCAAAAATGTTATTACTTACTAAGAAAAGGTACAAAGCTGTAAAACAAGCGCAGGAAGCTACTTTTGAGGTTATTTTGTGGCTGTACAGTCAGCAGCTTATCAAATTAAGAAAACAACTGCAACTATTGTCTGATGGTGTTGCAGTGGCATTTCCTAAAGCACAAACCAATTCCTATGAAATTGCAAATTTCACCAAAGATGGTATTGCTAGAGTATTGTATTGCCGTAATACAATCAGAAACCATATTTATCGATTACGAGAAGCAGGTGTTTTTGTAGAATATCAATCAAGAGGTGGAAAAAAGCCTGTTAATTACTTTATAAATGAAGCCATTTTCGTGTTTCGTGATAACACAAAAGCTTCTATTGAAAATCAACAAGTTAGCGAATTAGAAACACAAAAATTTACGCTACATAGTGTAGATACAAGAACATTTACTAAAGAAATAATAAAAAAAGTAGGGAATGTTGATAACCATTCCCAAGAAGCGGAAGTAATTTCTTTTGCTGATGAAAAAATCAGCAAAAACAAGAACACTTACAAGATCACCAAAGAGGATAAACCCTTAAAAACTTCCAATCAGAACGCAGGCAAACTAGGCGGCGGCGAAAATTTTCCGAAAAATGAGTTATCAGAGTTTCTGCGCTCACAAGTTCAGTACAAATCTGTGCTTTTACAGTCGCTTACGGCGCATCATTACGACAATTACAGCTTTTCTGCATCGAATATGAATCGTCGTTTGTCAACAGAATCTACCGATGGTGCAATGTCAAAACAGGAATTTAGAGAACTGCTATTGCAACAGTTTTTAAAACTTGCTGCGCCAATCTGGAAAGGCAAAGATGTGTATTACGGTAGTTGGCATAAAGCTTATGAGCAAATTGATGATGAATACTTACGCAATCCAAATGGAAGCATTCCACGAAAACAAACGCAGCTGTACATGTTTGGGTATCTCGTGTATCGAATAACCCGTGCGAAACGCTTTTTTAAGAGCAAAAAACAGTATCAAATACATTTTCCTTGTATCTACTTCGATGCAACCCGAAAACGACCAAGTGAGGGCGGATTTGCCTATACGGTGGAATGGCTCAAACAATATCAAAAGTATAAAGACATGCGTACAACGAGAAAGCAACAAAGAGCAACCAAAGCAGGAGCGCGTCGACGAATACTAACAACGGAAGAAAAAGTACGCGATAAAGTGAAACAATATATAAAAGGAGAATTCACACTACCGCAAGTATATCATTATATAGAACAAAACAAAGGCATTCCGAATTATTTTGTATCGGAAGTACCAAGAATATTAAACACACTCACGCATAAAGAATTTGACTTATATGAAAAGAAGTAATACATGTAAATGTACCTCCAAAACAAGAAGCGCCTGCGGAAACTGCTCGCGGCTTCGTATGGTATTCTTAATGTCGCATAG
>NZ_JBGCDL010000223.1:0-6642 GCF_045105435.1 Kordia sp. | reverse complement strand
TGTGCATTAACCTAATTATTAAACGTTTCATTTGTAAAGAATGTACTTTAGCACTGAGTAATTTTAGAAATCATTTAGTTGTTTAACTTAAGACATTAATTAACAACATTTGTTAAAAAAAGAGAGTGAGGCTTAACACTCTCTTTTTTTATGCCTTTATTTTTCTGCATGCTCCTTTTTTTTCGATAAAGTCTACTTCCAACTCAGCTAAAAAAACCAATAAAAATATGTTAAACATGCCAGCTTTTTGGCTATGCTGTGTATTTTTGAATTATTAACGAAACATTAAAAACGATTATAATGAAAAAAATTACAGTATTTGTGTTCATTTTAGCGGTTGCATTTGCCAATGCACAAAAGGACGACAACACTTCTGACAAATTAACTTTTGTAAAGGGAACACAATTTATTAACTTAAATTTATCGCTGAACAGTTCTACTTCAGATTTGGATGCGCAAACTCAAACACAAGAATCAAAAAACTTTGGTTTTAGTATCAATCCATCGTATGCGTATGCCATCAGTGATGATTTCTTTTTGGGAATAGGACTTGGATATACAACCAATTCAAGAGAAAATGATCTTAATGGAGTAATGGATAGTGAAGTTTCAACCAATTCATTTTCCGTATTTCCCTATGTGCGTTATTACAAAGGTGTTGGTAAAAAATTAGCGTTTTTCGTACAAGGAGAAACACAGTACACACGTTCAAAAAGTGAAGTAAACAATACAAATGCAAGAACAACGAATACATTCTTTTTTGGAGTGCGACCAGGTTTAGTGTTGATGCTTAATAAAAACTTAGGTTTGGAAACTTCAATAGGTGCTTTAGGATATACAACAAGTAATCTAGAGGACGAAGCTAACAATTCGGAGGTTGATTTTAATAGCTTCAATTTTTCATTAAACTCAACAAATTTATTATTTGGGTTAAGTTATTACTTCTAAGATAAAAAATACATTACGAACAACCGCAATCGTCTTCACCACAAGCTTTTGCGGTTTTCTTTTTCCAGAAAAATTTCTTCACAAAAAAACCAACTGCGATCAAAAATGTAATGCCAACTAATATCTTCTGAATCATACCTTTATTTTAAAAATTGATACGCTATTAATGCAGCAACGTATGCAATAATTGTCATGGAAACCAACTGAATTATTGGCCATTTCCAACCATTTGTTTCGCGTTTTACAATTGCTAATGTAGCCATACATTGCATGGCAAATGCATAAAACAACAAGAGTGATATACCTGCAGCAAATGTGAATACTTTTTTGCCAGAGCCAGCATGCATTTCCGATTCCATTTTGGCTTTAATGGTATTTCCATCTTCGTCATCGCCTTCACTACCAACACTATAAATAGTTGCCAAGGTTCCAATAAATACTTCGCGTGCGGCAAACGAACTTACCAAAGCAATTCCTACTTTCCAGTCGTATCCTAACGGACGAATAGTAGGTTCAATCACTTTTCCAATGACACCTAAAACTGAATTTTCGAGTCGCAATCCTTCAATTTCATCTTCAACAACTGCTTCTCTAAATTTAGGAATTTTTGCACTAATGGAGTCTTGTAATTGTCTTTCAGTATATACTTTTTCTTTACTTATAAAATCTTCTACAAGACTTTCTTTATAGCGAATAATTTTGTTTTGCAAAGAAATTTCTTGAATCTCGTTAAAACCTCTTTTATCAATAGCTTCTTTTACAATCGTTTCTGCATCATCAAACGTATCATTTACACCAACAGATGCCAAAACCCATAAAATAATAGAAATGGCTAAGATGATTCTTCCTGCTTCAAATACAAACGCTTTGGTTTTTTCTAGCACCGTAAATGCTACATTTTTGAATAATGGAATTTTATATTTTGGCAATTCTACTACAAAATACGACTTACTTTCAATCGGTAAAGTTTTGTGTAAAATGTATGCGGAAAGCAATGCAATGGCAAATCCGATAAGATATAATAACATCAAGGTAATTCCTTGCCAAGTAAAAAACCAAAAGATCGGTTCGCCAGGAATAATAAGCGAAATTAGAATTGCATATACTGGCAAACGCGCAGAACAGGTAATAAATGGTGTTACTAAAATAGTAATGAGACGTTCTTTCCAGCTTTCTATATTTCTAGTTGCCATAATTGCCGGAATGGCACAGGCAGCGCCCGAAATTAGTGGAACGACACTTTTTCCGCTCAATCCAAATCGGCGCATCACTTTGTCCATCAAAAACACGACACGACTCATATAACCACTTTCTTCCAAAATGGCGATAAAGAGAAATAAGAAGGCAATTTGCGGAATAAAGATTACGATTCCGCCCAAGCCAGTAATAATTCCATCGGCGAGTAAATCGGTAAACATTCCTGCGGGCAATACTTCTTTTGTCCATTCTGCCAACGCTCCAAAAGCGCCATCAATCAAGTCCATTGGTACATTGCTCCATTGAAACATAATTTGAAATATCAACAATAATATAATGGCAAAAATGGCGTAACCGAAAAATTTATGTGTAAAAATACGGTCGAGTTTTGCTTGCATGTCCGAAGCTTTAGATTGATCAACCGTGTACGATTTTTTAAGTACTTCGTTTATAAATTGGTAACGAATAATGGTTTCGCGATGCTGTACTTTTTTAAGTTCAACTTTTGACAACGAAGTCAGTAATTCGGTATCTGTTATGGTATTTTTTTCAATTTTTCCTTTGGGAATAAAGCGTGCTGTGGAAATTGATTTGTACTCCGTAATCGCCTCTTTAACAGCGTCAATTCCTGTTTTTTGCTTGGAACTAATGACGACAACTTTGGTGTTTAAATCAGCTTCTAATTGCGGAATATTGATTGAAATTCCTTTCGACTTCATTCTGTCTGCCATATTAATGACTAAGATTGTCGGAATTTCTAAATCTTTCACTTGCGTGAAGATGAGTAAATTGCGTTTTAGTTGTTCCACATCTGTCACGACCACAACCACATCAGGATAATTGGCATTTGCGGAATTGTTTAAAATATCGATGGCAATTTTTTCATCTGCCGAAGAAGCGTTCAAACTATACGTTCCGGGCAAATCTAAAATAGTAGCTTTTTGCGTTTTAGAAAGTTTGCAGCTTCCTGTTTTCTTGTCAACCGTAATTCCAGGGTAATTTCCAACTTTCTGGTGTAAACCTGTTAAATGGTTAAATAAGGATGTTTTTCCTGTGTTCGGATTTCCTATTAAGGCTACTTTTATGGTTGAATCGCTCATTAATAAATAGGATTAAAGCACTTTTTCAATTAAAATTTCTGCGGCAGTATCTTTTCTAATAGCAATATTACTATCATTAATCGTCAAAAATAAAGGTCCGTTAAATAAGGTGGTTTGTACAAGTGTTACTTCATTTCCAGGCAGGCAACCCATTTCAATCAATTTTAGCGGAATTGCATCCACTGAAAAATCAAGAATAACAGCTTTTTCTCCTTTTTGTAAATCGGCAACAGTCACGGTCTTTTTATTTAGATTAATTTTAAAGAAGCAAAAATAAGTTAAAAAGTTTAGTTATACCAGTTATGATTTGAAATTACAGTAAAAGAAAGTGATAATTTTTTTCTTTATTCAAGTTTCAAAAATCAAGCATAGCCTTAGCTACGCTTTCTTTTTTAAAGGAAGAAGAAAGGGGAAAAAGGGTATTAGAAAACTTCCGCACGGAAAAAGCGTTATTCGTAGGAAGCTTTTAGTATTTCGATGTCTTCTAGGAGTTGTTCAATCTCTTCTTTTTTGGTACCATCATAAAATCCACGAATGCGACGTTCTTTATCGATTAGCATAAAATTTTCGGTATGTACCATGCTATAATCTTTATCTCCATTTGATTTTACGGCTAAATACGATTTGCGAGCCAAGTCATAAATTTGTTTTTTTTCACCTGTCACTAAATTCCATTTTGCATCATTAACACCTTTTTCAATAGCATAGCGTTTTAATTGGGCAACCGTATCAATTTCGGGAGTTACGGTGTGTGATAAAAGCATAACATCGTCATCATTGAGAATCTCTTTTTGGATGTCTGCCATGTTTTTTGTCATGATTGGACAAATAGTACCACAGGTTGTAAAAAAGAAATCTGCTACATAAATTTTCCCTTTATAGGTGTCTTGTGTGATTGTTTCTCCATTCTGATTTACAAGCGAAAAATCATTTATTTTATGATATTTACTAATATGTTGTATGGAATTGTCAACTAATTCGACATTTACATTAGTCGGTTGGTATACAGGAAGTACATTTTTCTTGCGAAGCATAAAGTAGAAAGCTGTGAGTATAATAGCTGATAAACAGCTCATTACAATCGTGAAAAGTCTGTATTTTTTAAAGAATGACATCATTTTGTGTTGTTTAGCGGATAATTTTACAGTTCACCGATTAATTTTGGGGCGTTCATCGAAAAACCACTATGCAAATATACGATTTTTATGTTTGAAAAGGAAATATTCCTATATTGGTAATCCCAAACCTAATTAACTATGAAGAAAACCATCTTAGCCCTTGGTTTCTTATGGACTTTTATCGCCTTTAGCCAGACGGATCAGGAATTGATCGATGTGGTTAAAGGAGAGTATAATACCGCAAAACAGCTACAGGATTTTCAAGCCAACGAACATACAGCTTCTTACGATTTACTTTCACATACATTAGAATTAGAAGTTGACCCAGCAAAACATTATATAAAAGGACAAGTTACAACAGAATTACGCATCATAGAAAACACAGATACTATTGTTTTTGACTTATCAAACAGTTTAGAAGTTGCTTCTGTAATTACTGAAGAAGAAACATTACAATACACACACGAAAACGACGAACTCATCATCACATTTGTAAAAGGACTTTGTGAAGATGCGACTCAAACATTAAAAATTGCGTACGAAGGAACTCCAAATACGAGTGACGGAAGTAACGGATTTGTAACCACAACACATAACAACACGCCTTCATTATATACACTTTCTGAGCCGTATGGTTCAAAAGAATGGTGGCCATGTAAGCAAGACTTAAACGATAAAATAGATCAAATTGATGTCATCATCACTGCTCCCAAAGCATATAAAGCTGTCTCTAATGGAATGGTAATATCAGAAGAAGAAAGTGGAGCAATGGTGACGACTCATTGGCAACATAATTATCCAATTCCATCTTACTTAATAGGAATTGCGGTAACGGATTATGAAGTTTTTTCGCAAACTGTAGAAAGAAACGGATATAGTTTTGATATCGTAAATTATGTGTATCCTGAATCGAGAGAAAAAGCAGAAGAATACACGAAAGTGACTGTTGAAATTATGAACTTGTTTCAAGATTTATTTGGAGACTATCCTTTTAAAGATGAAAAATACGGTCATGCTGAGTTTGAATATGGTGGCGGCATGGAGCATTCTACAATTTCTTTTATGGGGAATTTTAGCAGATCGTTAATTGCACATGAATTGGCACACCAATGGTTTGGGAACAAAGTAACCTGCGATTCTTGGAATAATATATGGTTAAACGAAGGTTTTGCAACCTACTTAACGGGTTTGGTTGAAAATCATTTTGATGGCGAAAAAGACTTCATTAACTGGAAACGTGGAAAAATTGCAGACATTACAACGTCAAGAAATGGTTCTGTATATGTTGAAGACGAAAAACTAGACAATGTTGGACGTATATTTAGTTCACGTTTAACCTATAATAAAGGTGCAATGGTGATTCACATGTTGCGTCAAAAACTTGGAGACGACGTATTCTTTAAAGGAATTAGAAATTATTTGAACGATGAAGAATTGGCGTATGGTTATGCAAATTCAGATCAATTGCAAGCTCATTTAGAAACTACAAGCGGACAAGATTTACAAGCATTTTTTAGCGATTGGATTTATGGTGAAGGATATCCTTCGTATGATGTAGCTTGGCATCAAGGTGCTAAGAATGAATTGAACATTACGATGAATCAAGCACAATCAGGCAAAAAAGTAGATTTCTTTGAAATGAATGTTCCTTTCTTAGTTGTGGGAATGTTAGGAGAAGAACAGTATATTACTGTTGATCATGCGTATGATGGACAACAATTTGCAATTGCAGTTGATTTTGAAATCGCTGATATTATCATTGATCCTAAATTCGATTTAATTTCAAGAAACAACAGTGTTAGAATTGATATTGAAGCTGTTGCCGAATTAGAAATTCAGTCTTCTATGAACAATACAGCAAACAAAACTACATTTGTAACTGCTGAAAAATAATACCTTACTACACACATTTTTAGTAAATATAATAAAATCTAATTTTTAGGTCGCTGCTATTTTTTTTAAGTAATCATAAAAGCTTACTTTTGTGCGTTCTATAAACATTTTATACTATAAATGGGAGTATTTATTCAGATTATAACGTTTGTCCTTATCATATCAATTCTTGTGATTCTTCACGAATTAGGACACTTCATACCAGCTAAACTTTTTAAAACGAAAGTTGAAAAATTCTATTTATTTTTTGATCCGTGGTTTTCTATTGTAAAAAAGAAAGTCGGCGATACGGTATACGGAATTGGATGGCTTCCTTTAGGAGGTTATGTCAAAATTGCTGGAATGATTGATGAAAGCATGGACAAAGAGCAAATGGAAAAACCACC
>NZ_JBGCDL010000222.1:0-29934 GCF_045105435.1 Kordia sp. | reverse complement strand
TATGTATTTCCTTTAAAGGATAGCATCATTCCGTTATTTGGAAACTTTTCCAATCCAACATCATAGATATTAATTGCTTTTTGATACGCTTTGACATTGTAATAACCAACTCCTCTTTGAAAATAATAACTAGATTTTGATGCATCGCAAATATCTTGTATTGCACTATTTACTTGTGTTATCATTGCTTGACCAGAAATTTTTCCATCTTCAATGAACGATTTCAACGCAGAATAATCATCACAAGCAGCATCTAAATTTTCTAAGGCATAATTGGATGAAGCTCTATTTATATAGGACGCAAAATCATTTTTGTTCATAGCAATCGCTTTTGAATAATCATCTATTGCTTTTTGATATTCTTGCGTTAAATTAAATATTGATGCTCTTATGGTATATAATAAAAATTGGTTTTCATCTATTTTAATTGCTGTATTGATATCTGTCATCGCTTCTTCAAATCTTTTTTGAGCGTAATACACACTTGCTCTCTGATAGTAAGGATAATAGTTTTGGGGCGCCAATTCTATTGCTTTGGTTAAGTCCGAAATAGCTAACGACGGATAACCTGCACTTGCGTTATAAAGTCCACGAAAAATATAGCTATCTAAATTCTCCGGATCTATTTTTACAGCTTTATTATGATCACTTAATGCGCCAAATTTATCGCCAAGCATTTCTTTTAATTTTCCTCGGTTAGAATACAATAAAGCATCTGTTGGATCTGTATTGATTGCTTTATCAAAATAGTTAAGTGCTTCTTTATTGTTTCCTTTCATCGTAGCAATTCGACCAATATTCAAATAACAGCGAGCGCATTTTGGGTTTACCGCTAATGCGTCAGTATAGTATTTTTTACCAAGGTCAAAATTGTTGTTTGTAATATGAGCATACCCAAGCATACGAAGCACATTTTCATTTTGGGGATATTTCTTAAGTTCTGCATCAAAATACTGGATCAATTCATCATTCTGTCCTAATTTTAATAATGAGTCACTAATTTTTTGATATGCTTCTTTTGATTGCCCAAAACTCAATGAAACAAAAAATGTGAGTACAATTGTTATTGCTATTTTCATAACGTTACATCTACTAGTATTTACATGCATAGATTTTTCATTCAAAATTTCAATAATTTTTCATAAATATAGAGAAACATTACTGCTATTCAATAATCTTCTAGCAACTAAATTTGGAAGTATGCTGTTAATATTCACATAATTATTTGTAAAGTCAGCTAGTTGATATTGCTACTTTTCGTATGAAACCATAAACTCCTTAGCTACAAAACAACATAACAAAAAAAGCGACCTTTTTTCAAAGATCGCTTTTTACTATTTTATATAAAGTATATTATTTTTTCGCCATTATATGACGTTCTCTTGCCAATAATGTATTTTTTAATAACATGGCAATCGTCATCGGTCCTACTCCACCAGGAACTGGCGTTATGTGACTTGTCTTTTTACTTACGTTTTCAAAATCCACATCACCTGTAATGCGATATCCTCGTTTTCTAGTTTCGTCTGGAACACGCGTAATTCCTACATCAATTACAATGGCATCATCTTTTACCATTTCAGCTTTTAGGAAATTTGGTCGTCCTAAAGCGGTAATAATAATGTCTGCCTGACACGTAATTTGTGTAATGTTTTTTGTGTGACTGTGCGTTAAAGTAACTGTTGAGTTTCCTGGAAAACCACGTCTTCCCATTAAAATACTCATCGGTCTTCCCACAATATGACTTCTTCCAATTACAACGGTATGCTTTCCTTTGGTTTCAACGTCATAACGTTCTAGTAATTCTAAAATCCCGAAAGGTGTTGCAGGAATAAATGTTGACATGTCTAATGCCATTTTCCCAAAATTCTCAGGGTGAAAACCGTCAACATCTTTATCAGGATGTACTGCCATTAATACTTTTTGCGTATTAATTTGTGGAGGCAATGGCAGTTGAATGATGAATCCGTCAATATCGTCATTATCGTTCAACTCATGAATCTTTTTTAATAATTCAAGTTCTGATGTTGTGTTTGACATACGCACCATTGTAGATTCGAATCCAACACGCTCACAAGAACGCACTTTACTTCCTACATACGTTAAACTAGCACCATCATCTCCAACCAAAACGGCAGCTAAATGCGGTACTTTTTCTCCGCGATCTTTCATTTTTTGGACTTCTTTTGCTATTTCGTCCTTGATATCATTTGATACCTTTTTTCCATCTAATAAAATCATGTATAGTTGTGTTGTGTGTGTCTTGTTGGTTGCTTGTTGCTTGTTGCTTGTTGCTTGTTGCTTGTTGCTTGTTGCTTGTTGCTTGTTAAGTTGTTTTTTCTACTTTTTAAATAAAAACATAAACTCCTAAACTTGTAAACACATAAACTTCAAACTGGTTGATTTGTTTTTTGTCAATTTGTTCATTTGGATATAAACTGTATAACTTATAAGCCAACAACAAGTACTTTTACATTTAAAATTCAATATTTAGCTTTTCAAAAGCAAACTGAGACTGAAAACTAAATTATTTCCCCATTCCCTTCATCATCTGCATCAGCTTTCTTCCGCCGCCGCCTTGCATCATTTTCATCATCTTACTCATTTGATCAAACTGCTTTAACAATTGATTCATTTCTTGAACCGAACGTCCAGCACCTTTTGCAATACGTTTTTTACGACTTGCATTAATTAGTGTTGGTTTAGAGCGTTCATCAGGAGTCATTGAATGAATTAACGCTTCTATATGTTTAAAAGCATCGTCTTCAATTTCCATACCTTTCATTGCTTTTGAAGCTCCAGGAATCATACCGACTAAGTCTTTCATGTTCCCCATTTTCTTTACTTGCTGTATTTGCTTTAAGAAATCGTCAAAACCAAACTGATTCTTGGCAATTTTCTTTTGTAATTTTCTTGCTTCTTCTTCATCAAACTGCTCTTGTGCTCTTTCTACTAACGAAACAACATCTCCCATTCCAAGAATACGATCTGCCATACGTGAAGGATAAAAGACATCAATAGCTTCCATTTTTTCACCTGTACCAATGAACTTGATTGGTTTGTTTACAACCGATTTAATAGAAATTGCAGCTCCACCACGTGTATCACCATCTAACTTCGTTAAAATAACGCCGTCAAAGTTCAAGATATCATTAAAGGCTTTTGCTGTATTCACGGCATCTTGTCCTGTCATAGAATCCACTACAAATAGTGTTTCTTGTGGCTCAATGGCTTTGTGAATATTTGCAATTTCGGTCATCATGGCTTCATCAACTGCCAAACGCCCTGCGGTATCAATAATAACTACATTGTGTCCGTTTTCTTTTGCGTGTGCAATTCCTGCTTGTGCAATAGCCACTGGATCATTGTTTCCTTTATCAGAATACACATCAACCTTAATTTGTTCAGCCACTACATGCAACTGATCAATCGCCGCCGGACGATATACATCACAGGCAACTAATAAAGGTTTCTTTGTTTTTTTATTTTTTAAATAATTGGCAAGTTTTCCCGAAAACGTCGTTTTACCCGAACCTTGCAAACCAGACATTAAAATAATTGATGGTTTCCCTGACAAGTTAATTCCTGCGGCATCTCCACCCATTAATTCCGTAAGTTCGTCTTTCACGATCTTTACCATTAACTGTCCTGGTTGTAATGTCGTAAGTACGTTTTGTCCTAAAGCTTTTTCTTTTACTCTTTTCGTAAAATCTTTTGCAATTTTAAAGTTCACATCGGCATCAAGTAATGCTCTACGCACTTCCTTCAACGTTTCTGCAACATTTACTTCCGTTATACTTCCATGTCCTTTAAGAACATGCATTGCTTTATCTAGCTTTTCACTTAAATTATTAAACATACGTTTGTATTCTTTTTTTGAGAAGTGGCAAAGATAGTGGAAACTTCTAAATTTTGAAAGTTTAAACGGACTGGTTTTTGCATCTCGACTGCGCTCGCTGTGACAGTTGCTTGTTAATTTGTTTTTTTCTACTTTTTAAATAAAAACATAAACTGCTAAACTTATAAAGACATAAAATTCAAACGGGTTAATTCGTTGATTTACTAATATGCTACCTTCTTAAATGTAGATTCTTAAAAAGTTTTTTATGATTTGTCATTTAACCTTACATATCAAATACTTTTATATTCTTTCAAAATTAATTGCACAAATTAATAAATACTTCACCTTGATGAAGGTGCTTTTTTAAGCAGTTCCTTTTTCGTAACGCAATCGCGGCAATATGATTTTATGCTCTTTTTCTTCGTCCTTGTCATACCAATACACCAAATATTCTATGGAGCCAGCTATTAGCTGATAACCTGACGTTGAAAAATCGTTATGCTTATCTTCTACATAACCATTTGAGCATAGTGCAATTTCTCTACCATATTCATTAGCCAATCCAAAAACCTCTTTTTCATCATATTTCTTATAATAACTTGTCAATTTATCTCCCGATGTTATACTAGATATTCGATCTATTATAAACTCTTTTTTAAATCTTCCCAATTTCACTTCTTTATGACTCAAAACGACTTCAAAAGATGATGGCTGTTCCGTGGTTCCTTTAAAATGGATGGTTTGTAAAGTGTTGTTTGTAAATTCATCAAAGAAATCACTATTGCAATGTAATTGTAAACTGAGTTTTGCTCGCGAACACGCTACATATAGAACCCGTTTTGCTTCTGCCCTATCAAATTTGTAATTTTCTAACAATACATATACATGATCGAATTCTTTTCCTTTTGCTTTATGAATTGTAGCAATTACAATCACATTGCTGTCCGCATTGACCGCATCTTGCATATTAATTTCACGAATGTAATCGTACCAATCGATGAGTAATTTATGATTGGGATAACTTTTCTCAAATCTAGAAATAACCGCCAAACAGGTTTCTAAATGTATACTTTGTTTGTATTTTTCGGTAAAAACAGTCTTAGCTTCTTTCCAAATAGTATCCAGAATAAATCCAGCTTCGTTTTTTTGACTTTTTAAATGCTCTGTAAAGCTTCGGATTTCAAACAAATCTGACAATCGGAAACCTTCCAATCCTGTGATGAGTTTTGTTTTTTGTCCCGCACTTTTTAAGAACGTTTGTATCATCAGTGCTTGCTTATTGGTTCTGACCAATACAGCTCTAGTTCCTGCATAATCATCGGAAATCAATTTATCTACAAGTGATTTTTCTAAATATCTTGAGGTGTAACGTAGCAACAGAACATTTGAATTTATTTCTTTATTAGTCGCTAAAAGTGTTTTTGTTTTAAGTCGATTCGGAATCGTTTCTAGTAATTCATTATTGAAAGTTACAATTTCCGAGCTGCTTCTATAGTTTTTAATTAAAGTGTATGGTGTAGCATTCTGTGTTTTTAAAAAATCGAGCATGTGTTTGTTTGACGAACCGCGAAATTCATAAATATTCTGATCGTCATCACCAACGGCAATCACTCTTATATTTCCTGCTTTTTCAATAATGGTTTGTATCAATTCCCATTCGTCCAAACTTACATCTTGAAACTCATCCAATAACAACACACTTTTATTTTCTATAGAAGTGATGTCTATTTCTTCACTTTTGATGGCTGCTACACAATCTTTAATGATATTTTGAGATTTCTCTAAATCTCCCAATTGTCCCAATAATTGAAAACAGAAGCCATGAAACGTCGTTATTTTGATGAATCTCGCATATTCGGGTACTAATTTCGTAGCTCTATCTTTAAATTCTAGGGAAGCTGCTTTCGAAAATGTCAGCATTAAAAACTGCTCTGGTTTGATATCTTCTAACAATAATAAACTTGCAATTTTATGTACCAACACTCTCGTCTTCCCGCTTCCTGGCCCTGCTAAAACTAGAATGTTTTTGGACTTTCCATCATTGACAATAGCAGCTTGATCGGTATCTAATTCTTTTAAAATTTGCTTGAAACGTTTCGGGCTCAAACATCTGCTAATTTCGTTTTTTCGCCTCGGAAAATACTTTGTTAAAAATTCTTTATACGAAAAACTAAAGTATTCGTTTACAAAAGAAAGTGCCGATTCATAATTTTGAAGTCTGCGTTTTGCATATTCGCCCACAATATGAATTTGCTGTGTTTTATGAAGATAATGCGTCTCCATTTTATCATAATTATCTTTTGTAAAAACACGAATTGAATCGTTGATATCTTTAATATTCAAACGATTATAAAACACCATAAAACCACCTTCTAATTGTATGGATTTTATTTGATTGAGAAATAATAACGTTCGTTCATACTGTTTCAATTCATAATTTTTACTTGCACTAAAAAGTCCGGCTCCTTCATTTTTGGTTTTTAATTCTAACATAGAAAATCCTACAGGTAAATCTCGCTTTTCGCTGTTAACTTGTTTTTCTTTTTGATCTTTATAGAGTTGTATTAAAATTTCTAGCGTATCAACTGCCAATTGGTGTCGCCATTCAATATCTTTTACAATAGCTTCATAATCTTTGATTGTAATACTATACGTTTCTGTTTCTCGGTGAATGCGACTTTTTTTGATGAAATTTCGAATTTCCCAATAGTTAAGAATGTTTTTAATATCACTTACTGAGGTTTTTTCCACATTCGCATTGATCATATTCTGATTCAATTCACGCATGGAAATTTTAATATCTTTTTGAAGGAATTGAATTAGTGTTTTTTCAAGAACCAGATAGCGTTTTAGTATATTTTTTGAACCGTTTCTAGATTGCACCAAACTGATAAAAGCAGTCAAATCTCTAGCATCACCTAAAATTTTTAGTTCTCTAAGCGTACTGATGACATTTTGTATTTCTCTTACATTCATACCTGTCAAATCCGCCAAATAATCAACTCTACATTCGTCATGCTTGTACACATATTGCAATACTCTAGCACATTTATCTTTTTCATTATCCGTAATCCTACTATTGTTGATGACTTCTCTTGCTTTGTATAATTGTGGATATAACAAACTATTTGCAAAAATTCGTGGTGAATTCTGTTTTCGCTTTAAAAACCCTTGATCTTCTAATGCGGCGATCGAAGTTTTTACTTTTGTTTCCAAATCTTTAATTTCGGTGTCCCAACCTGCTTTTTGTGCAATTTCAAGTGCCGAATTACTAATATTTTTGTTCGTTCTATATTTAGCTAAAAACTTTAACGCTTGCCAAACTTGCTGAATTTCTTTTTGATTGATTTTTGTTTGTTGTAATAAACTAAAATGCTTGTTTAAATCATCTTCATTAAACAACACATAACATTTTGCTTCAATCTTCTCATCTCTTCCTGCACGACCAGCTTCTTGTACATAGTTTTCCAACGAATCTGAAATATTATAATGAATCACCGATTTTACATCGTCTTTGTCAACGCCCATTCCAAAGGCAGAAGTTGCCACAATAATTTCTTTTTCATCGTTCATAAAAGCATCCATCTGTTGCTTTTTTACATCTTTGTTGAGTTTTCCATGAAAAAAAGTAACTTCAAATCCTTTTTCTTCTACCTTTTCATAAATCTCTTCTACTTTTTTGGTACGCGAAGCATAGATGATGGCAGGTTTTTCACAATCTTCCAACAATAAAAGTAGTTTGCCCATTTTCTCTGTAGGATCTTTAATGTCAATTACTTCATATTTTAGATTGACACGACTTGCTCTGGTGACAAATTCTTTGAGTTGAATGTTTAATTTTGATTGAAAATACGTTTTGATATCTTTAATTACTTGTGGTTTTGCCGTTGCCGTAAAGCAAGAAACAGGAATATTGCCTGAAATTTCTTTGGATTGCAGTTCTTTTATAAACTCACCGATATATAGATAATCGACTCTAAAATCTTGTCCCCACGAAGAAAAACAATGTGCTTCATCAATGACAAATCGAGCAATAGATCGTTGCTGTAAAATTCTTAAAATGGTAGGCGAACGCAAGGATTCTGGTGAAATGTATAGCAATTTTGCATCGCCATTTTCCACACGTTCAATCGCATCTTGTCGTTCCAAAGGAGATAATAATCCATTGATGGCAACTGCTTTTGTTATATCAAACTTTTTTTCCAAGTTATCTACCTGATCTTTCATCAAGGAAACCAATGGAGAAATGACCACCGTTAGTTGTCGCGCCAACGCACCTTTCATCAAAGCTGGTAATTGAAATGTGAGTGATTTTCCGCCACCTGTGGGAAATACTGCTACGAGAGAATCTGCTGTTAATCCAGCTTGTACAGTCCGTTCTTGCAGACTGATAAGCTCATCAGCATCAAAACTTCTAAAATTGTCATAGCCGAAATAGGTTTGTAACGCTTTCCGCGGATGCAACTTGGAGTTGCAATACTGACAACTCTCATTTCCACAATATTGAAAACGAATTTTATCCAAAATTTGCTGCGTTTTCGGATATGTTTTGCGAACCCAATTAGGTAAAATAGAATTTTCATTCGCAGTAATCAATGCGATTACATACGCCAATTCAATTGGGTTTTCTTCGATAATAACTTCAATATCCGATTGATCACATATCGAATTCTTTAAAAATTGAGATACCGAATTGTTTGAAACTGTTGTGGATTTAAAGTCGACTAATTGTAAAAAACCTTTATAGGCTTCTGATTTGGAAAGTAAACTTGCATACAATTGCTTTTTTTCTTCAGAAAGTAATTTAAAAGCATTTTGCTCTTCATTTAGTAATTCTTCCGTAAGGATACAATCAGAAAGCGGATTATTATAATCGCTATCATTGACAATTTTATACCCTTTTACAAGATGGTGATACGGATTTTCATTAAATAAAATAGGCGACCATAATAACGTATCTACCATTATTTTATGCTGAAATATTTCATTTCCAAGCACTTTCGCCAATAGCGGAATGTCATGTGCTATGATATTATGTCCGCAAATATATTCGGCAGCAAGAATAAAGGATTTCAATTCTTCTACTTTATGTGTATGCAATTTTAGATCACCTAACAATGCTCCGACATCTTTGATCTTGCCTTGTTGTGTAGTTTCGATATCTATGTACAATAGTTTCGTATTCATATAATATGTTCAGTACAAAACTGTGAAAGTGATGTACTGCGAACTATCCTGTCTAGTATTGACATAGGGGAATTGATAGTATTTGTGTTTTGGTTTATTATTTTACGTATTACAAGCCAATTTACTAAAAAGAAGTGAATCTTTTATTTTGCAGAAAGAATTTTCTATCAAGTCAATTTGATATTTTTTAATCTTATAACTAAATTACAACTGTTTAAGTAGCTTTCATTATTGTCTTGACACATGAAAAAGCACATACAAATGTTTAAATATATATCAAGACTTCACTTTCGTTTTAATCAAATCCAAATACTCATGTGTATTCACCATTCATCTAAGCGTTTTTTTCTTAATTCTTTCAGTGTTTTCCCTAGTTAATTCTGATTCTTGTTTTTGAATATTTGCCTATAACATTTTAAAACAAAAAATATGAAAACAAAAAAATTAAAGTCGTTAAAGCTTAACAAAGCTTCAATTTCAAATCTTCAACAAATTAATGGAGGTGCTGATAATGCTAATGACGCTGCCAACAATGCAGCACAAGGTCCAATTTACTTTTTATCAATTGGAAGAGCATGTAGTAAGAAAAATTCTTGTAAAAGAGTGTGTGGTGATTCAACAGCTACAATAACTCCAATTGAATAGTAATGATTTTCAGTAGCTATGTAGCGTACGAGGTGCTAATTTTAAGAATTTGAAACAAAAAAAGAAGAATATACATCACGTACATCATATATTTAAAAACTAAAAAAAGCTGCCTTTAATTGAATTAAGGCAGTTTTTATTTTTTTTATAATTTATGTGTGTATAAAATTATATATGTTTCTTATATCATCAATGCAAAAAACAATCGATTATAAATATTTAATCAATTAGTTTCTTCTACTTGTTCAGCTTTGAATGTAGGTAAAAATAAAGCTAAAATAGCAAGGACTGAAAAATAAATAAGTAAAAAATAATAAAAATGAATTTTTATACCTTTCCAGAATTGCAATGTATAAAAGATAAAAATTAATATTGCAAGAATAGCAGTTTGAATAATTGCTCCTAAAGCGACTTTAAGATAAGTTTTCTTTGAAAATTCATTATTATGGTTAGATATTTTTTTACTTATTTTACTGGTAAAGGGGAAAACTATAATTGCAAAAAATGCACAAAAAATAACTCTTAGCAATAAATCACTTGAGTAAAAAAAACTTTGATGGAACAAGTACAAAGAAATATACCAAAATGCCATAGGGA
This sequence comes from Kordia sp., assembly GCF_045105435.1. Taxonomy (GTDB): domain Bacteria; phylum Bacteroidota; class Bacteroidia; order Flavobacteriales; family Flavobacteriaceae; genus Kordia. The sequence continues at coordinate 19,664 of NZ_JBGCDL010000222.1, read as the reverse complement.
TGACCAAGGTTGAAAACGATTTTAAGTCTTCAATCAATTCTAATGTTTCTTTTATTTTGCTCATTTTTTCAGTTAAAAACATCTACAACAAAATTTTAGATATTGTTATAGATGTTTTTTTTAAAAGTTAGTAATACTTTAACTAACAATCATTGATTACAAAATCCATAATTGCATTATAAAGTTTTAAAGTTTTTTTGGATTTCCATAAACTTGCCTTCGTTATAAACAAGCGAAAAGGATGATAAATCCGATTAATTAACTTAACCATAAGTTATAAGTTATTATTAAATCAGACCATCACATAAAGAAAGGTTCGTTATGTCATGCGAACATAAAAAACGAATCAATTTTTATTTCAGGTTTAGGGGGTGTGTAGCTACAAAATTAGAAAAAATATTATCAATTAAAAATAAACATAAAAAAAAGCTGCCTTAATTCAACGAAAGGCAGCTTTTAAAAATTAGTCACTAAACTAACTTAAATAAACACTTAATTTTTATTTCTTAAAAACAGTTATTGCAATCGGCTTCCAAGTTGAATAAGTTGGTAACTTGGTTTGGATTTAAGGCAACTTTGTACAATCGTATATCATCTAAATGACCTTGAAAGCCATTTCCTAAAATGTAATTCATTAATGGCGGACTTCCAATATCTATAGAAGCGTTCTCATCTAGGTTTCGTTGTACACCATCTCGGTATAAACGCACGGTATTATTTTCGTCAACAGTAACAACTAAGTGATGCCAATTGGTGGTATCTGTTGGTAAATCTGGATCTGTATTCCAAGGATCATCCCATAAACCATACCCTGAATCTGCATCACTAAATACAGGCGTATTTAAGTCAAACACACTTATTTGGAAACCTTCACTGACCGCATTTCCTTTTTGAAATAAAATTTCATAGTTGGAAGGATCGGTGTTTTGCATTTTAAACCATAAACTTACCGTAAACGCATCGCCTTGTACTATTTGATTGGCGTTTGTGATTGGAATTTCCACAGTTTCACTTCCATCAAAAGCAATGGCACAGGTGGCGTTTCCTGCTCTGTCCGGCACATAATTGTAATTTTCTGAAGCTTCCCAATTGCTTACCAAATCTTTGGTTTCGTTGGCAAATGGCATGTATAGAATTAAATCATCTGTAAGAATGGTATTATTTGAACAACAGTCTTCTACAGTAATTGTAATTGCATACACTTGAAACATTCCTGCGAAGTCTTCTATTCGTAGATATAATGTTTCTTGTGAAGCTGTGTTTGTATATGGACTTAAAAGTTGACCTGTATTTTCCGCAGCATCTGCTTCAGTTGAATGAAAAGAGAAGTTATATTCTTGCGTACATGTGATATTCGAGATAAATAATGCTTCTAAGTCCATTTCCACAAAACCATCAAACGGGTTTTCTTCGTCGCAGACAGTTGTTTCTACATTTTCAAAACATTCAAAAGGCGTTGTATTTTCACAAACTTTCTGTAACGTCACTTCTTGATTCCCGCTGTGTAATACTATTTGATCTTCGCTACATTCATCAATAATCCAAGAATCGTTAAACATTGTTAACTCAGTATCAATATTGGTTACGATTAACACCAAACTTCCTTCCGAAGTTGTTACGTCCCAATTTCCTGTGTAAACTGTGCTATTCATTGGATCTGTAGAAAACGTAAATGAATTGTCATCATTAAAATAGAATTCGTATTCTAATTCTGTATTTCCTGCAAAATTGCTGATTCTCCAAAAACAATCTACCAAACTGGCAGTTACTTGTGCTTCTGTACAATTGGCATCGTTGTAATTATTGTCATCATCTTCATCGCAAGTGTTTTCCGCCGCAGCGATTGCCGCTTCCAATTCATCGTTACTATTGACAGAAATCACAGTTCCATCAGCATTTACAAGATTGATTGGATAGTTGATACTCGCCACAACTCCATTTGAAAGCGTTGCTAAAAAGTTGAATAATTCTTCATCATGCGAAATAGTAACTGTTTCAATCACTTCAAAATTCACATCAAAAACTGCAATACTAAACGGATATTGAAAATCGATACATTCTATATCAATATCTGGCTCATTGGGTCCGGCACAGTTTGAAATTTGAGCAATAAGTTCTTCTTCGTTTTCTATCGTAATTTCGGTATAATCGCTTAAAATTATTGTAATTGGATAGGTAATTTCAACCGTATTATCATCAGATTGATTCAATAATTCAAGGATTGAAGCATAATCCGAAACGCTATTTATCACTAGAGTTATTCCGTTTATGGCTACTGTCACAGGTAAATCGACCAAAAAACAATTGGCATTATCTATAAAATTATCTGTAGAACCGTCTAATAAAGACACGCGTTCCATCAATCGTGGTAAAGTGGTATTAGCTACCAACGTAGCTTGCGTGTCAGGCTCGGTAATTTGTACATTTTCTTCTTGGCAGGCATTGAAAAAGAGACTTATCGCGCAAAGCGAAAACACTATTTTTACAGCTTTTATCGGGGCAATTCTATTCATATATAATACAAGTTTACATACTCTACTCTTTTAGTATGCTATTAGTAAAACAACTCAACAGGCAAAATTCCCACCTTTATTTATAAAAAATTTATGTTTACATTTAGCGAACTATTTAGCCAACTCAAATGCCAAAATCATTACAGGATAATATTTGTAACGAAGTGATGTTTTCTAGTTTTTTTAAGAAACATTACCAAAGTCTGTACTCGTATTTGTACTATAAGTTTGGTGATTATTTGAATCCGGAAGATAAAACACAAGAAGCATTTACTAAACTTTGGCAGAATTGCGGAAAGGTAACACCCGAAAAAGCGAAAAGTTATGTGTTTACGATTGGCAATAATATGATGCTGAATGAAGTAAAACATCATAAAGTAGTACTGCAACACCAAAAGATTAAACCGAGATCTCACACCAACGAAAGTCCCGAATTTTTAATGCAAGAACAAGAGTATTTGCAAAAACTGCAACGTGCTATTGGGAATTTGACAGAATCGGAACGCACGGCTTTTTTAATGAATCGTGTGGAAGGAAAACGCCATAAAGAAATTGCTGCTATTTTAGAAATTTCGGCGAAAGCTGTGGAAAAACGTATTTATAGAGCGTTGAGTAAATTGCGACAGGAGATTGAAGAGTTGTGATATTTTTGATTGACGATTAACGATTGTTGACTTATTATTTGAGAATGTTATATAGTTTACTAAAACGTCAGATCGAGTGGAAAATGTGATAACATTTTTTGTATCGAGATCTACTTAGAAACAATCTGATATCATAGTGCTTCTCGATACAAAATTTTACACTAAAATTTCACTCGAAGTGACGTAGTTAACGAAAAAAAACACAAAAAAGTATATATCAGTGAAGTTTGGGTGGGAATTTTAGATCCTGAGTTGTTATATAGATAAGTAACGATTATGAAACGAGAAGATTTAATACAGAAATGGCTAGATCATGCGTTGAATTCAGAGGAATTGGAAGCTTTTAAACAGCTTGAAGATTATGAGGAATTGACCAAGATGCAAACCGCTTTGCAGTATTTTAAAGCACCCGAAGTTGATGTGGAAAGTGCGTATACTGCTGTAACTACTACGAAAAAAGAAATACTAAAACCTACTTCATGGTTGAAGCCATTATTAAAGATTGCCGCAATTTTGGTAATCGGTTTTGGCGCATATATGTACGCAACTTTACCAACACTTACTACTCATGAAACGGTTGCTGCAAATAAAACACGTGTCGAATTACCTGATACTTCCGAAGTAACTTTGAACGCAACTACCAGTTTGTCTTATGACAAAGACGTTTGGGAAGAGAAACGCGAAGTAAACTTGGCTGGAGAAGCTTATTTTAAAGTTGCCAAAGGAAAAACATTCAGCGTAATTACTAATGACGGAATTGTCACCGTTTTAGGAACTGAATTCAACGTAAAACAACGCAACAACGTGTTTGAAGTATTTTGCTATGAAGGCTCGGTAAAAGTTAGTTACAACGATGCAAATGTTGTACTAAAACCAGGACAACGCTATTTGATACGTAATGGGAAAGAATTCCGCAACGAAGAAGAAAATCTAAAAGAACCTACATGGATACATAATGAAAGTTCTTTTAAAAGTTTACCTTTACAAGAAGTCATTCAAGAATTTGAACGACAGTATGATGTAACGGTTGAAGCCAAGAATATCGACATTTCTCAAATAGTTACGGGAAGTTTTACACACACAGATATTGACATGGCATTGCAATCAATTACGCTGCCTTTAAATTTGAAGTATCAAAAGAAACAAAACTCGATTATTCTAAAACGTGATTAAAAAACGCGTACTCACTTTTTTCACCTTTTTTTGCTTCTTTCTTAGTTTCCAACATGTTATCGCACAAGGAAATCAAGGAAATAAAATTTTACTGTCCAATTTATTACCCGAAATCCAAGAACATTATGATGTGGTTTTCTCTTTTGTAGACAACACATTGAACGGCATTTTGGTAACTCCGCAGTCTACTACAATGCCACTTAAAGAGTTGTTAGGTGGTTTTGAATTGGAAACAAATCTTCGGTTTACCATTATTAACGGACGTTATATTGCTATCACCATTTTTAAAGATCAAATTCAAGAACTAGATGAAGTTTATTTGACAGAATACATTGCTTCGGGAATTTCAACAAACCGAACAGGTCAAATTACCGTAAAGCCTAAGAATTTCAGTATTCTTCCTGGTGTTACTGAACCTGATGTTTTATTGACAATTCAAGCATTACCAGGAATTTCGAGCGTAAATGAAACGGTTTCCAATCTCAATATTCGCGGCGGCACAAACGACCAAAATATTTTACTTTGGGATGATATTAAAATGTATCAATCTGGACATTTTTTCGGGTTGATTTCTGCATTTAACCCGTATTTTTTAAAGAAAGTAGTTGTTACCAAAAACGGTACAAGTGCGAAACACGGCGATGGTGTTTCTGGAATGATTGAAATGAAATTAGACGCACATGTAAACGATTCGTTGATTGCTGGCGCAGGATTGAATTTGATTCACGTAGATGGTTTTGCAAAAGTACAAGTAAACAAAAAGATGGAAGTGCAAGTTTCGGCGCGTCGTTCCATTACCGATTTGGTAGAAACGCCAACCTATGCCATTTATTTTGATCGTATTTTTCAAGATACTGACATCACGAATAATAGTCAAGAAACAAACAATACCACGACGACAAATAGAGATTTTTATTTCTATGATATGAGCACGAAATTTATTTATGATATTTCAAAAACAGACAATCTACAGTTTAGCTTTTTAAATATTTTTAATGATTTGAGTTATACAGAAAATGCAATACTAAACAATAGAGAACGTTCTGTAAATAGCGGAATCACCCAACGAAATTTAGCTACAGGTTTAACATATAATCGCGAGTGGAATCCTGCATTTTCGACACAAATTCAAATGTATACTTCCAATTATAATTTGGAAGCGACAAACTTCAATATTACCAATAATCAGCGTTTGTTTCAAGAGAATGATTTGGCAGACAGCGCAATTAAATTCCATACAAAATACCGCATTAATGAAAATTTCACGCTGGAAAGCGGCTATCAGTTTTCTGAAATTGGCATTACAAACATTCAAGATGTAAGCAATCCGCAATTTCGTAGCGAACGAAAAGATGTGATGCGAAATCACGCTTTGTATTCGGAAGTTCATTATTTTTCAGATAGTTACCGAACCATGTTAACAGTTGGAATTCGTGGAAATCGTTATGGAAAGATTGATACCTTTCGTTTTGAACCGCGTTTGAATTTTAGGCAGCAATTTTCCAATCATTTTAGCGTATTGGTTTTGGGCGAATATAAAAGTCAAGCAATCTCGCAAGTAATTGATTTACAGAATGATTTTTTAGGAATTGAAAAACGTCGTTGGACTTTAGCAAACGGAACTTCTGTGCCGCTTATTGAAAGTAAACAAGCGTCTGTTGGCGTACAATACAACAAAAATAACTTGTTGATTACGGCGGAAGCGTATATTAAAAGTGTAGACGGAATTACGACGAGAAGTCAAGGTTTTCAGAATCAGTTTCAATTTGTCAATGCTGTTGGAAGTTATGAAACGTATGGAATGGACTTGTTATTCAATAAGAAATGGCGCGATTTTAATGCGTGGATGAGTTATTCAGTAAGTAAAAACGACTATGAATTTACATCACTCAACAATGGAAATCCGTTTCCAAATAATATTGATATTACGCATAACTTAACACTTGGCGGAACGTATTCTTGGAATAATTTCGAGTTTTCTTTGGGAAGTTATTTCCGCACCGGAAGACCAACTACAAGTGTTGGCGAACCGAATATTACAAACGGCGAGATTAATTACAACGCACCAAATGCAGAAAATTTAGCTGATTATTTTAGAACCGATTTTTCTTCAACGTATCGTTTGACACTTTCTAAAAAGAAAAAAATAAATGCTAAAATCGGATTGTCTGTTTGGAATGTATTCGATCAGCAAAATATTTTGAATGAGTATTACAATTTAGACAACGAAGTCGTTTCACAAATACAAAATCGTGCGTTAGGCATTACGCCAAATTTGAGTTTTCGGGTAAAATTTTAAACTAGGAATATTCCATATTTAATCCTTAAATTTACCATAAACACAGTTCATACCATTTACAACTTGAAATTACGGGTATAAGCTCCATAATTGATGTTAAAAATATAATAAGCAACTTTGATCTTTAATTATATTGTCATAGTTTTAAAACACATGGAAATAACTATTGGAATTTTAGGAATTATTACTGCGATCATTGCTATTATTGATTTCAAATACAATTTCTTTTCAAAACCTAAGGAAGATGATGAAGAAAAAATTGATCTTTTAGAAGTACAATTTAGAGCAACTCAAAAGCTATCAGAAGAAGTTCAATTGGACATCGAGAATTATATTTTAAAAGCGGATGCTGCTAATAAACTTCTTTTTAAGGATATGACATTCAGCAGTTATCTAACTCACATGAGGAAAACGCACAATGAAAATTTATCTGATAGTTTATATGAAAAATTGTGTGATTTAGAATTGACTAAAAGTAATACAGTCTACATTATTAAAAGTCTTGAATTCCAATTTTCTGCTTTACTGCGAATTAAAAATAAAATGCAGTTATTAAATCTACTATATTCAAAAAGAATAGCGCTTGCAAAAAAAGAAGATTTAGCATTACGCCAAATTTGAGTTTTCGTGTTGATTTTTAGATTGTTTGTTAGAATACGTCTCTTCGAGTGATTTTTTTGATTGCAATGAAAAAAAAATTGTATCGAGAAGCGCTTGAAACAACTGAAATAAGCTATCGTATTTCAAAGTACTTCTCGATACAAAATTCTTTCATTTCGACTCCGCTCAATGTGCAGAATTTCACTCGAAGTGACGTTTGGGTTTATTTAGCAACTCTAACCGTCAGTTCGAGTGCTAAATCTATGATTTAGTGTATCGAGAACAGCTACGATTTCTTAACACTTTCACATTTAAAATTTAGCATTTTACATTTATAATTTCAAAGAACTTCTCGATACAATTTTTCTTCATTCTATTTCGAAAAATCACTCGAAGTGACGTTTGAAAATCATTTGTAATTCAGTATTTCAAAGCGATGTTTTAAAACACTTACATTTAAAATTTAGCATTTTACATTTATACTTTCAAAGTACTTCTCGATACAATTTTTCTTCATTTAATTTCTAAAAATCACTCGAAGTGACGTTTGAAAATCATTTATAATTCAGTATTTCAAAGCGATGTTTTAAAACACACTTTTACATTTAACATTTAACATTTATAATTTAACATTTAAAATTTCAAAACCTACTGATGTCCCAAATGACAACCACATCCTGGACGCATGAAACTGTTTGATTCTTCGTGCCAAGGAAATGCTCCATTATATTTATTATTTTCCCAATAGAATTGTGAACGTTCTTTTGATTCGTTTCCTATTTCATTCATAGTATCTGTATCGTACAAACGTCCGTTAATCATGGTATGTGTAATGCTTTCTGTATTTCGAATATTATCTAAAGGATTTTTATCCATTATGATTAAATCAGCAAGCTTTCCAACTTTTAGTGAACCAATATCATTTCCTGCACCAATGTATTCTGCTGGATTGATCGTTGCAGTTTTTAAGGCTTCCATTGGTGACATTCCACCTTGTTCCATCATCCATAATTCCCAATGTGCACCTAAACCTTGTAATTGTCCGTGTGCACCTAAATTTACTTTTACACCTTTGTCAGCCAAGGCTTTTACGGTTTCAGAAACTAAAATATGTCCGTTTTTGTATTCTTCTTCAGGTAACATGGTACGATGTCTTGAACGCGCATCAATAATTGCTCTTGGTGTATATTTTAATAGTTTTTCGTTTTCCCAAACATTTGTTTTTTGGTACCAATAAAATTCTCCATTCACACCACCATAGTTTACAATTAAAGTTGGCGTGTACCCAGTTTTACTAGTTCCCCACAATTCCAATACATCTTTGTATACAGGCGCCACAGGAATGTTATGTTCAACTCCTGTGTGTCCATCCATAATCATGGTCATGTTGTGATAGAAAGTAGATCCACCTTCTGGAACCACAAAGATTCCTTCTTCACGAGCCGCTTGCAATATTTGTTGGCGTTGTTCGCGTCGTGGTTGATTGTAACTTTTTACCGATAATGCACCAAATGCTTTTGTACGTCTTATTGAAGATCGCGCATCGTCTAAATTATTGACAACTGCTTTAAAATCGCCATCAGCTCCGTATAAGATAAATCCGGTAGAGTAGAGGCGTGGACCAACTAAAGTTCCGTTTTTTACCAATTCCGACAAGGCAAAAACCGTTTCCGTATTTGCAGAAGGATCATGCGCTGTAGTCACTCCAAATGCTAAATTTGCATAGAATTGCCAGTGTTTTTGAGTCGTTAATCCATAACGAAAAGCGCCAATGTGTGCGTGTGCATCTACCATTCCGGGCATGATGGTTTTTCCTGTCATGTCATAGGTTTTTGTTCCGCTTGGTACACGAATATCACTTGATTTTCCAATGGCTTCAATCCGATTATTTTTTACAAGTACAGTTCCGTTTTCAATTACTTTTTCATTGTCCATTGTAATGATACGCGCATTTGTAAATGCAATACGACCATCGGGTTTGTCTGTTTTTAGTGTCAGATTGATTTTTGTGCCTTTGGTAGTAATTTCGGCTGCTTTTTCTGGCGAATCTTCTAAGAATGTGAATCTGTCTTTGATTTCGTTTGAAAAATATTCGTCACCCAGCGTCCAAAGTACTTTTTTACTATCGGGCGACCAATGCAAGTTGACACCAGCATCTTTTGCAATTTGCGCCACAGGAAATGCTTTTGTCTTGTTGTCTAAATTCACTTTTTGTCCCGTAACAATCATTGGTGCCACATACGCTTTGTGCAATTGTGAAAATGCAATCCATTTGTTGTCAGGACTTGGAACCATTCTGTTTGCATATTTTGACGTAAAGTGCGTGCGTTTGTCTTGTCCTTGAAGATTCACACTGAGTAATGACTTTGTTAAGTTACCAAAATACGTTCCGCCAGTTTGGATAAAGATTCGTTTTCCATCCGCAGTAAAGATTGGATATTCACCTTGTGCTGTCACAAATTTAGAATCACTACCATTTGCTTTCATTGTATAGATTCCTGCATTTTTAGCAAATGTAAATCCTTGATCGTTGTTTCCGCGTTCTTTTCGGTAGACAATATGTGTTCCATCAGGCGAAAAAGAAGGTGTTCTATAACTTCCCTTTTCCGTAGATAGTTGCATCGAGTTTCCACCATTTATAGAAATTTTACGAATCGAACCTAAGTTTAAATCATTCCAAGTTACATATACAATTTCTTTCCCGTCAGGCGAAAAACTAGGTTCTGATTCAAAATCAGTTCCTTTCGTTAATCGTTTTGGAGTTCCGTTTGGTAAGTTTTTCTTCCATAGATAACCGACAGCATTAAACACCAAGGTTTTTCCATCTGGTGAAGTGATGGCTTGGCGAATGACTTTTGCATCAAATTCATCTGGTGCAACAGGCGTATCAAACGAAACTGCTTCTGCAATTTGAATGCTTGCGTTTACCGTGAACGGAATGTTGGTTACTTTTAAAGAAGCAATGTCAATTTTATTAATTTTTCCACCTGACCAAAATACAATTTCTGTATTGTTTGGCATCCAACTAAAGTTTGGATAGACACCAAATATTGCCCAAGCTTCTTGCTGATCTTTGTTTAAAGCATCAAATAATGGCCATTCTTCACCAGTTTCTAAGTCGTGCAAATACAAAACTGATTTTGTACGGACTCTTTTGATGAACGCTAGTTTTTTTCCATCTCTTGATATTTGTGGACGCGATGCGCCTCCAGGTCCGCCTGTAATTTGTGTAATTTTTCCTGTTTGAAAATCGTAGCGTTTGATGACATAGATTTGTTTGTTTGGATCTTTGTTGTATTGAAACGATCCGCCAGGATATACATCTTCACTATAATATAAGTAGCGACCGTCTGGAGAAACAGACGGTTCGTTAACGTCTTGTTGTGCGTTTTTCTTTTTGGTGAGTTGTAAACCAGAACCACCCGTAATGTGATATTGCCACATTTCTCCTGCACCAAGTGAACGTTGTGATGTAAAGTGTTTTCGAGCAATAAACGAATTTCCATCGGGCATCCAAGTAGAATTGTTTAATAAACGAAAACTTTCTTTGGTGATTTGTTTTGCGTTTGAACCATTTGCATTCATCACCCAAATATTATCACCGCCGCCAGCATCACTTGTGAATAGGATTTTGGAACCATCTGGACTAAAATGCGGTTGAATTTCAAATGGAATTCCTGTGCGAAGCGCTTTGGCAGTTCCACCAGAAACAGGAATTGTGTAAATGTCGCCCATCATATCAAATACAATGGTTTTTCCATTAGGACTTACGTCTAAGTTCATCCAAGTTCCTTCGTTAGTCGTAAACTTATGATCTTTATAATTGAAATCTCCTTTAGGATTGGAAACATCCCATTTTTCAGTATTTTTTTTGTCTTGTGCAAACAGTGTATACACAAAGAAAAGTCCTAAAAGGACAGAAAGATTGGTTCTTAACATTTAGCCATTGGTTTTAGTCTCTAAAATTAGCCAATATTGTGTTAATATTTCTTAAAAGCGTGTTAAGGTGTTTTGTTGAAATCTTAAATGTTGTGTATGCCTAACATATTGTAGCGGAATTGTTATGAATCACTTTGATTATGATGCGGTTTTAGGAGTTTTCTTCTTATTCAATTTCCAAAACCAATAATTCATATACGCAGTACCAAAAACACTTGGAACTAACCAACCAGCAATACCCGGAATGAATTGATTGACCACAATAAAAGCCGTTACTGCAGAAATATAACCGCCAAGCATTTTTCCAATATGTAGTTTTAACCAAGCTTTGCGGAGTTTTTTGGGATTTTTTAGCAGAGTTATATCGCGAATAGCAAAGATGATTCCGATAGTTCCGAAAACTGTTAAAACAATATTGATTTTTCCATTGAAAACTAACGGATAGCTAATCATTATGATTCCTGTAAGCAGCATAAATACAGCAATGATTTTATCTAGAATTAATGATGGATTTGGCTTTTTGAAACGCAATGCACGATATCCTGAAATGATAAAATACGAACTAAATAAGCCGATAGTGAATAGAAAAGCATTTTCATGTTTTGGTAATACTGCGATGACCAATGCAGAAAGTGCTGAAAATAGCATGGAATAGTAAAATACAATTCCCGATTTTTTATGCGCCGTATTTCCTTTTTTAGTAATAATCGCTATAAATCCTGCAATAAAAGCGATGCTTCCTAAAGTTGCGTGAATGTAAATAAGGTAAGTTGCAAAGGTGTCCATGTTGTTATTTTTTATCAAATCTCTACAATTGTAGTACGGGACAAAATTCTTTGTAACCGAATTGTATGATTTGCAGGACGAATTGTAATTAGTCTTTTAGCTGTACTGCGAAAAGATCTTCCAATACAACTTTTAAGGCATTTGTGTTGAGTGGTTTGGTTAGGTAACCGTCAAAACCAATCGTAGTAGCTCTGCTGATATCTTCTTCATGCGCATAGGCTGTTTGGGCGATGACAGGAATGTTAGGATACAATGCTTTGATTTGTTTGGTAGCTTCATACCCATTTAAAACAGGCATTTTAATATCCATAAATACAATGTCAAAGGTTGATTCTTTTACCAAATCAATGGCTTCTTGTCCGTTTTTTGCCCAAACAATTTCCTTTTCATTTTTAATAACATTGTCTAGTACTTTTTGTAGCACGATGTAATTCAATTTCATGTCTTCCGCAATCAATATCTTCAAAGAAGTATCAATCACTTTTGGTTTGTTGATTTTATCTTGATCAGAAAAATTTTCTTTAGGAATGTGTATGGTAAAAACGGAGCCGTTTGGTTGATTGGCTTGAAGCGAAATTTTTCCACCTAAAGAACGAATATTTTCTTTGGCAATGGAAAGTCCAATACCCAATCCGTCATATTTTTTAGAAAGTTCTTTTTCTTCTTGATAAAATTCATCAAAAATAGTATCAAACTTTTTTGGACTGATGCCAATTCCAGTGTCACTAATCTTAATTTCTACCTGTTCAGAATGAATTTCATATTGTAATGTAACACTACCAACATTTGTAAATTTGATGGCGTTATTTAGAATATTACCAATAGCTTTTGTGAAACGCGCTTTGTCCGTTTTTATATATTTTTCTTCTTGATTTTTAGCTTTTTCAAATATAAATTCGAGCTTTTCATGTGTCGCTTTGGCAGTATATATTTCGGCGAGAATTTTAATTTCTTTGTGAATGTTAATAATTTGATAGTTGGGTAAACTATCTTTCGTAGTCAATTCAGAGATTTCAATTACATTGTTGAGCACCTTCGTTAAGTTGTCACTTTCTTGAAGTATCGTATCAATGTATTCTTCTTTCTGATCTTCTGGAATGTTTTCTTGTTTTAAGAAATTCGCAAAACCAATAATACTGTTTAGTGGCGTTCTTACTTCATGTGAAATATTTTGTAAAAACAATGTTTTAAGTTCATTACTACGTTCTGCTATAGATTTTGCTTCTCGTAATGCTTTGGTTCGTTTTGAAACTTGTCTTTTTAAATAATAACTCAGTCCAAAAAAGAATATTGCTAAAAAGCCTAGTATGCTTAATGAAATTTCCCAAAATGTAGCTTTTTTATGAAAAGGAACAACAACATTATATAGCCATTTGTTCAGAATATTATTCTTTTCTTCTAGTGTAATTGCATTGTTTCCTTTTTTTATAATTTTTGCTAGAATGGGTTTTTGTTTATTGATGGCGATTCCCAATTCATTGGCATAATTTATAGATTCTTTAATGGAAAGATTTTTAAAGTCTTCTTTTTGAATGAGATAGTTGCTAATAGCTTCTAAACCAATAAATGCATCTGCTTCATTAGCAAGAACTGATTTAAGACATTCTTCCTCATTCTTTTTTGGTAAAAGAATAATTTCTGGATAATAATTGATTAAATACTCTTCAATAGAGTAGTTTTTTCCTACAGTTACTTTTTTTCCAGCCAGTTGTGCCAGTGTGTTAATATCGGAATCACTTTTTGTAACAATAATATGATTTCCTTTAAATATAGGCTCCGTAAATGTTAAATAGTTTCTGCGTTCTTTTGTATTTTGAATTTCAAGAATAATATCAACTTTCCCTTTTTTTGCATCATTCACTAAAGAATTCCAGTTTGTATAGAATTTTTTATCAAATGTGTGTGTTACTTTCTCTTCTAGCAGACTAAAATAGTCTAACAATATTCCATCAATTTCTCCATTAGCATTTACAAATTCGTATGGTGGATAATTAATATAGATTCCAACATTTAGATCAGGATTTGCAACTAAATACTTTTGCTGTTTTTTCGATAAAGTAACACTAGTATTGCACGAAGAAAGCATCAAGAAGATACACATAACTGTATAAATACAACTAAAATAATATCGGCTACAGGTCATTTTTGGGAGTTTATATACCTAATTTACTGTGAATTATCTAAAAAAACACATTTTAAGCTAAGATTCCTTAGTTTCATGCAGATGAGTTTTTAGTTGAAATAGCTCTAGTTTCACAAATACGTATAGTTCATAAATTGTAACAATAAAAACAGCGGATTTTTTAGGGTGTTTTTACCCTTGAAAAATCATCAGAAAGCGCCTACTTTTATACTTCACTAATTTACCTAGTTATGAAGTTAAGAAATATGACGTTTGTCAGATGGAGCATTGCACTTATTATATGTTGCGTATTCTCATCATGTTATACAGTTCGATTGAAAAATGTGTATGGCGATGCAGAACCAGATCCTGTAAGCGACAGAACCGATTATTACCGAATGATGAAAGTTCGCGAGATAGATACCACAATCACTATAAAAGTTACGGATAAAGATTTTACCATGTTATTGGATAAATGTGGTCCAAGCGGAATTCACACCATAGAATACCGAAATACGTTTGGAGGCGTTTTGTTAAGTGCTGTCACTTTTGGGCGAAAACGACGTGTGCGTGTCAAATATGTATGTATGAAATCTAATAATTAAACGATCATGGCAAAGACAACACCTTACGCAAAAAGTACTTGGGATACCTTACACAATAACGGACCATTTCCACTGAAAACATTGCTTGTAACCGAATTAGAAGGTTCGGCAAATATGTTTTCTAAATACGATCGTTACAATGATGCTGCCAAAGAAATACAGCGATTAATTAGAGAAGCCGCCGACAAAAATGAAGGTTTTCGAGCGTATGGTTCTAGTTGGTCATTATCACATATAGCGCATCAAAAAGACAACATGCACTACAATGGTTTTATGAGCATTCATATTCCAATTCCGCAAAACTTAACACATCAAAATTCAAACTATAAAAATGAAAACCTATTCTTTTTTCAGTGTGGAAATACTATCAAACGGATTTCGGAAGTATTAGGTTCACATGGAAAATCATTGAAAACAAGTGGCGCAAGTAACGGACAAACCATTGCCGGTTGTATTTCAACAGGCGTTCATGGTTCCGCTTTAAATGTAGGTTCGATTCAAGATTATGTAGTAGGTTTAAATTTAATTATTGGCGATAAACCAACAGATGTCGTGTATTTAGAACGACATACAAAACCTGCGCTAAACGATGAATTTGCCGAAAAAATAAACGCACGCGTTATCAGAAACGATCATTTATTCAATGCCGCTTTGGTTGGTTTAGGCGCGTTCGGATTTATTCATGGCGTTGTCATTGAAGCAGAAGATCGTTTTTTGTTGAAACGCTACGTAAAGAAAATAAAGAAAGAAGTGGCATTGGAATTGTCAGATACGATGGATTTCAAAAATTCCATTTTCAAAATTGACGGCGAAGTAGATGAAGATGGCAAGCCAAATCGTCCGTATCACTACAAAGTATTCATCAATCCGTATACAAACGAAGATGAATATGTAGTGGAAGTGATGTATAAAAAACCGTATCAAGTTCCATATCCAGATCCATTTCCTGTCATCAAAACATCCTTATATAAAGATTTGATTCACTTATTAATAAAGATGTCTGAGAAATTTCCAAAGGCAATTCCGTGGTTTATCAAGCAATTGCGAAAAACCATTTTACCCGCAGTAAATGAAGAAACATTGGGCACTTTGTATGAAACCTTTTGGGATGCGCCTTATCAAGGTCCTGCTTTTGCGGCCTCGGTGGGAATTGATCATACAAATGCTTCAAAAGCGTATAAAGTTTTAGAAGCAATGACACAGAAAGAAGGTCCGATTCCAGGAATTTTTGCCATGCGATTTGTAAAACAAACAGACGCAACACTCGGATTTACAAAGTTTCCAATTACGTGCATGTTAGAAATTGATGGCGTATTGTGGAAAAAATCGCGAAAAATTATGAGCTTAACAGAATATTCACGCCGTATGATTGAAGTATTGCAGGAAAACGACATTCCGTTTACAATTCATTGGGGAAAAAACTCCGATTGGAAATTTCCGAACTTAGTCAAAGATATGTTTGGTGATAAAGTAACCGAATGGAAAAGCTATCGCAACGGATTGTTATCAACAGAGATGCAAAAAGTGTTTTCAAACGGTTTTTTGGAAGATACTGATTTGCATACGCCAAATGAAATCAATGAGGATGATTTGATCGTTTCACTGTAAAGACAGAAACTTTTGTTAATGAAGTTGTGTAAGCAGTCAGAATTTAATAATTTAGAAACACATTAATAAAAACTGATTTTGAGTTATTCAATCAATTTTTTCGAAACACATTCAGTACAAACACCACGTATTGATGCCAGCGAGATAGCAAAGTTTGCGACTGAAGGTTTAGCGGTATCAGATTATTATTTGCCGTATCAAAATTACAGTGTGTTGCAAAATCCGTTTCGAAAATTCCCTTATTATTCTGCTGTGAATGTTGATGGAACTTGTTTTTATAAACTGAAAAGAGATAGCATTTTTGAAGGAAGCGAACGTTGGTCAAAAGACGAACGCATTCCCGAAGAAGCACAATGGGGAAAAGCATTGTATGGAGCCAAAAAATATGATTTTGACCGAGGTCACATGGCAAAACGAGAAGATGTGCAATGGGGAAAAGATATAGAAATAGCGCGTAAAGCAGCACGTTCTACGTTTTATTACACCAATGCAGTTCCGCAAGTAAGTAAATTAAATAGAGGTGTTTGGAAAAGCATTGAAAACTATATTTTACACCATGAAACCGTAAAAAATAGTATGAAAATATGTTTGTTCAGCGGTCCAGCATTTCGCGATGATGATCCTGAATTTTTACAAACAGTCAACGATCAAACTGTGCAATTGCCATGTTTGTTTTGGAAAGTTGTGTATTATATAAAAGGAGCACAATTATATAGAGCAGGATTTTTGACAAATCAGCGAAGGCAAATGCAAAAAAAACGCATCATAAAACCTGTAAGTCGCTCAGAAGAAGGTGTACGCGCTACACATTTTAATTCTTTTAGAGATGCAGAAACCTATCAGGTAAACGTGTCTTTTATTGAGCAAATCAGTAATTTGTCGTTTGAAGCTGCCGCAGAATCGTTTCAAAGTGACGACCCAGAACGTGTGATACTTTCCCGTGTAAACGTTCGAAATAGTAGTAATGAAAGTATGCAATTAGAAACCATTGCAAAAAGTATGAATTTAAAATTATAACATTATTTCAAATACAATAAACATATTATTTATTAAAGCCAATCCAATTGATAGTGATGCACTACGTTTGGATGTGGAAGAAAATGCGATACGCGATGTTTTGGACAGTAGTGATGACGAAGAAAAATTCAAATTTGAATCAAGAGGCGCAGTTACAAAAGATCTTTTAATTGATCATTTACTCAAAATAAAACCAAATATTTTACACATTTCTGGACATGGAAATACGGATGAACAATTGCTTTTGGAAGATTTAGAAGGGTATAAGGAAGAAGTTTCTATCAAACGTTTGTCGGATGTATTATCGGGCTTTTCAGATCATATCAACTGTGTGTTTTTAAATACCTGTCACAGTTTGGCTGGAATCAACGATTTTAATCAAAATATAGCATATATCATTGGAATGAAAAACGAAATTCCAGATGATGTTGCCATTAGTTTTTCCAGAAACTTTTATAACTCATTATTTAACGGAAGAACTATTAAAGATTCCTTTAAAATTGCGTTATCACGAATTGCCATGACCGATCAAGGAGATGAACATATTCCGAAATTGATTGTAAATGAAACTGCAATTCTCGAAAAAGATAAAGAACCTATTGAAGATGAGGATGACGAAAATGAATTGATCAATACCATTGTTTCCGAAGAAGAAATTGCGGTTGCAAAAATTGGATATAAGAAAAGCATTCGTTTTCATTATCGACTCATTTATATTGCTATTGGCCTAAGTTTAGGTTTGGTGGCGTTTTTGTTTATCAGTCAGGGAAGTCAAGACATTACTTCTGCATTATTAGGGTTAATTCCGAGTGCTTTTGGAAGTTATCCGTTTTTAGAAATTCAGAAACGAAAAAATAGAATTACACTCATTAGGGTATTTGAACTAAAACGAAAGCGCTTGCTCAATGCTTTAGCACGACTTTCGGTAAACGAACGCAGGGAATTAAACGACGAATTTAAGCGCCTAATTATCATTTAAAAAGAACATTTAGTATATGAAAACATATAAATCTATAGAAGAAACAATTGCTGATGTTCGTAAAAAAGACAAGCGTTATAATTACATATATTTCATTGTTATCTTAATTATGATTGCTGTAATTGCTTCCATTATCATATATACACAAGATAAAAAGAATAAAGAAAATGAGGAGACGATTGCTAAGTATGAAATGGAATTAATTGAATATAAGCGATTTAAGGAAGAAGATTTGCATCGAACAGATTCAATTACAAAATTGGTTGCTACACTTCGCAGCGAATTAGTACGTATTGAAGAAAATTTGAATGATGAAACGAAACCAAGAGAGGATAGAGAAACGGTGCTAGAAAATGTGAATTTGGCACAAGACCAATTGATTAGAATCACAAATAACATCACTGGGAATACTATTGTACGTTATTATAAACGCAAGGCAGATGGTAGTAAAATTGAACGTTTAATTCAATCTATGAAAGAGCCTAGCTTTACGCTTAATCTAAAGAAAGTTTCGAATGATAACGGACGTTATAAAGTAAATACAGTTTGGTATGGCACTGAGGTAAATAGAATTGAAGTAAATACACTAGTAAACAATTTGCGAAAAAATGGGATTCGAATTAAAGATGTGAAACAGTTTGATAATCCACGTACAAAGAATTGGAAAAGTAAAGCCATAGAAATTGGATACGAGCCTATAAAGCGTGTTAAAGAAGAAGAAAGCGAAGATGGAAACAAAATTAAACCGAAACCAACAACTTCAAGAGTAAAAAATAGCAATTATAAATACAAGGTGCGATTCTATTCGTACAAACCAAATGCAACAATTAAAAATAAGTTAATCACCTTTATTAGAAAAGAAAGCTACACATTAACTGTGTATCCTGATTGGACTGAAAAACATAGCTTTTTTGCCAATACGCCAACTATTTTTTACTATCAAGAAGAAACAAAAGATATTGCTCAAAAGTTGGCTGCAACTTTATCAGATAATATACGAGGTGTGAAATTTAAAGTTCAATTAGGAAATGGTTACGGAATAAAAGCAAGCGAAAAGGGAAATACATTTCTGGTCCATTATACGCAGTAATAATTTTTTTGATGTACTAATCATATAATCTAAAGACTGGCTTCTATACTATGAAAGCCTTTTTTAAGATTTCAATTTATTGATTTCACATAAAATAAAACGTAAAAAAACCGAAGATGCTAATTTCTTCGGTTTTTCTGTATTTCTATATTGTATTTTACGAATTATCGCTTCAACGTAAAGTGATTGATGAATTCTTTTGGCGAACCATCAAATGGATCTACATATTCTACTCTAAACCAATAATCCTGTGATGGCATTGGCGATCCGTTGAAGGTTCCGTCCCAAC
>NZ_JBGCDL010000221.1:0-7710 GCF_045105435.1 Kordia sp. | reverse complement strand
CGATGATGCAGCTTCGTATGGAATATTACCACAAAGCAACTACTTTTAAAGATTCAGTACATACGTTTCGAGCACATTTTTATTTAGGCGAATTCTACCAAAGTAGAGGTATTTACAAAGATGCCATGTCAGAATACGATAAAGCCATGCAAAACATTGCACAAGATGTGGATAGTGCTCGTTATATACAAACAAAAATAGCCATTGCAACCACAGAAATTGAACTGGGAAACAAATACAAAGCAGGAGAAATATTGCTCGATGTGTATGATGTAGCACGGCGTAATAACCGAACGATGCAATTGATCAATATTAATGGAAATATGGGGATTTTGAGTTTGGAATTGAATAATTTTCAAGAAGCCAAACAAAGTTTTCAAGAAGCTATTACTACTATAGACACGAAAGATTTAATTGCAAAAGACTCTATTAATTATGTAGAAGATTACATCAATTATCACATGTTTTTGGCAAAAGCATTTCAAGCGGAAAAATCGCTTGATTCTGCCATGGCATATATTGATAAAGGAATTATTATTGCTGATTATTATAAGGATATTGAAGGAAAAGCGTATTTATTTGAGTTAAAAGGTAAAACGCTTACAGCACAAAAAAAATTTCCTGAAGCGCATACGAATCTGATCAAATCTAAAGAGATTTTTACAGAATTAGGAAATGAAAAACAAATTTCTAAAATCATGTATTTGTTGGCAGATTATCATTTTGAAAACGAAGAACCTTTGGAAGCATTGACTTTACTTATTGATTTAGAAGTGCGTTACACAGAAAAACAACTTTTAGAAACCGATTATTATGACGCTTTGCTGTTGAAAGCTGAAGTTTACAAAAGCATCAAGGAGTTTGAGAAAGAATCGATCTACCGACAAAAATCAGCAGAAATACAAGAAAGAATTTCAGCAAATGAAAATAAGTCAACAGTATTTCAAACTGCCACACAATACGAAATTGAAAAGATAAAAAATAAGTTTGAAGCACAACATAAAAAAGATGAAAAACGGTTTTACATTTTCTTAAGTATTGCAATTGCTGTTATTGGCATATTTGGATTTTTGCTCTACAAGCAAATCAACAAGAAAAAAACAGCAATTACCGTTGAGAAACTTTCTACGGAAGTACTTCCGCCAAAAAAAGAAAAAACAAGCTCACAAACGAGCATTAAAAGTGATAAAACTGTTGAAGAGATTCTACAAAAACTAAAAAGCTTAGAAGTGCAGGAGTTTTACCTGAATCCGAAGTACAATTTATATGCAACTGCTAAAAAAATAGATACCAATACCACGTATTTATCTACCATTTTGAATACATATAAAAAGATGACATTTACGGAGTATTTGAACAATTTACGTATTCAATATACACTCAACCGATTGGAGCAAGATAAGAAATTTAGTATGTACACCATCAAAGCAATTGCCAAAGAAGTCGGTTACAAAAGTCATGGTTCATTTTCAAGAGCATTTAAGGCGAAAACAGGTGAAAATCCATCTACTTACCTCAAAAAGATACGTTAAAGAACTCTGTTCAATTTATAAAATGGCAAGACTTTCTATAGTATACATAACAGCTAGTTGCGTATCTTGAATAAAACTAATAAATATACTCACAATGAAAACAAAACGAAAACTGCTTACATTTAATAAAACACGGATCGCCAAAATAAACTCGTATAACATTATTGGAAAAGGACGCCAAACGGATATTGATTGTGCTGCCGAAGAATCGCGCACGCCAAAAGGTGGTGCTACACAATCTACCTCTAATAATGTATATTGTACTACTTCTGTCTAATTAATTAAGACATATTTATATACTAAAGGCTTCTTGGATTGATGACAAGAAGCCTTTTTTTTTTAAAACATAATGACGTTTATGCAGTTTGCGCATCATCACAAGTATATACTTGCGGACATGCAAAATTCGAAAAATAACAAGCAATACCTCCAGTTACACGTCCTGCACAATCGCATCCGCATCTAAGATTACCAGGAGCTGGCCAACCTGCTCCACCGCTAATTTGACTTTGACTTTCTTTAGAAATTACTGTAACACCTTTAATGTTTAAAATGTTTTTCATAATTTAAAATATTTAGTTGATCCTTACTCTATTATAGGTTTTTCAGGAAACACCTTGCCGTATAAAGCTCAAAAAGGCTTCATGATGTGCATCAGAAGCCTTTCTTTACCTTAAATACAGTTCGCTTATGAGGTAAACTATATTTACTTTATTCGTTTTTTGAATGTATGTTTATATGTCGTCGTCACAAGTATATACTTGAGGACAAGCGATAAGGTATTCACAGAATTTAGGTCCTATTACACGTCCTGCACAGTCGCATCCACATCCTTGAAATCCTCCATCTCCAGGCCATGCTGCACCACCATTAATTTGACTTTGTGCTTCTTTTGAAATTGCCGAAACACCTTTGATGTTTAAAATGTTTTTCTTCATAATTTTTAGTTTTTAAGTTGATAATCTGATATATAAATTAATATTGTATTAAGCCACTCAATAATTTATACCTACAAATTTAAACGTACTATTCGCTAGAAAAAAGTAGTTGTATTTCCATTTTAAAAAACAACCTGTTCAATTTATAAAATGGAAAGGATAAATTAGGTTCAAAGCATAAGTGTTTGCAATAAAAGAAGGCTATATTTGCAGCGTTAAAAAACAACCTGTGATCTTACAAAATTACACCAGAGAATTTCGGTATAATCTGAAACTTGCATCGCCAATTATTTTGGGAATGTTAGGGCATACCTTTGTGGGTTTTGTGGACAATGCCATGGTTGGACAATTAGGAACGGCAGAGTTGGCAGCCGTATCACTTGGAAATAGCTTTATATTCATTGCAATGTCTATTGGAATTGGGTTTTCTACCGCAATTACTACGCTAGTTGCAGAAGCAGATGCCGCAGGAAATAAAGAAAAAGTAAAAAGTGCTTTAAAACATGGTTTGCTACTTTGTACACTTATTGGAGTTGTCGTTTTTTTAGGCGTTATGCTCGCAAAACCAATCATGTATGAAATGAAGCAACCCGACGAAGTTGTAGCGTTAGCAATGCCATATTTAAACTTAGTAGCAGCTTCGTTAATTCCGTTAATTATGTTTCAAGCGTTTAAGCAATTTGCCGATGGTTTATCGCAAACAAAATACGCTATGTGGGCAACTTTGTTGGCAAATGTGGTGAATATCGTTATCAACTATTTCTTAATCTTCGGAATTTGGATTTTCCCTAAATGGGGAATTATCGGCGCAGCTATCGGAACCTTGGTTTCACGTATTGTCATGTTGGTATTTATCTGGTTATTATTGCGTTACAAGCAGAAATTTAGAGTTTATGTGACCAATTTCAATTTTAAAGAGATTAAAAAATCAGTTATAAAAAAGATTATTTCTTTAGGATTTCCATCGTCATTACAAATGCTTTTTGAAGTCGCCATTTTCACAGCAGCAATTTGGTTGTCTGGTATTTTAGGAAAGAACTCGCAAGCGGCAAACCAAATAGCATTAAACCTATCGTCAATGACGTTTATGGTAGCGATGGGATTGAGTGTTGCAGCGACAATTAGAGTAGGAAATCAGAAAGGTTTGAAACGTTTTTCAGAACTTCGCCGAATTGCATTGTCATTGTTCTTACTTGTACTCATCATTGATATCATTTTTGCCATCATGTTTATGGTATTTAACAATTGGTTTCCAACCTTATATGTTAACGAAAATGATGTTGTAAACTTAGTAGACAATACAGAAGTAATTACGATTGCGGCAAAATTATTATTAGTGTCCGCATTCTTTCAACTTTCTGATGGAATACAAGTCGTTGGCTTAGGTATTTTACGCGGTTTACAAGATGTGAAAATTCCAACAATCATTACATTTTTTGCCTATTGGATCGTTGGTTTTCCAATCTCATACTATCTCGGATTATACACTGAATACAAAAGTACAGGTATTTGGATTGGTTTGTTGGCAGGATTGACAACTTCTGCAATATTATTGTATATTAGATTTAATTATTTATCAAAAAAACTTATTAATAAGCAAATAACTCATGGAGCTTCCTAAATTTTTATTGGGCGATAATACCGATTATCCAAATGCGATTTTTATCGTGCATACCGAATTCCCAAGATTCATTATCAACCTAGAAAATGATGAAGTGGATTGGTTGGAAGAATTTGATAAGGAAGATGAAAAAGAACTGTCTTCAGAAGCCGAAAACTTATTTCAAGCGGCAAACGATTTTTATGATCGCGAATTATCTCGTTACGAAGACTAATCTCGATCATCGAAATTTAAAATTTGCTTTCGTTTGTCAACATGTACATATAAATTTCTTTTGAATACTTTTCGAGCAACCTCAAATTAATTCTGGCTATTATGATCGATCAATTAATCAATTTTGATAAAGAAGTATTTCTATTTTTAAACGGACTCGGAACACCTACTTGGGATGGTTTTTGGATGTTTATCACAAATAAATATTACGCCATTCCGTTGTATGCATTCTTACTGATTCTGATCCTAAAAACAAATAAAAAGAAAGAAATCATCTTCACATTAGTTTTGGTGGCTTTGTTGATTACAATTACTGATCAGACGGCAAATTTATTCAAAAAAACACTCTTTTTACGTTCAAGACCTTGTTATACAGCCGATTTAGTAGATCACATGCGATTGGTAAAAGATAGTTGTGGTGGCGCTTATGGTTATTTCTCAGGACATGCTTCTAATGCAATGGCTTTGGCCGTTTTTATCGGTTTAATCTTGCGAAAACATTTCAAATATATCTTTCCTGCTTTACTAATTTGGGCAGCATTTGTTGGCTACAGCCGAATTTACATTGGTGTTCATTTTCCAGGCGATGTACTTACAGGAATGATTGTAGGTGTTATTTATGGAACAATGATTTATAAGCTAAGACAGTTTTTGATAAAGAAGTACGCCTAAACTCTTCATAATTTTAAAAAAACCTTTTGTAAAATTATTTTTAATGCGTTGTTATTCAGTGAGTAGTGTGAATTTATTTAATACAATAAAAAATAAATGAAATTTGTTTTATCAATTATGGGTAACAATCCACTAATTATGTGACTACATCATATTAACATTAAAAGTTACTTATTATGAAAAAACAAAATTTAAATCAGTTAAAACTAAACAAAAAATCAATCTCAAGTTTACAAGAAGATCAACTGAATGGCGGAACTGGATCATGGTGGACAGATTATTCCGTTTGTTATTGTGATACCAAAGGCTGTACAGACACAGAATGCCATACTGTTTGGGATTGTGAGTTGTAAGCAAAAGCAACACAGAAAATAGTATTAAAAGTTGTGTATATTGCGTACACAACTTTTTTTCTGATATAGACGCAACCAAATTCTGAAAACTCCATCTACAGAGTATATGAATTCATTAAAACCATCAAAGCCATGAAAAAATTACTTGTAATATTTGCGCTAATTTTAAGCATATCTTCTTGCTCAAATGACGACGATGATGCAACAGAAACACTCACTGGTTCATGGAGACTAACCGCAACTTTATTAGATCCAGGTGATGGAAGTGGAACCTTTTTGCCTATAGATAGTGAAACTGACTTAAACTTTTCCGTAGACGGAACCACGGTAACTTCAAATGTATCATTTTGTAATATGAGCGAAGTGTTTTCAGCAACATATTCCGCTACAGCGGGAACAATTATACTAGATGAATGTGGCGCACTTTCTCCACTAACTATCTTTTTTGAAATTCAAGGAAATGAACTTATTTTGAGTTATCCGTGTATTGAAGCATGTCTGTACAAATATGTGAAGCGATAGAAGAGAAGAAACCCGTTCTGCATTTTGATAAAATTCATCAATTCGAGTGAATTTTACGATTGAAAATGAGTAAAATTTGTATTGAGAATAGAATTTTTTTACTAAAAATGTTCTCGATACTATTTTTCGTGCCTCAAAATCACTCGAACTGACGTTTCATTTTGCGTATGAATTCAATATGCACAACAGGTGACAAGAAGTTATTATTTATAAAAATAGGTGCTTATATTTAGTCTTTACAAATTAAAGAACCATCGTCCTTATCTTCATCATAGGCACATAATTTTCTCTTCTTCCTAACAAGTCCACCAATAATAGAATTTTGTTGTTGTTTGTTTAGAATAGTACCAATAGTTGAAACTTTCTTTAACATACTTGTAGCTTTTATAGAAATGAAAATTGAATTTACAAAATAAAATAGGATTCTGTAAATATTCTATAATTTTAGAATGATTTAATTAAGATTGTTGCAACAACTCTAACAACTGTTGCGCCGCATGAAAAGGAGAAATGCTACTATTTTCGGTAGCTTTTAAGTAAGAATCTAACTGTTTTTTTACATCCGGATTGTTGTAAAAATTATGTTTCAAGCGTTCTTCAATGGTTTGTAACAGCCAAAAACGGTTTTGTTGCTTTCTGTGCGTTTCAAAATAATTATTGGCTTTTGTGCTTTCGCGGAATGCTTCAATCATCTGCCAAACATCGTCAATTCCATCTTGTTTCAAAGCAGAAGCTGTCACGACTTTAGGAAGCCATTCTGAAGCTTTCATCGGATATAAATGCAATGCACGCTTAAATTCCGTTCGCGCCATTTGCGCACGCTTTACGTTATCGCCATCCGCTTTATTGATGACAATTGCGTCTGCCATTTCGATAATTCCACGTTTAATTCCTTGCAATTCGTCTCCGGCACCAGCCAATTTTAACAATAAAAAGAAATCGACCATACTATGTACAGCGGTTTCACTTTGTCCAACACCAACGGTTTCAATAATAATGGTATCAAAACCACAAGCTTCGCATAAAATGATGGTTTCGCGGGTTTTTCGTGCTACACCACCGAGTGAATCGCCAGAAGCAGACGGACGAATGAATGCGTTTTCATCCTTTACCAAATCTTCCATACGCGTTTTATCGCCTAAAATACTTCCACTAGAAATAGAGCTACTTGGATCCACGGCCAACACAGCTACTTTTTTGCCCAAAGCTGTTAAGTGCTTTCCAAACGCTTCTATAAATGTACTTTTGCCCACACCAGGGACACCTGTAATTCCCATACGAATAGAGTTATTGGCATGTGGTAAACACTTTTCAATAATCTCCGTTGCTTTCGCCAGGTGTTTGGTGCTTTTACTTTCTATGAGTGTAATAGCACGACTTAATGCGACTTTATCCTGATTCAAAATTCCTGCAACCAATTCATCTGCGGAAGGTTGCTTTCTTCTATTCTTTTTGATAGAAGCCACCGAAGTTTTACTGATAAAATCAGGTTGTGAAACGCCTTCTTTTTCGTGTAAGGCTGATGTATGTTTGGATTTTGAATTCAAGCGATTTTAAAACTTTTAAAGTATAAAAACGAAATTACGATATATTTTTTTATAAATTCAGAATTAAGAACGATTCTGAAACGTCTTTGCGAAAGTTTTGAAAAAACTTGTGGCAATCTGTTGCTAAGGAAATACAAGTTTGAATTAGAAACAGACTACCACGTCGTAAACTCCTAGTAGTGACGTTTCATAAATAATTAAAGAAAATTCAAAAAAAATGAAACGCTCCAAAAAAAACGTCGTCTTTACAATAGAACACAAACCATAATAATGAACCGACAGCATTTAGGAATCTTAAAAAAATGTAAGCAA
>NZ_JBGCDL010000220.1:0-8476 GCF_045105435.1 Kordia sp. | reverse complement strand
CTGGAGGTTTCGTTGTTAATTCTTTTCATTGTTTATTTGGGTTTTCAAGGAATTTAAACAAATTTATGTAAATCATTAGATGAAATCGTATCATTGATACCATATTAGAGTAGGCTCATTTCCTTTTTGTACTAGCATAAGTAGCTGTATGATAAGCCCACACCATGTCTGTATTTCACTAGCATTTTGATTATCTCCAAGGAAGTATTTAAGAGGGAAATTTTGTTTACGACTTTTAAACATTATCTCTATTTGCCATCTGTGTTTGTAGATATCAGCAATCTTGTCTGGTGCAATTAAAAAATTGTTAGAAATAAATTCATATACTTTTTCTTTCTCGCTATCCCAAAAATAAATAACTCAAAATCCACCTACTCCACAATGAATCAAAACTTTTAGCATTTTTTTAAAGATTCGCCCAATAAATAATATATATATTTACCGCTATTGTTATTTTTGCCACATGGGAAGAAAGAATCGTAAAAAATTGTTTGAAAATGTAACTGTTGTTGATACGGCTACAAAAGGGAAAACAGTTGCCAAAACGGAAGATGGAAATGTAATATTTTTACCGAATGCCGTTCCTGGTGATGTGGTTGATATTCAAACATATAAGAAGCGAAAATCATTTTACGAAGGGAAAGCTGTAAAGTTTCATTCGTATTCAGATAAACGTACCGAACCTATTTGCGAACATTTTGGTACTTGTGGTGGTTGCAAATGGCAACACATGGCGTACGAACACCAATTGTTTTATAAGCAAAAGGAAGTTCTGAACAACTTAACGCGTATTGGAAAGGTTGAATTGCCTGAGCTAATACCAATTTTAGGAAGTGCCGAACAGTATTTTTATCGTAATAAAATGGAGTTCTCGTTTTCAGATAGTCGTTGGTTAACCCAAGAAGAAGTTGATTCAGAAGAAGATTTAGGCGACAGAAATGCACTTGGATTTCATATTCCAGGGATGTGGGACAAGATTTTAGATGTAAAGAAATGTCACTTACAAGCCGATCCTTCAAACGCAATCCGTAATGCCGTAAAAGCGTTTGCTACTGAAAATGATATTGCTTTCTTTAATACACGCCATCAAACAGGATTGTTGCGTACATTAATGTTGCGTACTTCGTCGATTGGTGAAGTAATGGTGTTGATTCAATTCTATCAAGAAGATACAGAAAAACGCGAATTACTATTAAACTATTTAAAAGAGACGTTTCCTGAAATTACAGCGTTATTGTATGTAATTAACGGAAAAGGAAATGATACAATTTACGATCAGCAAGTAATCTGTTTTCATGGACGCGATCATATTTTTGAGGAAATGGAAGGTTTGAAATTTAAGATAAATGCCAAATCATTCTATCAAACAAATTCTGATCAAGCTTATGAGTTGTACAAAATTACACGCGATTTTGCAGGTTTAGCTGGTGATGAATTGGTATACGATTTATACACAGGAACTGGAACCATCGCACAATTCGTTTCAAAAAAAGCAAACAAAGTAATTGGTGTAGAATCCGTTCCAGAAGCAATTGAAGCTGCCAAAGAAAATGCTGCTTTTAATGATATTACGAATACCGAGTTTTTTGTTGGTGATATGAAAAAGGTATTTAATGCCGAATTCATCAATGCGCACGGAATTCCAGATGTTATTATTACAGATCCGCCACGTGACGGAATGCACGCAGATGTAGTACAACAAATTTTAAATATTGCGCCAAAAAAAGTAGTATATGTAAGTTGTAATAGCGCAACACAAGCACGCGATTTGGCATTGATGGATGCAACCTACAAAGTAACGAAAGTACAAGCGGTGGATATGTTTCCACAAACGCATCACATTGAAAACGTTGTACTTTTAGAAAGAAGAAATTAAAATATATGAAATGAGCCATCACAATCTATTGATATGATTTTTGGCGAATTCCATCTGAAAGAATACATAAAATAAAAAACAGATGAAAAAGTTATCCTATATAGGAATTTTAGGAATGCTCGTTACCGCAGCATTTGTATCGTTTTCCTGTGAAAAAGATGATATTTGTGTCGAAGGAACCATTACAACACCATTGTTGGTCATTGAGTTTTTTGATGCAGATATATTTACTGCTACAAATGAAGATGTCGCGAAAAATGTAACAGATTTATGGGTAGAAGCAGTTAATCCAAATACAGAAGTTATTGATGGTAATACGTTTATTGTAGATCCTATTCAAACCACTGCACAAACAACAAGCACAGTTTCTATTCCGTTGCGTACACTAGAAAGCACGACCGAATATCGCTTTTTTACAAATTATGAATTAGACGATGATGGAAATCAGTTAGGAAATGAAGACATATTGACATTTGCCTATCAACCCGAAGAAATTTTTCTTTCGCGCGCCTGCGGATACATTACCAATTACACTTTTGAAGACAATCCTGAAGTTACGGTTGATACTGATAACTGGATAAATCCAACCACAGGAACTGTAGTGGCTGTGCAAATTGTTCAAAACGAAAACGAAACACATGTTAAAATATATCACTAGTATATTCGCTATTTTAGTTTGTAGCGTAAGTTTTGCCCAAATTACTGAGGTAGAGAAAGCAAAGGCAAATGATACGATTCCAAAATTAGACACATTTCCACTTCGAATTGGTTTCGATATTAGCAAACCTATCCGAATGTTTTTGGAAGACGATTACCAAGGTTTTGAAGTTGCTGCCGATTTTAGACTGACACGAAAGTTTTATATCGCGGCTGAATTTGGAAGTGAGAAGAAAACCGTTGACGAAGCGCAAATAAACTTTACCACGCAAGGAAGTTTTGCTAAAATTGGGTTTGACTTTAATGCCTACGAAAATTGGTTTGGAATGGAAAATGCCATAGTTGTAGGAATGCGTTATGGATACAGTTCGCACAAGCAAACACTTAATAGTTACACAAACTATCAAACCAATCAACATGTAGATGCTACAAGCGTATTAACACAAACGCCTGGCACGGAATTTTCGAGTCTTAACGGACATTGGATTGAAGTCGTTGCCGGAATAAAAGCTGAAGTATTAAACAATATTTACATGGGATTTAGCGTGCGTTTGAATCGATTAATGAGTACAAAAGAACCAGAAAACTTTCAAAACCTATTCATTCCAGGATTTAACAAAGTTACGACAGACAATAATGTGGGTGCAGGATTCAATTATACCATAAGCTATTCAATTCCAATCTATAAAAAAGCACGAAAGAAAAAGGTTGAAGAAGAAGAAAAACCGACATTAGAATAATCTTTTCTCGGAAATAAATCATGTAATATGTCTTTATAATTTACCGTACAACTAATCTATTTCATTGATTATCGGCTAATTAATTATATTTGATATCTAACCAATAACAATTACATGAAATCTATACTTTACGTTGTAGTATTTATTTTTGCAATAAGTAACATACAATTTGTATCCGCGCAAACTAGCGAAACTCCACTTACAGACTACCAATGGAAACGTAAAAAAACGAAGAAAGAAGCAGGTTTTGTCGTATTAAAATCTGGAAAACGTTTAGAAGGAACTATTAGCTTAAAAGGTTCTACAACAAGTATTAGCGAAGTTATTTTTGAAGGCGATGGAAAAAAATCGACTTTCCTGTAGCTGCTTTAAAGTCGTACGGATTGTTGCGAAAAAGTGCTCCGTCAGGCGGAAACACTACGGATGCAAATTCGGGTCCAATAAGTGACAGTCCAGAAAGCATGTACGAATGGATTGATGGCGGAACCGTGATGGGAAAAAAGGTCGAAAATTCAGAAAAACGCGAAGGATATGTCATTTTAAAAGATGGAACACGTCATGATGGCGAATTGCGACTTCGTAAAAAAGATGGCGTTATTGTAACATATATTGTTAGAGCAGAAGGAAAGAAAAAGCAAAAAGGAAAAATGTCTAAAGTTGCGCGTTATGGCTACACCGTAAGCGAAGAAGAAGTAAAACAAGAAAACTTAGAAGAACTTGCAGATGATTTTTATGCAGGATCCGTTGAAACTGCTGATGGAACTTTTTCAGGAGAAGTTTCTCAAGTAAATATTATGGGGAAGTTTTATGCCAAACAAATTCTTTTAAAAGATGCTGCTGGAAAACTTTCTGAATATGACACAAAAACCGTTACTTCTTTCACTCAGAATGTAAAAGGTGAAACCAAAACGTATATTGTATTTGAAGATGTTTTTATTGAAGAAGAATTCAACGGAAATACTTTTCAATTGTTCAGAAATCCAAATCCGACCTCAACCAATAAATTCTTAACAGGTTTAGTCAAAGAAACGGTTGCTATTGGAAGTAATGCATTGGCGCAAGAAATTGCTCGTAAAGATGCCAAAAACAACAATTACACGACAAATATGGATAGTATTATTGGTGTATCAACTCCCGAACAATTAATGGCAATTCGTGATGGTTTTGCAAAACTTGGTGGATATAATACGTATCAAGAAGCATTGGACAAAAGTGATAACGAATCGCTTAAAAACAATATCAACGCAATTGAACTAGCACTAGCTGGAAACAAAATTAGAAATAGCGAAGGTGGATTATTGAATAAAGAATGGATCATCCTAAACAAAGCTACAGGAGAAAAAACAGTAGTTTACAGAGGCGACTATAAAAACAGGATTGAACCACTTTTAAAAGGTTGTTACGAATATTTATCTTTAGATCGTGGCGATCAGCGACAGTTTGAAAAATGGCGAAACTTACAAAAAACAGTCAAAATGTTAGATGGTTGTTATTAACCAATCACATCAAAAAAATTAACTTAAAAGCTATCGGAAACGATGGCTTTTTTATTGCGCTCAAAATCGTTTTTACTTCACAATTAACACAGTTGTTTACTGATTTTTTTAGTATCTTCCATCAATCAAAAAATACTAAATACCAATGACCAAAAGTTACCAACTTACACTTCACATGTTAGCTGTATTCGCATTTTTAACTACTACAATAGTTTGCAATGCGCAAAACACAAAAGATACGCGTTTAATGACCGATCCTGCAATTAGTAAAGATAAAATTGCCTTTATCTATGCAGAAGATTTGTGGGTTGCCAATAGAGATGGCTCCAACCCTATTCGTTTAACAATTGATGAAGGTATTGAATCACGCCCAGTATTCTCCCCAGATGGTTCAAAAATAGCATTTAGCGCAGAATATGACGGAAATACAGATGTTTTTATTGTAGATGCTAACGGAGGAATTCCAAAACGACTGACTTGGAATCCTTACTATGACCGTGTACGTGGTTTTGATGCTTCAGGAGAAAATATACTTTTCGCTTCTAGAAGACATAGTCATGTATACGCACATCGACAATTATATTTGGTAAATATTAACGGTGGACCTGTGACAAAACTTCCTGTTCCAACTGCACATTACGCATCATATTCGCCAGATAATAAATATATCGCTTACACACCTTTTCCAAATGCACATGAACAATGGAAAAATTACCGAGGTGGACGACAAGCACGTATTTGGATTTACAATGTCGACAATCATGAAATTGTAGAAATCCCGAAACCTACTGCTGGTAGTAACGATACAAATCCACAATGGATTGGAAATACAGTATATTTTAGATCGGATAGAAACGGAGAATTCAATATGTATTCATACGATATGAATTCGAAAAAAATTACACAACACTCAGAATATGAAAAATTCCCAATCTTGGGAATGACATCTGATTACAAAGATTTAATCTATGAACAAGAAGGTTATTTACACATATACAATCCCATACAAAAGAAAAGTTCAAAATTAACTATTGGAATTGCAACCGATTTATTAGAAATGCGACCACGTTTTGTTTCTGGAAAAAAATATATAAATAATATATCTATTTCTCCTACTGGAAAACGATTAGTTGCTGATTTTAGAGGTGAAATTATTACGATTCCTGTTAAAAAAGGAGATGTAAACAATCTTACTGAAACTGTTGATGTCCATGAAAAATCTCCGAAATGGTCACCCGATGGAAGACTTATTGCTTACCTCTCTGATGCTTCTGGAGAATATGAATTACATATACAAAATATTCAAGATAAAAGTATCAAGAATATAAAACTTGGCGATGGAGGTTTCTATGGAGACCTACATTGGTCTCCTGACGGAAAAAAAATAAGCTATAGTGATCATACACGAAGTTTCTACATATTAGATATTGCTTCTAAAAAAAGTACTAAAATTGCCTCTGATGTTATGAACAGAGGTGGTTCAATAGGTTATTTATTTCGTTCATGGTCACACAATTCTAAATGGATTACGTATGTAGTAGTAACAGAAACACTTTTTGAAAAAGCATATATATACGCTGTAGATCAAAATAAATCGTATGCTATTTCTGATGGTTCATCTCACGTAGATGAAGCTATTTTTGACCCTAGCGGTAAATATGTGTATATGACTGCTTCAACAGATGCTGGCCCTGTGGTTAATTGGTTTGATTTATCTAATAGAGATTCTGAAATGACAAATTTAATATACGTAGTTACCTTACGAAAAGATATTATCTCTCCATTAGCTAAAAAGAATGATGAAGAAGCAATTATAACCAAAACGAAAGAAGAGAAAACCAAAACAGACAAAAAAGAAGTAAGTGACTTTACTATTGATTTTGAGGGTATTCAAAATAGAGTTGTTGCACTTCCTATTAAATCTGGACATTATGCAAATTTAGCTTCTGTCAAAGAAGGCGAGTTATTATATATTTCTAGAAAACCACATTCAAGTTATTACGGTTCACATTCGCTAAAAAGATATAATCTTTCTGATCAAAAAGAAAAAGAAATCATGAAGGCTTCATGGTTTGACATTTCAGCTGATGGAAAGAAAATGCTATACTACAAGCAAGGTAACTACGGTGTCGTCAATGTAGGTTCAAAACCTAGTAACTCTGAGGTTAGTTTATCATCAATCAAGGTTAAAATTGATCCTCCTAAAGAATGGCGCAATATTTTTAATGAAGCTTGGCGTGTAAATCGTGACTATTTTTATGATCCGAACATGCATGGACTTGATTGGAAGAAAACAAAAAAGAAATATGAACCATTTTTAGCTGATGTAACTACGCAAAATGATTTATATAGAGTAATGAAATGGATGTTTAGTGAGCTAAGTGTTGGACATCATGCTTTTGGTCGTACCAGAGATTGGTTGCATGATGCTCCATACATAAATGGAGGTTTGCTAGGTGCTGACTATGAAATTAATGACAATCGCTATCAAATTACAAAAATATACGGAGGATCTAACTGGACGCCTAGTTTACGAGCTCCATTAAATGAACCAGGTATTAATGTAAATGTTGGCGATTATATTATAAAAGTGAATGGAAAGGATGTCACAGGTACACAAAACATATATGCCTTTTTTGAAAATACCGTAGACAAAATTGTTACACTTACTGTTTCAACAAAAGCAGATGGTTCTAACGCTCGCACATACAAAGTTGTCCCTATTTATGACGAAATTAATCTTAGAAGTCTTAGTTGGGTTGAAGAAAATATCAAAAAAGTAGATGAAGCAACAAACGGACAAATAGGCTATGTCTTTGTTCCTAATACTAGTGACAGAGGGCACGAATATTTTAAACGCTATTTTTATCCACAAACCAATAAAAAAGGAATTATTGTGGATGAGCGCTTTAATGGCGGTGGTCATTTAGCTGATTATTATTTAGATATTTTAAATAGAAAAAAGATGGCAAATTGGAGTTTCAGTCATGGTAAAACTATGTCTACTCCTAGTGCTTCTATTGACGGACCCAAAGTATTACTTATTAATGAAGCCGCTGGTTCTGGTGGTGATTATTTCCCTTGGGCTTTCCGTAAGATGAATTTGGGTACTATTGTTGGGAAAACAACTTGGGGAGGATTAGTTGGTGTTTCGGGCTTTCCTAGATTTATAGATGGTGGCTATGTAACCGCTCCACACTTTGGTTTTTGGGATGAAAATGGTTATGGAATTGAAAATGTTGGTGTAGCGCCTGATGTAGATGTAGAACAATTACCAAAGGATGTAATTGCTGGAAAAGATCCACAATTGGAAAAGGCGATTGAAATTGTGTTGAAGCAACTCAAAGAAAACCCACCTAAAGTACCAAAAAGACCAAAATTTCCTATTAGAGTTCGAAAAGAACAGAACAAATTATAGTTATATGACCATTAACGAAAAAGCACGCAACTACGCCTCTGAGAAACACAGCGCTGTTAATCATCACTATGATGAATATCCGTATGAATTTCATTTGCAAATGGTTGCTAATACTGCAAAACAATTTATACACTTAATTCCCGCTAATGCGCAACATAATGTGTTGGCTGGTTGTTGGGTTCATGATGTTATTGAAGATGCTCGTGAGACTTACAACGATGTCAAAAACGCATTGAATGAAGACATTGCCGAGCTTGCCTATGCATTAACAAACGACAAAGGTCGTACA
>NZ_JBGCDL010000219.1:0-20077 GCF_045105435.1 Kordia sp. | reverse complement strand
TCCTCCTTCATAGTCAATAAAAGGTCCACCTAACATTTCTGGTCTTTTTACAGCTGCAGCATGTGTTTTTGGACTTTTTATATATGATTGCATAATTTTTAAATGTCTTTCTTTGATGTTCATCGCTGCTGTTGCAGGTGACACCAAATGTGACCATGCGTACCATCTGTCGATGAGTGCTTCTAAAGCAACGTTTAATTTTAAGTACTGATTTTGTTGTTCCATAAGATTTCGTATTACATAAATTAGTAACCTATCCGTATGGAATACAGATAGGTTCTTGATTTTTAGTTTGTTTTGTGAATAATGTATGAGGTACGCAATACTATTTAATTTGTTACTGCGCGGAAGGTGTTGTATTATATGGTCATTCTGTCTGAGACCAATTCTTCTTGTACGGCTTGTCGTTGCCAAGATTTATCTTCTATTGATTCTGCCAATTTTTCGATGGTTGGCTCTAAGAGTAAATCTGTTAATTCAACTTGTATGTTGAGTTGTTTTTGTATTTCTGAGATAATTTTAATCGCTAGTAAACTGTGTCCGCCTAAGTCGAAAAAGTTATGGTGAATTCCGATTGTATCTCTTTCAAAAGCAGTTTCCCATATTGTAGCTAATGTTTGTTCTAGTTCGTTTCTTGGTGCTTCGTATTGCGTATCTTCAACAGCTTCTTGCGGTTGTATTTTTTGCAATGCTTTGCGATCTATTTTCCCACTAGCATTTAACGGCAGTTTTTCTAATTGTACATAGTGCGATGGCAACATGTATTGCGGTAATATGGTACGTAAAAAATCTCTTAACTCGCTTGCCGTTACTACTGTATTTGCAACTACGTACGCTGTTAATTGTTTTTGAGTTCCTGTAGCGTTTAGTAAAACTACGACGTTTTCTACGGATGTGAAACGACGAATTGCACTTTCAATTTCTCCTAATTCAATTCGGTAACCATTCCATTTTATTTGATCGTCTTTTCTACCTAATAACTCAATGTTTCCGTTGTCTATCCAACGTGCAACATCTCCTGTTTTGTATAAACGTTCGTTTTCTTTGTATGGATGCGGAATGAATTTTTCGGCAGTTAATTCGTCTCTGTTTAAATATCCTTGCGCTACGCCATCACCACTGATACAAAGTTCGCCTGTTAACCATTTTGGTTGTACTTGTAAATGATCTGACAAGATGAATACTTCTTCGTTTGCTAATGGTTTCCCTACGTGCAACGAATTGGCTTCATGAATTTCTGAAACTGTACTCCAAATTGTAGTTTCCGTTGGTCCATATACGTTGAGTAATTTGATTCCTTTGTATTTGTTTTTGTTTTCGAATACACTTTTAGAGAACGGCTCGCCTCCGATTAAAATAGTTTTTAATGTCGGAAAGTTTCTTTTACTTATTTGATCAGCTAGTAAGCTAAAGCGTGATGGTGTTAGTTGTAACACTTCAATTGCTTCTGTTTTTAGTTTTTCTAAGAATAATTCCGAAGACATTAATTCGTCATAAGAGAAGAGGACGAGCGTTCTTCCGCTGCAAAGCGCTCCAAAAATTTCTAATACAGATATGTCAAATACTACATTGGTTGTTGCGGCAACTCGGTTGCTTCCGCCAAATCCTAGATTGGTTTCGGCATTGGCTAAGAATGATGTTACATTTTGATGTGATAACATGACTCCTTTTGGTTTTCCGGTAGAACCTGAAGTGTAAATTACATAACATGTATCTGATGGTTGTACGGTTGGTTTTTGTACGGTTGGTTTGTTTTTATAGTTTTTAAATTTTTCTATGACTGTTTCATCAATCATCAAAGCACAATTACTGTTTGCTATGATGTAGTCTTTTCGATCTTGAGGAAAATTTGGATCGACGGGAACATAAGGGGTTCCCGTCTTTAAAATAGCGAGTAATGATATTGGTAACCATTCATCTCTTTGTAACTGAATCCCTATGCGATCGTCAGTTGTTACATTGTATTCTGCAAGCAAGAAAGTTGCCAAACGATCGGATATTTCATCTACTTCTTGATACGTGTAGCGGACGTCTCCAGCGACTAACGCAATTCCACCAGATTCATTTTTAACCATATTTTGAAAGAGTGAGACTAACGTTTGTGTTTGGTCGTACGCTGTACTAGTTGTATTGAATCCTTTCGTCAATTCTTGCTTTTCGTCAAATGTGAGATAATCAATCGCATAAAGCGGCACCTTGTCATCTGCTATTCCATTTTTAATAAATTGATCCAAATGTTGTATTAAATTCTGTATAAATGCTGACGTATAAATGTCTGTGTTATAGTCTATGTTTAATTGTAAATTTTCATTCGTTTCTATGAATGAAAATGTGATGTCGAACTGACTGTATTTTTTTTCTTTTTTGTATGGTGTAAGCGCAATGTCTCCTGCCATTTCTACTGTGTTACTGATGACAGATTTTTGATTTTGCAAAATGACCATGACATCAAATAATGCTGATCTTGACAGTTCCATTTGCATATCGAGCTGCGCTACCAATTCATCAAAAGGATACGATTGGTGTTTGTACGCATCAACTAATGTTTCTTTTTGCGTGTTTATTAATGCTTTGAAACCTTCTGCTCCGTTGAACGTAGTACGAATTGGTAAGCTATTGATGAATAACCCAATTTGATTTTCTACATCTGGATGCTCTCTTCCTGCAACTGTAGTTCCTATTACAATGTCTGAAGCATTGGTATATCTGTAAAATACACCGTTGATTCCTGCCATTAAGGTCATAAATGTCGTAACACCTTGTGCTTTACAGTATGCTTGTACATTAGCGTACAATCCTGTTGAAAACTGATGACTTAGTGTTGCGCCGTTGTATGTTTTTATAGTAGGACGTTTTTTTACTGTTGGAATTTCTAATGTTGGAACAGTTTCAAAACGTTTTAACCAGTAGTCTTTAGAAGCTACAAGTTTTTCTTGTTGTTTGTCTTCTTGTAACCAAACTGCATAATCTTTGTATTGTATTGCTGTGTTTTCAGTTTCGATTGTTTTTCCTTCAACCAATTGGTTATACATTGCTACCAATTCTTTAGAAATTAGTTCTAACGACCAACCATCTCCGATGATGTGGTGTAAGTTGAATAATACTAAGAAATTCTCAGCACCTGTTTTTACAACTTGTAGTTTGAATAATGGTGCTTTTGATAAATCGAATGTATGTTGATAATGTGCTGTTATTAATTCAGCTTTACCTGTTGGCTGTTCGCTAACATCATGAACTTCAACAGTTGTGTTCATTGCTTTTACTGAAGCTATATATTGTCGTAACTCACCTGCTTCTGTTTGTTTGAAGTAGGTACGTAAGCTTTCATATTTTGCAACTAATGACTGAAATGCTTTTGAGAAAAGTTCTGTATTGAAATTTCCTGTAAGCTCCAATTCATTGGTAATGTTGTAGGCTTGATTGCCTCCATCAAAGTTGCTCATAATCCATAAACGCTTTTGTGCTGGCGTTACTGGATAGCTTTCTTGTTCGACTGCTTTTGGAATGTTTTTATTAGATGTGAGTAAATTGATTAAATAGTCTTTATTACTTTTAATCTGCTCTAAAAGATCAGTTGTCAATGCACCTTTTGGTGCATTGACTTTTAACTGACCGTTAACCACATTTAATTTAACATTATGAAAATTTAAAGTATGTAAGAGTGTTTTTTTCAACGTTTTAGTTTTTAATGAGTTCATGGTTTTTTTCGATCTCCGTTTTACAGGATGAATTCGTCTTGGTCTACATCTTGGTTGATGATGTCAATGTGTTTTTGCTGTATTGAGAATTCAATGAGCTCAGCTAAAGCACTTACTGTCAACGTATCGTACAAGTATTCAATGGTTAAGAATGTTTCAAAGAATCTGTTTACTTTGTTTACAAGAATTACGGCTTGCAAACTGTTTCCTCCTAGTTCAAAGAAATTGTCTTGTACGCCAATACTGCTTCCTGCAATTTGTAATGTTTCTGACCAGAATGTCACTAATTGCTTTTCTACATCGCTTGTTGGTGCTACATATGCTGTTTGTTTTACATCTGCGGCAGCTAATGCAGGCAATGCTTTTCGGTCAATTTTTCCGGTACGTGTACGTGGAAATTCGTCCATACTCACAAATACTGATGGCATCATGTATGCTGGCAAGTGTTCTTTTAGAATTTGATAGATTTCATCGTTTGAAATTTCAGCTTCTTTTTGAATGTATGCGGCAATGTGTAAGTTTGTGTTTAGTTCTTTTAGTACTACTACCGATTTTGTAATGGCTTCAATTCGTTCTAATTGGAATTCTATTTCTGCCAATTCAATTCGTAGTCCGTTTAGTTTTACTTGTGTATCTTTTCGTTCTAAGAATTCAATTTCTCCATTTGGCAACATGCGTCCAATATCTCCCGATCGATACATGCGTTTTCCATCGGTATCATTGATGAATACTTTGTTTGTAATGTCTTCTCTGTTTAAGTATCCTAATGATAAGTACTCACTTTTAAAGGTAATTTCGCCTTTTTCATACATGCCAAGTACCTGATTGTCTTCATCTAATAAGAATACTTCTGTTGCTGTTACGGCAGTTCCAAGTGGCACATTGTTGGTGAATATTTCCGTTTTGTGCGAGATGAATTTTTGTGAAATTATCGTTGCTTCTGTTGGTCCGTAATCGTTTACCAGGAATGCGTGCTTTGGGAAATGATTTTTGAAAAATGCAATGTCTGATTTGTGACATGCTTCTCCTCCAAGATCAATCAATCGTACAGTTGATAATACGCGTTCTCCTAATGATCGCATAAAGTATCTGTATACCGTTGGCACCATGTGAATGATGGAAACGTTTTGTATTTGTAACCAATTGGCAAGCTTGTCTAATCCTTTTTCCGCCACAGCGAACATACTTACCGTTGCTCCGTTTAAGATAGCGCCATAAATATCTTTTACAGACGCGTCAAATGTGTACGTTGAAAATACACTTAGGTTGTCTATTTCTGAAATTCTCACATTGTTTGTGTACACACGAATGTAGTGCAACACGTTTTTGTGGTTTTGAATGACTCCTTTTGGCTTTCCTGTTGATCCTGACGTATATAAAATGTATGCTTCGTATAACGGATTGATGTCAATGTTGAGGTTTGGTGTGTTTGATAGTTTTTCAAAGTCTCTGAATTTGATCACTTTTAAGTTTGGAACTTGTTTTTGTAATTCCAATGCTTTTTCACGTGTCTTGCTATCACATACTAATACATCACATTGTGCATCATTTACTATGAATTCAATTCTGTTGATTGGATTGTTTGCATCAATTGGCACATACGCATTTCCTGATTTTAAGGCCGCTAACATTCCTGTTACGCAGGTTTCATTGTGACTTAGTAATAATGCCACTCTTGTGGAATTACCTGTGTTGTTTTCTACAATTATATTGGCTAATGCGTTTGCGTTGCTGTTTAATTGCTTGTACGTAATGTTTCGTCCGTTTGCATGAACCGCAATATTGTTTGGATATCTTTCAACTTGATTTTCAAAACGAGATACAATTGTTTGCAACACATCTTCGTCAGTAAATTTTATGTAATCATTTGTTGGTTTTGCGTCTGCTTCCGTTTCTACATAGTTTTCAAATACTGAAATTTCGTTGATGTTCATAGCAGTATTTTCTACCACTTGTGTGATGATGCTTGTATACGCTTCCATCCAACGTGCAATGGTTTCTTGCGAGAACATTTCGTTGTTGTATACACAGTTCATTACAAATCCGTTTGCAAAACTTTTTAAGTAGCACTCAAAGTCAAACTTTGGTGGCGTATGTACTAATCCGCTTTTTGGCGAAAAGTCTTCAATTGTCGCATTGCTATTCGCTTCAAAGTCTAACATGTTTAAGAATATTGGACTAATTGGGAAACGATCGCGATCTTTTGATGCGTTTACATCTTCTAATACATATTCGAACGGATAGTTTTGATTGCTTAATGCATCTGTTAATGTGTCGTTTACATCTAATAAGAATTCTTCAAAAGAAGCATCTTTTCGTATCGTATCTCTCAACATCAACGTGTTTAAGAAACAACCGATCATATCTTTTAATTGATAGTGATTTCTGTTGGCTGCTGGAATTCCGATCGCTACATCTTCTGTTGCTGTTAACCTGTTGATTAATACTTTTAAGGAAGCTGCAAATATTGAGAATGCGCTTACCTTGTATTTAGATGTTAATTGCTTGATTTTCCCTTTCATTGTAGCATCTAAATGAACCGTATAGAAAGCTGATGCCGTTTCTGGCGTTTTTGCTTTTGGTGCATAATCTGCTGGTAACTGAATGTATGGAATGTCTCCTGCAAGTTTTTCTTCCCAGTATTGCTTTTGTGCTTTTAATTCTGGGCTTTTCAATAATTGGTTTTGCCAGTTTGCATAATCTTTATAGT
The DNA here is from genome assembly GCF_045105435.1 of Kordia sp. Classification (GTDB taxonomy): domain Bacteria; phylum Bacteroidota; class Bacteroidia; order Flavobacteriales; family Flavobacteriaceae; genus Kordia. The sequence goes on along the minus strand of NZ_JBGCDL010000219.1, from coordinate 13,669 downwards.
GAACTGTTAATGGTGCTAAGTTTGGCGCTTTTCCGTTGATTAACGCTGTATAAATGTCCATTAATTCTTTGGAAACGATTTCTAGCGACCATCCATCGCCAATAATGTGGTGCATGTTAAAGAATAAGTACATTCCTGTAGCATCTTTTGCCACTGCAATTTCGTATAATGGTTGCTCGTCTAAGCTAAATGCATGATTGAATATGTCTTCTCTGATCGTTGCAACATCTTCTACTTCGTTGTAAGGAACGATTACTGGCGCAAATTTTTGAATTTTCTGCTTTGGCAATCCGTTTTCTTCAATGAAAACTGTTCGTAATATTTCATGACGATCTATAAAGATATTGAATGCTTCCTCGAACATTGAGTGATTTAAATCGTCCTGCATTTTGAATGCATTGTAGATATTGAATTCTTTCGATTTCCCTTGAATTTTCTGTAATAACCAAAAACGTGTTTGCGATGGTGATAAATCGTACGCTGCTGCTTCTGGTGCTGCTGCAATGTTTTCAAACGTTTCGTCTAGTAATGATTGTGATAAACTTTCTACCGTAGGATTTGTGTAAAATATTTTGAAAGGAATTCGCTTGTCCATTTCCTTGTGTACACGGTTAATCATTTGAGAAATCATTAAACTGTGTCCGCCTAATTCAAAGAAATGATCTTTGATTCCGATTTCTTCTATTCCTAAAATATCTTCCCAAATACGTACAAGAGTTTCTTCTGTTTCGTTTGTTGGCGCTACAAAGTTTTCTTTTACTACTGTAGAAGCGTCAATTTCTGGTAAGGCTTTACGGTTTAGTTTTCCGTTTGGTGTTAATGGAATTTTAGGCAACGCTATAAAATAACTAGGAACCATGTAACCCGGCAATTTTGAGGTTAGCGTTGCTCTTAAATCCGCTTTGTTAATATCTTCTGTTGCTGTGAAATACGCAACTAAAACTTCTTCGTTTAAGTGTGTTTTTACAATTGTTACTACTTGTTCTATTGCTTCCGCAGAACGTTGTATAGCCGTTTCTATTTCTTCTAATTCAATTCTGAATCCTCTTAGTTTTACCTGGTGATCTTTTCTTCCTAAGAAAGCAATGTTTCCATTTGCCATCCATTTAGCTTGATCGCCCGTATCATACATACGTGTTGCTGTATTGAAAGGATTTTGAATGTATTTTTCGTTTGTAAGTTCGGTTCTACCTAAATATCCTTTGGTAACTCCTAATCCCGAAAGGTATAAACGACCTTCTACTCCAACTGGAACTAGTTGATAGTTTTCGTCTAAAATGTACGCTTGTGTGTTTAATAATGGCTTTCCAACTGGAATTGTGCTATAGTCATTTCCTTCAGATAACTGATAATAGGTACTATAGGTAGTATCTTCCGACGGACCATACAGGTTACGAACTTCTGCGTTGGTCGTTTCTAATAAGATATTTGCAATGTCTACTGGAAACGGTTCTCCCGCAAGGTTAATAGCTACAACATTATCTAAGCTACATTCTTTAGCTAATAAGTTACGCATGCTTGAAGGCACTGTATTGATCAAAATGTTTTGATCTTCTTCTACATATTGTGCAATCTCTAAAGCATTTTGCATGATACGAATATGCTTTCCTGTTGCTAATGTATAAAAGAACTCATACACAGAAAGGTCAAAACAATGTGATGTAACCGCATAGGTAATGTCGTGATTTGTATTTTTAAACTCTTGAAATGCCCAGTAAATCATTGCCACTGCATTCCTATGCGTAATCATCACTCCTTTTGGATTCCCTGTAGTTCCTGATGTGTATATAATGTATGCTAATCCGTCTGCATCTTTTTCAATATTCAGATTTGTATCAGCAAAGTTTGTGTAGTCATTATTGAAGTACGCTAAGTTTTCATCGATAACAAGTAGGCAATTACTATCTTTCTCGATGTACTCAATGCGTTCTTGTGGATAGTTTTTATCAATTGGCACATATGCAGCACCTGTTTTTAACACTGCAATAAGTGAGATAATGAGTCTTTCGTCTCTTTCCATCTTTACACCAATAAAATCTGATGTGTTGATGTTATAGTTTTCTATTAAATAACGAGCTAATCTGTTCGCTTCTCTATTTACCTCATCATACGTAAATCTTTTGTCTCCAAATACGATTGCTGTATTTTGCGGTGTTCTTTCAACTTGTTGTTCAAAAAGATCAAGAATTGTCTCGTTTAACGGAAAGTTGAAATCAGTATTATTAAATTGGTTTACAATAACTTCTTTTTCAGCTTCAGATACTATAGCAACCAAATCAATTCTTTGCGCAATATTTGCTTCTAAATTTATCAACCACGATCTTACATTTTGCACAAAGTGGTTTGCTATAGTATCTTTTGTGAAGTTTTCTGAGAATGAAACTAATATATTGAAACCATTGATTTCTTTTTCAACATGCAACATAAATGGCAAGTTGTAGTTTGTGGTTCCATAACTAAATCCGAAAGCTGAATAGTTTCTGAATGCATTTCTTAATTCAAATTCTTCTCCAAATTTCGTGTACTTATATACTTCTTGAATTTCTGCTTTTGTTTCTCCTAATAAGGTTTTAAATTCTTTTTTATTGAATTCTGGCTGCTTAAACAACAATGGCATATTGTTTTGCCCAAGTTTTGTTGAAAAGATAAAGTCAGAAGTTTCAAAATATCTGTTAATTAACGCGCTAAAAACTGCAAAGAATATTGTGTATTCTGCTATTTGATTTTGAGCCGTAATTTTAGTAAAGTAAGCGAGTTCTTCGTTTGACATGTACAAACGCTCTGTATGCATCGGTACAAATGTTTCTTCGGCAACAGGCGAACTGTTTTTTACTTTTTGTGTCCAGTAATCTGCGGTAAGTTTATTTTCTATGTTTTTCATGGTTGTAAATTTTTATGCGGTTAATGCTTTTTCTTCTAAATAAAATGATGGAATAGTTGCAACTAAGTTTTGTTTTAAAGATTCGATACGCACTAAAATTTTACTGTTTGTATCGGCGCGAAGTACTTCACACGCTAATCCTTTTAAGGCTCCACAAATAATTCTTCTTTTCTCTCCTTTGTTAGGTAAATGTTCTTTAGTGGTAAGGTCTAAGATTTCATTGTCTCCAACTAAAAGTTTAATTTGTTCTATTTCGTGATCTTGAACTACTGCATACTCTCTTCCAAATTGAATATAAGCAACAGCTCCATTTACTGATAATGCTTTATGAAAGTCCATTGGGCAGGTTACTTTTACAAACACATATGATTTGAATAATGGTTCTAAAAGAATCTTTTGACGATCGCTCCAAGCTCTTTCTCTTTTTACTAATGGTAAGAAGGCTTCAACTCCTGCTTCTTGAATACGATCGTAAACTTTCTTTTCCCAACGATAGTTAACGTAAAGTACATGCCATTTAGATTTTGATGTCGTTTTCATAAGTAGTGGTTTTTGAATATAGCTTCGCTTCCCTCAGTCACATGAAGCTTCTTTATTAATAATTTATGTTTTTGTGAATTCCCAAGTCTAAAACCGACTTTTATAGGTTTTCTAGCAATTTTTTTGAAGTCCTTTGTCTATGATGACGTATTAAGTTCTTCTGGTACTCTTTTTAGAAGTTCTTAGTCTATATTGACTTGTTAAGTTCTTCTGGTAATCTTTTTAGAAGTCCTAGTCTATATTGACTATATAATGGTCTTCTGGTATTCTTTCTAATTACAATGTAAAAATACAAGCTACTGCGCTTGTTGTCACTACACTAAAGAGTAGTTGTAAGTTTCATTTTCTGAAACTACACTTTCAGGTAGTTTCGGAGTTAAGCTTGATTCTAGCGCTTCTGGAGCAACTAGTGATTTATTTTTATTATAGAAATTGATTAATCCATCATACGTAAATGCTACAGGGATTGTTTCTGACCCTAAGTATTCGATAGATTCTCCAATAACTGATGCTTTCATTCCTAAAAGGCGTAATATGCGTAGCAATTTGCTGTCGATTTCAGCAAAAGCGATATTTCCTTTCTGTGCACAAACTGGTGCAATAGCACACACCATTAATTTTTTAAATAAGTTTATGTCTTTTGATTCTTTCTGGATAGCAAATCTTCCAATGTGAAAGATGTCTTTTACGTCATAATCTGTTATGGCAAGTAACGGATTGATTCCGAAAATTTTCTGAATTGGCAATACATCAGAATAATTCCATTTTAATACTCTAATAGCGCCTGTAATATCTTCAGTTTCGTTTTTTACTACAAAAATTTCTGAGTTGTCAGCGTATTTGATTTCTTCGTCGCAAATTGAATTAATATCATCCTCATAATTCTGCGGCAAAACATTATTTGAGTGATGTTTAAAGTTTTCAGTTACGATAAATTTTGCTAGGTCTAAGATTTGTCCTTTTCCTAAATTTTCTGGGTAGTTTCTTTCAAGATTCATGGTTAAATATTTGATTCAAAACTATCCCGAAACGCCCCTGAACTCGTTACACAAAAGTGTAGTAACTAGTAACTTAGAGCAAAACCACCTTTTAGTGTAGGTTTAAAAAAAGACCAAAAACCTACCCTTTTGTGTAGGCTTTCAAATGCTAAAAATTTGCATAAAAAAAAAGTGCACTTTCGTACACTTTTTGAGGTTTTTTAAAAAAAATGAAGAGTAATATCTAGTCTAAAACTAGACTATACAAGGGATTAAAAATGCCTTATTTGTAAAAGCATTAATTGGTCATGTTAATACTAATACTTATATTTGATCAAATTAAGTACTTTTAATTTGTAAGAAAAATAACAACTTCCTCCATTTTGTTTTTTCAATGCATTAAAAGAAGTCATGTAAGTACTGATGAAAAGTAGTATACCATATATCAAATTTTCATTATAAAGCATACAAGACATACTTTTTTTTACAGTTTGCTATTTAACTGCATAAAAAAGAACTGAAAATAATTTGTTATATCGAAGTTCTTAATGTTTACATTTAACATTTTAAAACTGAAAGTCAGTATTAAAATGTTAAATGTAAACATAACCTAAAAAGCGGAATAAAATAATTTAGGGATTTCCCAAAATAAGGGATAGGGAATTGTACTAAAGTAATTGTCACACAATTTTAATTGTGTGTACTGTGTTATATATTAATGAGGCTCTCACCAAGCTATATAATATACTACGCAATGCTTTCAAGTACATTAAATATTTTACTATGAATGATGTTAATGATTTTTTTTCGTTTAGGAATACTGTAAACAATGTTTCCAATAACGATGAGCAGAAAACTGCAAACTACTTAGAGCCAGTAATGGCATTTGCTAGAACTACCTACAAAAGTATCTACATTATAGATTACCAAAAAAAAGGATTTGAATACGTTTCTGACAATCCACTATTTCTTTGTGGCCACACAGCCGAAGAAGTACAGGAAATGGGATATGCATTCTATTTTAAATATGTGATTGAAGGAGATTTGAATCTGCTACTTAAAATCAACGAAGCTGGTTTTGAATTCTATGAACGTATACCAACTGAAGATCGCAAGAATTACACAATATCTTATGACTATCATTTAAAAAATCAAGAAGGCAAAACCATTTTGATCAACCAAAAGCTAACACCCATGTTTTTAACCAATGAAGGTAAAATATGGAAAGCTTTGTGTATTATTTCTTTGTCTGCTGAGCAACAAGCAGGAAATATCACCATTTATAAAAAAGGTGATAACAAATTATTCAAATACGACTTAGAAGGTAGCTTTTGGAGAACTTCTGAACGAATTAAATTAACCAATAGAGAAAAAGAAATTCTGCTATTTTCAACTAGAGGTTATACTATTAGTGAAATTGCTGAAGCTATTTTTGTTTCACCAGATACCGTAAAATTTCACAGAAGAAAACTTTTCGACAAATTGGACGTTACAAATATTTCCGAAGCAATTGCGTATGCCACTAATAACAAATTGATTTAATTCAATATTGTCGATAAATAAAATTCAGGAAACTTTTTGTATTCTTTACCAGTAGCAATATTGAACGCAATATGTGCGCACATTGAAGCTACAGTCCATGATGCTACTGAAAGTTGTGGTGGTGGCAATGATTCCTCTTCCGCTTTAAACTTAGCAATAACTTCATCAATCCAATCGTGTGGTGTTCCCCAAAATTTCAAATAATTGGATGCATATTCTACTACATTTACTTCACTAAATGGACTTCCATCTGGTTTTTTAATACTGTCTAACAACAAACCATTTGGCGCAATTACTGTTACCAATCCTCCCCAACCTAAATTGTAAGGATGTAATACAGGTATGTCATTTTCTTGACAAACTTTATCAAATACTAACGGAACGTCTGTTGTAAAATCAAGGGCATTAATGGCAATTTTATGACCTTTAATATATTCTTCAACATTATCAACCGTTAAAAATGTATTGTGAACTTTAATATTTGCTTCTGAATTAATAGCTAATAACCGATTCTTTATAGCTTCCGTTTTATCAACGTTGATATCATTTTCAGTGTAGTTTTGACGATTCAAATTTGACAATTCTACATGATCTCCGTCAATAATTGTAATGTTTTCAAACCCTAATCGTAATGCACATTCTGCAATAGCACTTCCAATACCTGACCCACCTAATACAATGGGAGAATTTTTAATGATTTCTTGCTCTTCTTTTGTTAAATAGATTCGGTTTCTAGAGTATCTGTCGCTCATCTTGATGATTTTTATTTCAAAGGTACTGTTGCATGTAGTATGTGTCACTACACAAAAGGGTAGGTTTCATTTTTTGGGTACGTAATAATATAAAAAAATGTTAAGAATTAAATATAAAAATCTCATTATTTTGCAAGAAACTACTCTTTTCTAAAAAAATAAAAAAATCAAGTAAGAAAAAGCGTATTAAATAAATAATTTATTCTTGAAAACATGATTAACAAAGGGATTATTTGATTTTAAACTGTTTAGATTAAACAATATTATTATAGATTATTTTCTATTTCTCAACCTTTTTATATTCAAAAACACCTTCTTTTTATAAAACTAATACTACCAGTTACGTAAGTTTAAATTGTTTAAAAAAATAAGTGAATTTTAACTATTTTTTTTATGAAATTCTAAAACACAACCTATTTTTTTAACTTTTTTGAGCTGATTTTAGCTTAAAGAAAGTATCCAAAAACGCAAATTATTGTCATTGGAAAACTTAAAAATTCTCCAATAAGGAAAACCGTAACTAAATTTCTGATAATTGTTTTAAATTTAGAATAAAATAATATTGGTAAAATGCGTTATAACCATACAATCAAATCCCGAATGATTCAATAAGTTTAACATTAAAAACAATTTCTTATATTTAGTTCAGATTTGTATTACACCAGCAATGAAACACTATCTATAAACGAACCTTCAACACAAAATTTTAAATCATAAAACGACTAAATTTAATGTACAAATCCATTCGAATAGTTACTTTACTTTTAGTGTATTGTGCCACTACCACTGTAGTGAAAGCACAAGATATTGACTCATTAGGGAATTTGTGGATTGTTACCTTAGATAAAAGTAGATCGATGACCGATACAGGTTTGGGTTATAAAAACTATGTTTTTAAAAAACTTTTAGATAAAAAACTCTATGCTGAAATAGATTTCACGAAAGATGAGTTTATATTTTACAATAGTGGTGTTGTGTATATGCCTGGAAAATCATTTGTTCCAAGTAAAGTGCCAGCGTATTTAAAAGGAGAAAATCGAAGAAGCGCCAATTTCCGTGATCGTTTTATCAGAAAAGCTACGAAAAGAGAAGATCCAATACAATTTAAAAATGCACGCGATTTTGAACAACGCTTCACTTCTATATACGGAACATGGAATACGAAAAACTTCCCGTATGCAACTTCGTTTGTGTCATTAATTCAACCGTTAACATTAGCTTCTTTTTTGGAAGATTACAATAAATTGAACTTATGTAATTACAATCAAATCATATTGTGTAGCATTACGGATGATGCCGATCAAACAGATCAATGGTTACAGGATTACAAAACAATTCGGAAGTTTGTTCCTAATAAACAAAAGGAAATTGACAGTACATTAAGCGCGCTAATTTACAGTCCGTTCAATGTAAATAGTAAAGGTCGCGGTGCGTTTTCAGCCGTCTTTCCTCCTATTGAAAAAAATGGAAAACCTAAGCTTTTTGCATACACATACACCACAAGACAAGGCTTGTTGCAAGTTGCTAACACAACTTCCACAATAGAAATTAATACGCGAGTAAGTGATACAATCGAATTAAAAATAAATTCAGAAGCCACTAAAAATCATTTGGTGAAATTAGATTCCATTCTTCTAAATAATGAAATATTGCCACTCTCTTATCCGATCATTCTAAAAAAAGACAGCGTTCAAAAAATTGCTGTGTCACTCAACAGTGTATTTTCAAATACAATTTCTTTACGCGGAATTGGGCAACAAATATATACAGACGATTTATTGGGCGAACGAATCCATAAAATAACAATCAAAGAAGAACATACAAACGTATATGCAGCCAATTCGCCGCTGAATCGCAAGACACTTTATAAAATTGGCGCAATTCTACTAGGATTATTATTGTTGTGGATTGCCTATATCATATACAAACTGCATCTCCCAAAATGTATCATTATTGGTCCATCTGGAGAAACAACGATCATTAAAAATGGTTTTAAACGATCTGAAAAGAAGAAAAAAATTCAATATGCAGGATTCACCAAAACAAACGACAGAATTGCAACAGTGCAACTGAAAAATCATTTTATAAAGAACGAGCAATTAGTAGTTAATACTTCATCAACAAAAAAATGGATTACAGTAATTTCTAAAAAGAATGTATTATTCATAAATGATGTAGAAGTGCATGCGTTTCAAAAAGGAGATTCCAAACACATTCAAGGTGTAGAAACAGAATATCACACACAAATTCGTGAAAAGTACGGTAAAAACTATACAATCTATTTTATTGCATATCCAACAGGTAACACAGTATTAAATTTTACCATAAAGGAAGATGCTTCTCAAAATGAATACAACATTCTAGCGGCTGTAACTGATAAAAACGTGCACAAAAGCGTAGCAACATTGCAAAATGAACGCATGATTAGCAATGTATTTCTAAAAAATGACATTCCAACCACAACAGATTATATGATGTTGTGTAACAAAATCCAAACGGACGACACTAGTCTATTATATATAAATGTAATTCAACCGTACAGTTTAAAAACATTTTTGCCGATTCAAGTCCTAAAACACTATAAAATAAAGTTGGAAACAACAGAAAATTTAGAAGAAATCATTAATCATCAATTGGAAGCGCTAAAACATGAATTCAAACAATTACAAAAAAAGGGAAACATAAAAGCGTATTATAGAAATGAAAGCGATACGAATGATTTTCTTGCGATTGACTATCCGTTTTTCCCAGTAAATTTATCGCTTTGTGACAAAGAAGAAAACGCACCAAACGTACAGATAGAATTATATAATTCGGTTGAAGATTACACAGAAAATATTGAAAAAAATAAGTTGCGTATCAAAATTGAACGTCCGAGTAACATGAGCATCAAACCATATTCCATACAATTGTTGTGGCATCCACACGCAGAAATTTACGACATGCACATTACCGATAGAAAAACGTATGCACTGAATGGAGAAAATTACTTAGATATCGGAAATCCGGATACAATTACGCTCGACGTGACAAAAAATAATGACCAATACACCATAAAATGTCAAGGACATACGTTGCAAACAAACGTCCAAGATTATTTTTATAAACCAATAGATACTAATGAATAATAGATTTTTACCCATAAAAGTCGCCAATAAAGAACTATCAATCAATCTAAGTATTGATCCGAAGTCTTGGTACGATCCAGCGTTTGTGGTGGTAAATAGCAATAATAAATTGCTGCTTTCCATTCCTGAGAAAACGGCTATTATTCCTGAAACAAAAAGTAAAACGGCATTAAATCCGAGTGTTTTAAACGAAAAACTGTTAGACGTTAATGGAATTCCCGTGTGGGAAGTCACCATTGGTTTGGGCGATTATGGAGAAGATGCACAAGGAGAAATTGGCACCTATTTTACTGGAGAAACCAATAATGCTCGAAAACAAGGTTTAAAGCTCAACTTTACAGGAAATAGCATCCGAACGCTATCCGATTGGGGCGCAATTCATATACATTTTACCTACAAAGAAAAAGAAGATGAAATGCGTTTTGGTTCTTGCTATTTAATTGTGAGCAAAGAAGAAAACAAATTTGGGAGTCTCAATATTGATTTAGGATCAGAAGCAACGCAAATGGCCTATTTACCTATTGAAAAACATTCGCCAGGAATCAGTCCGGTAGCAACAAATATTTCCATCATCAATGAAATCAAAAAAGGATATGCAAATCTAAATGTTGGCGATCATAAAACCAATTATATTCAACGTGACAAAACGGATGAAGACTTATACAAAACAGGAAAAATTATCTACAAGAAAAAAGGTGCTTTATCGCCAAGTTATGACGATCCTGCTTGTGTAATGGCATTATTATCCGATCGTACATTTCTCGATCCTACGCGTGTGTACAACTACAACGAAGCCAAAAATCCAATGCTTTGGAACTGGAAAACACACGAACGCGACTATACAGGAACAGCAAATGTATTGAACGAAAAAGAAACCTATATTGACAAAATTCAAGACAATCTAACAATGATTGGCAACTTAAAGTTGGCGTATTTAGATCCTTCTGCGGGAATCAATATTGAATTAGATGGCAGAGGAATGACAGGTGGTACCAAAAGTGAAGACAATCTGGTAGAACTCATCTCGTACATCTATCAAATTTTAATCGGAATTGGAACGCGCGAAATGAAAGAAGGAAAAAATGCCTTATTCATGCGTTTGTTACTATTAATGCCAAATGTGTACGACCAAGATCGTGTGAATAATATTTTGAGAAATCTGAATGAAAAATTCAATAAAAAATTCATTGAACAGTATTTCACAAAACGTGACAAAGTAGAAATGTTAAAAACACCAATTGTCATTGAAGCTTTTGCCATTTCGGAAAGCGATGCTTCTTTAATTGGTTATTTGCGAAACAACTCATTGCGCGTTAATGAAAAACGAGAAGATATTGACATCAACGATCGTTTTTTAATTGTTGATGCGGGAAGAGGAACGATTGATTATTCTATTTTAGAATTTCAAGGAAGTGAATCCTATAGCTGTATTGATCGTGGTGGAATGGCTGGCGCAGGACAATATTTGACAAACATTTTCCTAAAAGCAGTCGGAAGTTTATTTACCGAAAAATATGGAAGTCCCGAAAAATACAGCGCGTTCATTCAACGTGTAGACATGGTTCAGGCACTTGCTTTAGAAGAATTCTACGAGCGTTTAAAAATGAACTATTCAATAGACTATCATAAAAATATTGAAGACGAATCCTTCTTTCAGCAGTTTTTACAACATATTGACAATGCTGATGACCGACTCGCCATTGAAGTACTTCAAAAAAGTTTTGATGAGTTAGACAAAGACAATGCTTGGGTTTTTACATTGCAAAGACCAAAAGACTTCATTGAAGCACAATCATTGCATTTGGTAAAAACGCTCGTCAAAAATTTAGTAGAAGGAAATCAAGGTTCGCTCATTACCGACATTAAATATATTGTACTAAGTGGCCGCGGAATGAAATTCGACTTATTCCGATCGCAACTGCAAACTACTTTAAAAGAACGCATAAAATATACGCCTATAAAAAACTGGAGAGGTAAAATAAAAGACCATAAATCAGTAATTTTCCCTGACTTTATGACTTCGAAAGATTTAAAGAAAAAAGCGGTAAACCTCAAGCGAATTACGAACTTCTCAGTAAACTCAAACAGTAATTTATTGATTACGTTTGACAATGAATCGGAAAACAATTCGTTATTTTCTGGTGTAGACATCGATAAAGATCAGTTAAAACGATTCAATTATCACTATTCAGCTAACAGAAGTCAAAACAAAGATCATTCTGACGATGAAATAACGAGTATTTACTATTTAGGAATGCAATCAGATTTTGCCTTTTTATTACAAAGTGATGCAAATGCGTTTTATCCTGCGCAAGCAGATCGATACAACGATTACATAAACTTTTTAAATGATACACTTTTTGGACCTGGGCAATCTATGAAAGCCAATCCTGAAATGTATAACCGATTTATCAAAGAAATCTCATACTTAGGCATCAACAAAACGGCACGGAAATCGGAAGAGGAAACTGTTGCTTTTGAAATTCCTAAGAAAAAAGAGCAAGAAACGATCATTTTACCCGAAATTATATCGGATATAAAGGAAGATACAAGTGAAAATTATCTTTCCAACACAACAAACGAAACAAAAGACAGTGACAATCAAAAAGGTTCTGACTATTTTTTAGACGACTAAATTAACAAGCAAAGCATACACTGATAATGAATAAAAAAACGCTAAACACCATACTGTACGCAGTAGTTTTACTCCTTTTTATCCTGTTGTTTATTTTCACAGGAACGCAAAATACTGTGGAAAAAAAGTTCAATATCGCTTCCGCGGAACAAACTCTTTCGGATGCGGATGCCATGGAAAAACTACAGCTACAACCATATAGCGAATTCCAAAATGAACGTGTTGAATTACTAAAAAAAGTCAACGATTCTACAAAACTATTGTACTTTAAAAAGAATGGAAAAAAGGTAACGGTACATCTTATATCAACCGATAATGTTGCGACAACACCAATTGAATTGACTTTGGACGCGACAGAAACGTACAATTTCAATTCTACATTCAGTAATTTTGGCGTGTTGACACAATCAAATATTGGAAGCCTAGCATTAAACGCGAATTCCAAATGGAATGAAAGTAACTATTCCTCTGCAAACTTTCCAAAATTGCTTGGTTGGAAAGGTGATTTCGTTGAAAAATTTAAAACCTTACGAAATCAAAAAGTAACACAAAACGCTGCGGAAGTCAAAGCAAACAATACAAAATCGGTTCATTTCTTTTTGTGGAGTACAATTGAATACATGAAAGCGGAAAACGCAGACAAGTTTCAGTATACAATTGTAAAAGACAATGGGAAATACGGTGTAACTTCTGAATCCTTTTCGTTTGATCATAAAACCGCAAAAGTCAATCATACAAATGAAACTGCTGCGAAACTAAAAGCGTTCAAAGAAAAAATTAAAAATTCGACAGTACAAAGCTTCACATTTTCAAAAAATAACAATCAACTTACGCTAACAACTAACGAAGAATCCATTGCAATTCCTATTCGTTCGGGTGACGCGACAAGTTTAACAACTATTGGAAAAGTAGATTTGGCAGTTGAAGAAAACACAAAAAAGGTCTTAGCGCCTATTTTAACGAATTTGAAAAAAGCGGATGCTTCTATTTCAAATTGGAAACAAACGCAATACAAAAAAGAATCGTTTTCAAAAATCTTAGATTTGCCAATTAGCACTTCTCGTTGGAATCAATTTATAGCCGCTAACAAAGCAGAAGATGTATTTGATTTCTTTGTGGAAACCATTGCTTTTCAGCTAGATGAAACCAGTCATAATACAATTACGTTAGCAGCAAATACCATTTCTTTGGAAACTACGAGCAAACTTTCTACC
>NZ_JBGCDL010000218.1:0-2837 GCF_045105435.1 Kordia sp. | reverse complement strand
TATTTCGATAAACTCAGAGTAAACTACAAAGTTTAAAAGTTCAGCAGTTTATACTATGAAACAAACAGGAAGTAGGTAAAGCAACTCATAACTCACAACAGAAAACGGAGCAAAGCGACCAACCCATGAAGTTCAAGAGTTATAAGTTTAACAGTTTATACTATGAAACTACCCACAAAGTAAACAACCAACAACCAACTACTTCTTCACATCAAACAACAACGTTTTCTTCTTAAAATCAAGTTGAATTTGCGTGTATTTTTTCTTTTTAATGAAGTTCAAATCCTTCTTCGTGATTTCAAAGCTAATCTCTGTCAACCAACGATTAAAATCATCTGAAAAATCAGATTTAACTTCACCGCTATCAGACGTTAATGTCAATTCGGTATCGCCTAAAAACTTCATCGTAACACCTTTAAACGTTTTAATTTTTGTAGTATCTAAAACGATCAATTCCATAAACACATAACCATTCAATTCTTGTAGCGCAGCCCAAATTCCACCAGCTTCAGAAACAGCAAGTTGTTCACCTGGAATTTTCTTTATAATAGCTGCTGTTAAGGGTTCATTATAAGCACGATCAGTTGCTTTTGAACTTCCCATACGAGCCAACACTTTATCAACGGATTTGAATAATTTCATCTGTATTTTTTTATTTTACGAGTCTTAAATTTTAAGCGTTGCAAGATAGTATTTTTTATGAAGTTGAAGTGTGTATACGTTTAGAAGTTTAGTGACGAATCTACGGAAGTGAAAAATAAATAAGGCATAAAGAATGTTAAATGCTAAATGTTGAATTTTAAATAAATTGCCAAACACCAAACCTAAACCAATAACAATTCATTTAAAATACACAACGAGTTAAATTCATATTTGTATACTGAAAAAAAGCAACATAAGTAACTGGAATTCATAGGAGAAATCTAATTATTTCGCAAATCCTAACTTGTCTAACAAATAACGCTCATCAATGACTTTTAGCGTTAGCGAACTCTTAATTTCTGTTTCCATACTTCCAGATTGAATTGTATATGTGTACAAATAAAGTCCTTTAATAGTATCTCCATAAGTTGCTTTTACAGCAGCGCCATGAAGTCGTAATTTCTTTTCAAAACGAATCACAGCTTTCAATTGTGTTTCGGTCAGTATTCTATATTGGATGACTTTTTTATAACGTTTCAATTCAGAAACATATTCTGTAGTTACATACTTGGCTATTGTTTTATCTTTTTTAGGAATGATCACTATTTTCGATTCAAAACGACCGCTACAACCTTCAGATATAATTCTAAATTTCCAGCGTTTTCTTTTCGCAATTGCATGTTCAATACAGGTTTCTTTGATATTGTCTTTAAACGTATCCAAGCATAGTTGAAATTGTTCTTTCTGTCTATTCTTTTTGGGAATGAAAACAGTATCCATTTGCTGATCGTATAAGTTTTTATAGCTTATTTTGATACGATCTGTAGTCGTTTTAAAAACAATCAAATCACCAAATTCACTAATAATCTTATGTGCTGTAAGAATGTTGACCGTCAGTCGCAACGGAAAGTTGTCCTCTTCTTGATCGCAATCACTAAGTTTGAGTTCATAAACTTGTTGTGCACGCGTATTATTTGTACACAATAAAAGGATAAATAGGAAAAAGGTGTAGGTTATATTTTTATTCATTAGTAACTTTTACACTATAAATGTAGTTCGTAACATTATACTGTAAAATGGGCAATGAGTGAATAGAGAATTTGAATGAGTAAACGAGTAGTTATATTATTTTCTGAACAATACGTTCAATTCTTTTAATATCATCAATATTTGCCAATTTCAAGGTTTTTATAAAAAGATAGGTATCGTTGATTTCAATTTCCAAGCCTTTTTCGCCTTCAAATTTTTTAAGGAATCGATTAATTTCTTGAATGTTTTTAGAACCTCTATATGTAAAACTTTCATAATTTTTTAAGTTCAAATCATCATCTTTTCTCAAAAGGTCAAAGAACTTTTCTGAAGTTTCTTTTTCTCTCAAATAATAATGTCCTTTTAAAGAATTAATTTTCACCAAAAACATTAGTAATGAGCCATATAAGCCATCTTCTACTACAGGAAGAAAAATTAGTCCATTCTTAAACGTGAAAGTGCTTGAATATGACCAATCTTCATATTTGCTCAATATTTGACTCGATTCAATAATAGGATATTCAACATCTGGTAACGAACCTGTTTTTGTGTAAAAATCATTTTCATTCAAATATTTAATTACTTCTTTAAGACCATCGCCTTCTTCAGATAATTGAAGTTCTGGCATATAATGTGTTTCTCGATCGTCAGTAGACCATTGTCCAGATTCCGCTTCTTCCAATGAAATATATACACCAGTTTCAGGATCAAAAATACGATCATCATCTAAACTTTTCTTCAATTGGAGTTCTGCTTCTTTTTCTTTAGCAGTTGGTTTAAATACTATATACAGGGAAAAAGCGACTCCAATTCCGATAATCGTAAAAATCAATACATCCATATTTTTGTAATAAAAAAAAGCAATATAAGAAACCTTTATTTCAATATAAAAGATAACTCTCCAAAACGCTATTTTTTATTGCTACAATGCTCTATTTTTACACTATGCAAATTAACGAACTCACCCTTTTTACAACAAACTTAGAAGCGCAAAAACACTTTTATACGCA
Organism: Kordia sp.; assembly: GCF_045105435.1. Lineage (GTDB taxonomy): Bacteria > Bacteroidota > Bacteroidia > Flavobacteriales > Flavobacteriaceae > Kordia. Next base: position 156 of record NZ_JBGCDL010000218.1, on the reverse strand, counting down.
AGTATTGGAGTTGCCTTTGGTTGCCGCTTCCGCGGGAACGTTTACAATAAAAGTTGGTGCTTCTTCTTTAACTTTTGTAACATCAGAACACACAAATCCTGCACATTTTGCATTTGCTATTTCGTCCAATAAAATTCAGCAAGCGCTAGAATGGAC
>NZ_JBGCDL010000217.1:0-12574 GCF_045105435.1 Kordia sp. | reverse complement strand
TTGTGCATTTTGAATTCAAAAGTATAACGAAACGTCATTTCGAGTGATTTTGAGGTACGAAAAATCGTATCGAGAACTGTTTAGTACAAAATATTCTATTCTCGATACAAATTTCACTCATTTTCAATCGTAAAATTCACTCGATTTGACAAAATTTTATCAAAATGCACAACAGGTTATAATAAACAACATTGTACCATCTGTGTAATACAAAAAAAGAGCTTACAACTAATTTGTAAGCTCTTTTTATATCTTAAGATCAAAACTAATTACTTAATATTAGCCGATTTTACAGTCTTAATAATTCTTCCTGCAATCTTATATGGATCACCGTTAGAAGCTGGTCTTCTATCTTCCAACCAACCTTTCCATCCTTTTTCCACAGTAATAATAGGAATTCGGATTGAAGCGCCACGGTCAGAAATACCGTAACTAAAGTCATGGATAGAAGCCGTTTCATGATCTCCCGTTAAACGTTGGTCGTTAAACTCTCCGTACACAGCAATATGTTCTGCGGTAACAGGTCTAAATGCTTCACAAATTTTCTCGTACGTTTCTTGCGAACCACAAGTTCTTAATACCGTATTAGAGAAATTAGCATGCATACCTGAACCATTCCAATCACCTTTTACTGGTTTTGGGTGATATTCAATATAGTATCCGTACTTTTCTGTTAAACGATCTAGTAAATAACGTGCAATCCAAATTTCGTCTCCGGCTTTCTTAGCACCTTTTGCAAACAATTGAAATTCCCACTGTCCAGAAGCAACCTCTTGGTTAATTCCTTCAAAATTCAATCCTGCATCAATACATAAATCAGCATGCTCTTCAACAAAATCTCTACCATGTGTATTTCTTCCTCCAACAGAGCAATAATACATTCCTTGCGGTCCAGGATATCCACCAATTGGGAAACCTAAAGGCAACTGTGTTTCTTTATCCATAATAAAGTACTCTTGTTCAAAACCAAACCAAAAGTCATTATCTTCATCTTCAATAGCTGCACGTCCATTAGATTCGTGTGCCGTTCCATCTGCATTTAAAACTTCAGTCATTACTAAATATCCATTTCTTCTCGTCGGATCAGGATAAATAGCAACTGGCTTTAATAAACAATCAGATGCGCCTCCAGAAGCTTGTTGAGTAGATGAACCATCAAAAGACCAATTGTCAAGTTCTTCTACAGTTCCTTGAAAGTTCTCGTGTTCTTCAACCTTAGTTTTACTTCGTAAGTTTTGAGTTGGCTTATAACCATCTAACCAAATGTATTCAAGTTTAATTTTACTCATGATAATTGCTGTTCATATTTGTTATTACGTTTGCAAATATAATTCAATTTTAAAAAATACCTCTCAAAAAGTAAGGTTAAGTTTGTGTAAATTATTAAATGTTTATTAACAACCCCTATTTTTTAGGGGTATGATTATTTTATGATGAAAAAATACGTCAAAATTGATATATTTGTAAAAAAATAATAAAATTCATCATGGCTACACTCCGATTTAACGCACTTCAAGAAACATTACACAGAACACCTGTGGAAATAGAAGAAAAAGGACGTCGCTCAGAAATATTTGGCGAAAATGTATTTAATGAACACGCCATGTTGCAACATCTTACCAGAGATGCGTACAAAAGTGTCATGAATGCCATTGAATTTGGAACAAAAATCGATAGAAAAGTAGCCGACCATATTTCTACAGGAATGAAAGAATGGGCAATTAACAAAGGCGCTACACATTATACACATTGGTTTCAACCGTTAACAGGCGCAACAGCAGAAAAACACGATGCCTTTTTTGAAACGATTGGCAACGGACGTGCAATGGAAAAGTTTGGTGGCGGACAATTGGTACAACAAGAACCCGATGCATCAAGTTTTCCGAATGGAGGCATTCGTAACACGTTTGAAGCAAGAGGTTATACTGCCTGGGATCCAACATCACCCGCATTTATATACGGAACAACTTTGTGTATTCCAACGATATTTGTTGCCTACACAGGAGAAGCCTTAGATAATAAAGCGCCATTATTAAGAGCATTGCAAGCGGTAGATACGGCTGCAACGGCTGTATGTAAATATTTTGATAAGAATGTTTCTAAAGTAAATGCTTCTCTTGGTTGGGAACAAGAATATTTTTTGATTGATTCCGCTTTGGCTGCTGCCAGACCAGATATTACCCTTACGGGAAGAACCTTACTTGGACATTCTCCCGCAAAGGGACAACAATTAGACGATCATTATTTTGGATCCATTCCGAATAGAGTCATGAATTTTATGCGCGATTTAGAAAACGAATGCATGTTGCTCGGAATTCCTGTAAAAACGCGTCACAATGAAGTAGCGCCGAATCAATTTGAATTGGCACCAATTTTTGAAGAAGCTAATTTAGCCGTAGATCACAATTCCTTATTAATGGACGTGATGGAAAAAGTAGCGCAACGTCACAAATTCAAAGTACTATTCCATGAAAAACCATTTGCAGGCATCAATGGTTCCGGGAAACACAATAATTGGTCATTGGCAACAAATACGGGCGTAAACTTATTAAGTCCAGGAAAAACGCCGATGAAAAATTTACAGTTCCTCACGTTTTTTGTAAACACAATTAAGGCAGTTCATGACAATGAAGAATTGATCAGAGCGGCTATTGCAAGCGCTAGTAACGATCATCGTTTGGGAGCAAATGAAGCGCCACCAGCAATCATATCTGTATTCATAGGTTCGCAATTATCGGCGGTTTTGGATGAATTGGAAAACGTAACCAAAGGGAAACTATCTCCAAAAGAAAAAACAGACTTAAAACTGAATATTGTTGGTAAAATTCCAGAAATATTATTAGATAATACAGACAGAAACCGAACGTCACCTTTTGCCTTTACAGGAAATAAATTTGAATTGCGTGCCGTTGGCTCGTGGTCAAACTGTGCAGGTTCAATGACGGTTTTAAATACAATCATTGCGAAACAATTAAAAGATTTCAAAGTGGAGGTTGATGCGTTGGTAGACGAAAAAGGGTTAAAGAAAGATGAAGCCGTTTTTAATATTTTACGCGAATATATAAAAGCTTCAAAAAAGATACGCTTTGAAGGAAACGGATACGGAGAAGCTTGGGAAAAAGAAGCGGCAAAACGTGGTTTGAGTAATAACAAAACGACGCCAGAAGCCTTGAAAGCACAAATTTCTGAAAAAGCTTTTTCGCTTTATGAAGAAATGAACGTAATGAGTAAGGTAGAAGTAGAAGCACGGCATGAAATTGAGTTGGAAGCATATATTTTGCGCATTCAAATAGAAAGCAGAGTTTTGGGTGACATTGCGCGTAATCATGTAATTCCAACAGGAATTGGCTACCAAAATACCTTAATTGAAAACGTAAGCGGATTGAAAGAAATTTTTGGAAATGACTTTAAAAAGCTAGCTGCTGAACAAATTGACTTGATCGAAAAAATTTCAGAGCATATTGCAGGAATCAATTCGAAAGTGAATAAAATGATTGAGGAACGTAAAAAAGGAAACAAACTCAACGGGCAAAAAGCAGCAGATGCGTATTGTAATAAAGTAAAACCATACTTTGAAGAAATTCGTTATCACTGTGATAAGCTAGAATTGCTAGTCGATGATAATTTATGGCCATTGGTGAAGTATAGAGAGTTGTTGTTTACGAGATAGTTAAGATGCGCTTCGCTTTTGGATCGCTTCGCTTGTATAATTATACTACTGTCATTCCTGCGTAGGCAGGAATCCAAAATCAATTAACAAACATGGACTTAAAAACCAAAAGAACAAATTCTACAGATAAAGACTTCATCGAACTAGTCAAAGAACTCGATGCATTTCTTACGATTAAAAATGGAGAAAGTGATGCGTTTTTTAGTCAGTTCAATGGTTTGGAACAGTTAGAATGTGTAATTGTTATTTATTCAGAAGAAAAACCTATTGGTTGCGGTGCGCTTAAGCAATACAATGAAGATACTGTTGAGATAAAGCGAATGTATGTAAGTCGTGAGCATCAAGGAAAAAGTTTAGGAATTCATATTTTAAACGCACTTGAAACTTGGGCAAGCGAACTCGGAAATACACGTTGTATTTTAGAAACAGGAACTATGTTGCCAGAAGCCATTCGATTCTATGAGAAAAACAACTATCAAAGGATTCCGAATTACGATCAATATGTTGGTGTTGCTCAGAGTGTGTGTTTTGAGAAACTTCTATAAGTTTTAATACCCTTTAGATCTCTTGTGTTTTTCATACGCATCCGAAAGTTTCTGTGCTCTAGCTTTTAAATCTGCTTGTACTGCTTGTGGCAACATTTTAAGATCAATCAAACTCATATCAATTTTAAATAAGGTATTAAACGCTAACTTCGGATTCATTAAGTAGAGGCTATGATAATAATCAGTTGTTTTCTTGATTAATGCATCTCCAGACAACGTTTTACGTGTTGCTACATACAAACTTGTAATGTATCTTGAAATACATTCCGTATCATTATTACAGGCTAACACTTTATTTTTTTGTGCTTCTGAAAAACTTGTCTTTGAAGTTGAGGTTGAAGTTGAAGTTGAACTCGAAGTTGAGGTTGAACTTGAATTTGAACTCGAAGTTGAAGTCGAAACTGAGCTTGAAGAAACTTTAGATTGTAATGTACCATTCACCCAATTTCCAGCTTTGTAATTATCTTTTGAATAAAATTGAACTCCTTGTCCGTGTGGTTTTCCATTTTGGTAAAAGCCCATGTAATAATTATAATCAGATACTGTATACGTTCCTAATCCGTGGTAATTATTATTGTAAAATTCGCCAATATAACTTTCGCCACTTTTAAAAAATAAATAACCAAAACCATCTCTTTTACCGTTTTTAAACGTTCCCATATAGGTAGAATTGCTGTATTGGTATATTCCAACACCATTGCTACAATTCCCAACAACACAGGTTTTAGAATTGTTGTATTGCAATTCTGTTTTAGAAATTACTTCACCATTACGATAATTCAATTGGTAGGTTTTCTTGGTTTTATAATCGTTGTAGAAACCTATATTTTTAGATGCATCTGTAAAAATCATCAAATTATCGCCATTGTATTCATACGCAAATCCTTCTGGGTCTAAGAATGAACCTTTATACACTGACATTGCACTTTTTTTATCGTTCTTACTTGCTGTGTGAATTGGGCCATATACTTTTCCATTCTTAAAAAAACCACTGGCAGTTTTCCCATCTTTAAATTCTTTTTCTCCGTAACCATTTTCACAATCACCTTTAACACATTCTCCAGTGTAATATTCAGCATATGCATCCAAACTATTTGCCAATTGTTGTGCGTTATCCGTCATATTTTTGGAAGCATCACTTTTGTAATTACGATGTAATGTAACGGAATATGGTGTATAAATTTTCACATTTTTATAATCTACTAAAACAACTTTTTCTGGTTCATTTTCTCCTTTAAAAACAGCATCTATATTATTTGGAGCAAATTCATAAGTGCCCACTTTTTGAATATAACTTCCATCTTTTCTAAATACGTGCACGCCACCTTTTTCTGTCTTATACCAAAAACCGTTTTTCAAATCGATAGCAACTTTTTTCACAGGGAAATCTTTTCCAACGGGTTTACTTTCAAAATCTTCAAGAATATATAATTCTCTAGATGGTTTGTAAAACACCAACAAACTTTGTCCCATAAAAACCGAAGTTGTATTTTTAGCTTCTTGCTGACTATTTATTTTAAATAAATAACTTTCATTTGCAGTTTTTCTAAAAGTCACATTGTCTTCAACTAAGTTTTTATACAACTCAGTTCGGAATTTTATAACATATGTTTTTGTCACATCATTATCAGGATTGATGCTTCCCGTAACATCTCCATTGCTATATTTTAGTTCTCGGATATAATACGAAAATTGCGAACCGTATAACTTTTTATTTTTTGTAGCTAATGGATAGGCAATCACCCAATTTCCATATTTGTCATACACATATTTAAAGGTTTGTGTATAGGTTTTGTTCACTTCTTTCGCAATCTGATTTTTATCATTTAATGTATATGTAGCTTGGTATGTGCCTCTATCTTGGCTAACTAAAACACCATTTGTATTGTATTTATACGTATTTATATATGTTTTATTTGCACTTTTATTAAATGTTTTTTCTACAGAAATTAAGTTGTTTTGAAGCTCAAAATTTTTCGTTCCATTGTCAAAATCATATGAAATAGTGTTTCCTTTATAAAGAAAGTTTCGAGTTTTATCATACTTTTTACCACTATCAAAAGTTCCAGTTTCTTTTACTTGTTTTATTTTATTGTTGGAATAGGTATAGAAAGTCTCATTAGTATTTGTACTTGAAGTAGTTGTACTTGATCTTTTAGAAAGATTTCCATCTGAAGAATATGCATAATTAAACACAAATCCTTGTGGCTTCATAAAGGTTCCATAATTGTAGGTTGTTTTCGTTTGAAGCAGTTTTTTATTTTTGAATGTGTGTATTTCCAAGCTAAAATCATTTTTAAGGTATTGAAACTTGTGCCCTACAAACGAAAAGCCAATATCTTTATACGTAGCTTTTGAAACGCTTACGGGAACAATAGTTCCTGTGCCAACTTTCAAATTAAAATCAAGCTCCAAATCAGTATTAGGAATGTCTAAAATTTCTTTCTGAGTTCTCACTTCTTGAGCACAAGACAACATTGCTAACAATCCGAAGAAAACAATACATAGGCGTTTCATAAAAATCACTTTTAAGTTACAGCACAAATATGTGATATAATCAAAAGTGAAAACATTAGGCAGATGCCGTATATTTTGAAAGTTAAACAGAAAAGCGATCCGAAGATCGCTCTCTAAATTTCTAGATTCTTATTGACATTTCCAATCAGTTGCTTTACAACTTCCGCCAGTAACAGAAGGACATTGCATTGTTGGCATTGTACAATAAGCAGATCCCCAACCAGAAGTTCCGCCTTTAATTAAAAGCTGATCGTTTAGTGTTGAAATAGATTTTTTGTGAAGGTCTAATGACTTTAAATTTCTTTTTTTCATAATTAATAGTTTTAAAATTAATAATGATCAAAACTCAGAAATCAGAATAGAAAATAAAAGTACTATATGTCTATTTTTATAAAAGTCGTGAGTAAAAATTTAAACAATAAAAGTATATTTGCAGCACAACACAACAACTATGAGTAAAGAAGTATCAAAACGTTATGCAATGCGTGGCGTTTCTGCATCAAAAGAAGATGTTCACAATGCTATTAAAAACATTGATAAAGGTTTATTCCCGCAAGCTTTCTGCAAAATTGTACCCGATTATTTAACGAATGATGAAGACTATTGCCTTATTATGCATGCTGATGGCGCAGGAACAAAATCGTCATTAGCGTATATGTATTGGAAAGAAACAGGCGATTTGTCGGTTTGGAAAGGAATTGCGCAAGATGCGTTGATTATGAATATTGACGACTTGTTATGTGTTGGTGCAACCGATAATATCATGTTATCTTCTACGATTGGAAGAAACAAAAATGCCATTCCTGGTGAAGTGATTTCGGCAATTATCAATGGAAGTGAAGAACTCATCAAAGAACTAAAAGAATTTGGTGTTACCATTCATGCTACAGGTGGAGAAACAGCGGATGTGGGCGATTTGGTACGTACCATCATTGTAGATTCTACGGTAACGGCTCGCATGAAGCGAAAAGATGTGATTGACAATGCAAATATAAAAGCAGGCGATGTCATTGTTGGTTTGGCTTCGTTCGGACAAGCAAGCTATGAGAAATCATATAATGGCGGAATGGGAAGTAACGGATTAACATCGGCACGTCACGATGTTTTTCATAAATACTTAGCCGAGAAATATCCTGAAAGTTTTGACAATGCCGTGCCAAGTGATTTGGTATATTCAGGAAATACAAAATTAACGGATGCTATTGAAAACGCACCAATTGACGCGGGACAACTTGTTTTATCGCCAACGCGAACCTACGCGCCAATTATAAAAAGTATTTTAGATAAATATACTTCGGAGGAAATTCACGGAATGGTGCATTGCAGTGGTGGCGCACAAACCAAAATATTACACTTCGTGGAAAACCTACATATCATAAAAGACAATATGTTTGAAATTCCGCCACTTTTCAAGTTAATTCAAGAGCAATCGAATACAGACTGGAAAGAAATGTACCAAGTTTTCAATTGCGGTCACAGAATGGAAATATACGTTTCCCCAGAAGTTGCTCAAGATATCATTGCCATTTCAAAATCATACAATGTAGACGCACAAATTGTTGGAAAAGTAGCAGCTGCTGACAGCAAAAAACTAACGATTTCCAGTACATACGGAACGTTTGAATATAGCTAATTTCTAGTTTGTTTGTGAATTCAATTCTAGTGATTTTCGTTCGATAATTTCATCATTATCATCTTTGATTCGTCTTTACGAGATGAGCCGAAGCAATCTGTTTCAAAGAAAACTTAAACGTTACTTAGAAACAGAGTACTACGACGTAAATTTCTCGTAGTGAGGTTTCAAAATTTCTAACATTATAAAAACGTTCGTACTGTGTGGAGTCGAAGTGAAGTATGTCTAAAATGCGAAGCCGATCTAACATCTAATAGCGTCAGCGATCTAAGCGCAAAGCAAGTCTAAGAAAACCCAATCAAATCCGAATTCGCAAACTCCGTAAACTCACGCAATAACAACTTTAATTTCGGATTGATAAACTGTTCGCAAAATGGTTTCTTCGGATTGGAATAATAATAATTGGTAATTGCTTCGCGCGAAGCTTTAAAAGCAATAAAAGGCAACACTTGCGTGATGATTTTTTCTTTAAACTCACTTTGTGCAGCAGTAAGAATATTTTTTAAAATTTCCTGTTGCGCTTGATCGTAATAATAAATAGCAGAACGGTATTTTTTTCGCATGGAATGTTGCACAGTCGATTTGTGCGTACGCAAATGAATGGCTACGAGTACTTTCAAAGGAATCAAAGTAGTATCAAACTGTACAATGACGGCTTCCGAAAAGGTATCATTTTCTTCGGTAGATTGTACCCAACCTTGTGCTACATGTTGCACGCCTTTTAACGATTGAAAAACGGCTTCTGTACACCAATGACATCCACCGCCAAGAGCAACTTTTTGAATCATATACAAAAATAACAAAATGAGACAATTCCGCTAAAAAGCGCATAAAAATGATTTCGAAATCGAAATAATTGAATGTAATTAATTGATATACAATTTGTTATGCAGGTATGGTATTCGTGTAAAAAACCGACGAAGTGTCGGAAATGTGATAGCAATATGCGGCATTGTTACATACAAATGTTAAAATTGCTAGTACATTTGTCATGTAAAATTTAGTTTTAGTTACGCCTAACACTAAAGTAAAATTGAGTTATAAATAAGCACACGTAAACTACTCATTTATACAACCAATTTTAATACTAGTGATATGATTAGGGCACATTATTTAAAAACAAAACGAATGCTACTCATTGCACAACTAATTGTGACAATAAGTATTGCACAGACATTTACCGTAAACGGATTTGATTATAAGATCAGTACTACCAATCCGAACGAAGTTGTAACGCCAGCTGCATCTTTTACGTTACAAAACGTAGTAGTGCAAACAGGATACCTTTTGAATTTGAGCACATTTCAACAAAAAGAACAATCACTAGAAACTCAACTATTATGAAAAAGTTAATTAGTATTATACTGTTTTTTCTAGGTTCTTTTGCTGCGACTGCACAAGTAAAAGACAGCATTGTAGCTGCTTTAAAATTTCAAATCGAAAAGGCAGAAACAGACATTACACGATTAACACTCAAAGCTGATTTGGGAAATCGCTTGGCTTTTTTTGATAGATCAATAGCCAAAGAAGTCTTTTTAGAAATTGAAAAAGAATTAAATGATAACGAATACACGAGCAATGATTTTAAAATGCTTAAAGCAGAAGTATTATATAGTCTTTCTAGTGTGAACTCTAATCTTGGGAGTTATTCAGAATCACTTCGATATGCAAATGAAGGTTTTGATCTTGCTTCAGCGATCAATTACAATAGAATTGCTGGAAAATGCATGAGTAATTTAGGCGCAGTTTACAAAAAATTAAAAGATTATGCAAAGGCAAAACAGTACTATAAGCGTGCTTTGGCAATGCAAAAAAAGGACAGTATTCCGCGTGGGCAAGTTATTACGTTAAATCGTTTAGGAGCAACTTTTGTAGAAGAAAAAAAGTATGATTCTGCCAGATACTACTTTGAAAAATGCCTAGCAGTACCTAATATTTCAAAAAAATATATCATAAGAGTGCGCACAAACATAGCAAATACGTATGCAATAGAAGAGAAGTACGATATTGCGGCAAAAACCTTTACTGAAAATTTACAATTCTTACATACGACCAACGAATACCAGCATTTATCCAACAATCATTTGAGTATTGCTAATATTTACAACCAACAAAAAGAATATGCCAAGGCGACTTCACATATTGATAGTGCCATTGTGAATGCTAAAAAAATAAACTCTCGTTTATTATTAAAATGGTCTTATTTCAGAAAAGCAGAAATTGCGCACAACAGTAAAAATTATTCAGATTCGCGCAAAGCATTTATGACTTATGACGCTTATAAAGATTCGTTGGTGAGTGAAAGTAGAGTAAAAAGATTGGCAGATTTGGAATACGCGTATCAATTTGAAAGTGAAAAACAATTGGCGGCTGTTCATTTAAAAAATGAATCAACCAAAAAACAGCTCTATTTTGCGTTGATATTTGTGGTATTGGCATTCGCTATTTTCGCTATTTATTTTATTGTAAAACGAAAAGAACAAAAAATTTCTTTCGCCAAAAACGAACTACAACAAAAAGAAGTTGAAAAACTAAAAGCCGATTTGGCATTAGCGAATAGAAAAAAAGAACTCAAAAAGGTAGTCATAGAAAACTCCATTACGGAAGAAGTATTGAACAGGACTTTAGATGATATCAGACAAATAATCACGTTTGAAAATGAACAAGAACGACAACTTGCTTTAAAGTCATTGTCTGCTTCGTTACTATCCGAAAAAACAGGAAAAAGTTCTACGACAAGTTTACAAAACTACTTAGATAAAGTAAATATTGATTTCAAAATACTACTAGATACACAATTTTCCGAATTAAAACCACGCGAAAAAGAATTGCTTTGCATGATGAAATTAGGATTGAGTTCTACAGAAATAAGTAAACTGCTCAACACTACATTACCTTCTATAAAATCGTCAAGATATCGTATTCGTAAGAAATTAAACTTAGCATCTACCGACGATATTATTGCTTGTATAGAGCGCAAAAGCACTTTGCAAATAAATTCCTAAAAAACACAATTAAAATACTTAAAAAAGATTAGCAAAAGTACAATTTAAACTGATGTTTTATTGGGATTAATTATCTTATAATCAATAAATTAAAGTATTGATACCTTTTTGATACCCTGTAAAATTTGTTGCAAGCAAGGCATACGCATTTCTTTGTTTTTGAATTGAAAATTCAACATAAAAGCCAATCACTTTTACACGAATTTTTAATCACACATTTACCAGAAAACTAAATATTCAACACCATGAAAAGAAGTATATTAACTATCCTGTACGCAGCAATAATGTGTATAGGAATCACAAAAAGTAGTGCGCAAACAGCAAACCCAGAAGGCGGCGGCGTCACTTTTGTCGTAGATGGATTAGAGTATGAAGCTGTAAGCTTTGACCCTAACGAAGTAGCTGTAACATTTGTAGATGGTGAGATTGCAGCAGCTTTTGTAATACCCGAAACAATATCATTTCAAGGAGTTACGTACAGTGTTGTTCAAATTAATAGTTTTGCTTTCGAAGAAACTCCAATAACAAGTATCACTATTCCAGCAACCATCAGAGAAATTTTTTCAGGAGCTTTTGAACTTACAAATCTTACACAAGTAACAGTCTTAGGTACTACAGCACCAACATTAGAAACAAATATTTTTGATGATCGTAGTGTTATTTCACTAACGGTTCCGACAGGAAGTGAGGATGCTTATTTGAGTAATGGATGGACGGGTTTTGCAACAATCAACGGAATTAACCCAAATTTTGAAGTCAACAATATTACATACACTATCAATTCACAAGCAAACAGTACTGTAAGTATTATTGATAGTTCTATCACAGGAGTTGGTTTAACAATTCCTACTACAGTTACATTTAACAGTACAACGTATACTATTACTGAAATTGCGACTGATGCATTTAAAGGCAATCAATTAACCAGCGTTGTTATTCCTAGTACAGTTGCAGTAATAGGTGAAAGTGCTTTTGAAAATAATCAATTAATGACTGTTACTATACCTAATTTAGTCACAACATTAGGAAGGAGAGCTTTTAATACGAATCAACTCGCCAGTGTCGTATTTCCTCCAAACTTAACAGAAATAGGAGATCGTTGTTTTGAAAATAACCAATTAGCGAGCATAAACCTTCCAACAGGTGTTACATTCTTAGATTTCAGAGTTTTTCATAACAATAACTTTACGAGTGTTACGATTCC